>JAMCSF010000019.1 GCA_023380795.1 Candidatus Martarchaeota archaeon | reverse complement strand
TTTCGAACCCTGGCTTGACTCCGAATTTTCAAAATGCTCCCGCCGGGATTTGAACCCGAGTTTCAGACTTGAGAGGCCTGCGTCCTTGACCGGACTAGACGACGGGAGCGCATAATGGTTTCTGTGCCTCAGATTATTAATATTTGTTGTTTTGCTACTTCCTCATTATGTTCGAGTGCTTTGGCATATATGGGGCGGACACCGACTCTATTACGCTGTCCACCGGGAATCCGCTCTTGTCGCCTATGTCGCACATCTCTGCTATTAGCTCAAGCTTCTTCGTCTCTACGGCTTCATAATCCTTCATGAGCCCGTGCATGTTGCTCATTATTCCGTCTATCTCATATATGCTTTTGTTGAGCCTTTCGAGGCTCTCAGTGCTATCTCCTATAGCTGAAGAATTCCTGAAGAGCTCAACGCTCACTGCGGATTTCATCGCGTGTTTTATGGCCATGAAAGATTTCCTGTGCAGCCCTGTCAATATGCTGAAAGAGGCTTTCCCTATAGGTACGCCGTTCTCTGCAAGTATCGAAGGAAGCAGTATCAGGTTGTTTGAAGGCTCCGCTGCCCTTCCGTAGCTGTCGCTCAAGCACGAAGACATGAAGGCTTCCCTGTCTGCCCTGCTCGCGCCGTAAAAAAGATTCACGTATGCTATGGCCGCAAGCCTTAGCTCTCTGTAAAAAATTTCCGGTTCAACGTGCGTGTCGGTATGCAGCAGATCAGAAACCCTGTTCAATCTGTATACGTATTGCCTTATCCTCTTGAGCCTTGTGGCGTTGCCTGCATTGCCCGCAAACACATTTTCCGCATATTTCAGCGATACCTGCATTGCCATCAATATGGATTTTACGGAATTCAGGTTCGACATGTTGGCCAGCTTCATGACTGTAGATGTGGAGTGCCTAGCGCTTCTCTTCGAATTCGTATTCCTAGGTCTGTAAATTCTTCTGGTCGTGGCCAATCAATCGCCTTAGCCCCAGACGTTCCTGTTGGAAAGCCTTCCCGGGCTCTTGTTCTCTATCGCTTCACTTATCGAATATTTCTTGATTACTTTTGCAAGCACTTCGTCTATGTCTTCCGCTTTTTTCTCCTCTGCTTTGTGCCTCGCCTGTTTAAGCTTATTAGCATAATAATTATAAGCCTTTATCGCTGCCACATAGGCGTCCCTCTCGTGCGGGTCCTTTATGGATCTCTCGTGTGCGGCCTGCCTTTTCTCCTCAAGCATTATGTTGTCCTTGGGCATGAAGAGCACTGCGTTGAACACCGAGTTTATCCTCCTTATCATCTCTCCCCTTGTCTTTTTGTCGCTCGCTATGACGCTCGGCACGCCTATTCTTCTTATGTTGCTTATTATCCATGATTCTCCGCCGCTTTTCATGTGCGCCGAATAAACGAGCCTGCCGTCGAGCCCTAAGCATGAAACCGCGACGGTCTTGCCCGTGTCAACACCCACTATTATATGAGTCAAACAATTTGCCCTCATGGTTTTACTTAAGCTGTTCGAGCGAGTAGTTTATCGCGTCAAGTGCCGTAGCCGGTATGGCCTCATACTTGCAGTTCGCTATGAACACCGGCGTGAATGTAACGTTGTAGAAGCTCGCAAACTGCTCCTGCCTTAGCAGCGTATTCGGCGCGTTGGCCATGCAGCTCCCGAACGAGCTCATGTTGAATCCTGACGCCTGCGCCATCGAATACAGCGTATCGTTTGGCAGCGGGTTTCCGTCATAAACTGTATTCAGGGTATTCATGAACTGTGGAAACTCGCCCTGTGCAGAGCCGCACGCAAGATAAGCTCCGAGCAGCTGTGTCGGCTCTTTTCCGTAATTTCTGTATTTGCTTATCGAATATCCAGAGAAGACAAACCTGTAGCTCATGTTTATCTCTTTAGAGTATTTCTTGCTCATGTTTATGGCCTGCAATATGCTGCTCATGGCTCCGGGTGCGTATGGGTCTGTTATCAAGTAGACCGGTTCAGGGGTATTTGACACGCACGTGGTCTTTCCGCTTATTTCGACCACTCCCTGTGCCACAACCGTGTTGTTGGTCACGCTTTTAGGCCTTATCATTTGTATGAATGGCGTCTCCAAGCTTAGGTTCGAGCCGTAAAATTCCATAGATACGTTGAGCGTTGAATTAGTGAAAGGGTCCCTGTACGGCACTATTACGGACCATGTGTTCGTAGCAGGCTGATAAGAGGCCTTTGACCTGTTTAAGTAAGAATAATAGGTGAGTATCGAAAGGCTTGAATTCACATACTGGTAGTTGGCAAGCTCTTTTCCTGCTGCCTTGAGCACCTGCGACTGGTTGTACTTAGGGGTTATGCATGTGCTGTTGCTCGAAATGCCGTACTGGCACACTATGACGGATTTGAAGTTTGCCAGCGAAAACGACAGCGCTATAAGCACTATGACCAATGCTATGAGCCCTATGTGAAGGTAGTCCAAGCCTCCGTGCTTTGAAGCGCTCTTGACCAAGAAAACAGGCTCCTTCGTGCCCTTTTGCTTTGCCTTCTTTCCATCCATTCTTGCCATAAAACCACTCAAGAAGCGGGCCCGGCGGGATTTTCACCGGATCAAACCGAATTTGAACCCGCGACCTTCACCTTAGGAGGGTGCCGCTCTATCCAAGCTGAGCTACGGGCCCGCATATATCACATATATCTTAGCAGGAAAAATTTATAATGAATTGATTTATACCTTTGTCTTTTTTCAGCTTTTCACATGCGCTTTACTGGCGTCATGCCCAAGGAGAGCAGCAGCTCCGACATCAGCTTCTCGAATGCCATGGTTATGGCCAGCCTTGCGCTTTTCTCGTTCTCGTCCTGCGCCTTCAGTATCGGCACGGTCTCGTAGAATTTGCTGAATTCGCTGGCCAATAAAGTCATGTACTCTATGACTATGTTTGGCTTGCACTCCCTGACGGCTTTTTCGAGCACAGTGCGCGCATAAGATATCCTTTTTATAAGATCGAATTCCTGCTGTGAAACTGCGTAATTTCCATGCATAATCTTCTTGCCTTCTGCACCTGGGCTTTCGAGTATCCTTTCTGCCCTTGCGTGCGTATATTCGCAATACGGTCCAGAATTGCCCTCGAAGTTAAGCGCCCTTTCCCACGAGAAAACAAGGTTCTTCTCATTGGAGAGCTTCAGGAATTCGTATTTTATTGCAGACATGGCTATTTGGCTTGCCACCTCTGCCTTTTCGCCGCTGCTAAGCTCGAATCTGTCGGTTATGAGCCGTGAAGCCTTTTCTTCGGCTTCCTTTATCAGGTCGTCGCATGTGTAGCCTATCCACGTGCCCTTCCTCCCTGAAAGCGATATTCCTTCCAGCTCAACTACTCCGTACGCTATGTGCTTTATCCTTTCCGAATAGCCGCTTCCTCCAAGAAGCGCTATGGCGAGCCTTACTACTGCCTGCTCGTAGCTCTGCCTCGCGTCTATGGTGTTTATTGCGACGTCGGCAGCCCCGAAATCCATCTGCGTTCCGTCTGCCCCTGTTGAATAAAGCGGCCTCTTTTCTGATCCCTGCTCCATGAATTTGTGGTACACGAAGCTATTCGGCAGCAGCCCCAACTTCCACATATGGAAGGCTATGTCCTTCGCGACGTAATTCGGCGCTCCGTTGCTTCTTATGAGCACCTTTACCCCTTCTTTCATTCCCCCAAAATCGCTGGCTAAATCTCCAAGCTTCGAATGCTCTATAACCACGCAGTTCGCGTATTCTCCATCCGAGGGTTTTGTTACAATTCCCTTGTTCTGCATCTTTTCCAGCGCCTCGTCAAGAAGTTTTTTCCTGACTATGTCGCTTTCCCACACCAGCACGTCGTGGTATATGCTCATCTTTGCAAGAGTCTCGTATTCGGCCTCTACAAAGCTTTCAGCCATTTCCCTGGCAGTCTTAGACTCATATGTCCCGTCCTGCTCCATGTCTACGAGTATCTGCGATATCTCATCCTTTATGGTTTTGTCCTCAAGCAGCTTGTTCACCGCGACGTATACCTCTCCTATCATGCTGTCAAATTTCCTGTTGCTGTCGAACTTTACTCCTATCCTATCCATGTGTGACAGGCCCCAAATTACCTCGGCAACCTGCAGCCCCAAATCGTCTATGTAATCTTCTCGCTCTACCTTGTATCCTGCTCTCTCATGAAGGTTTGCAATGCCATCGCCCAAAAGTACGTTCCTCACCTGGCCCATGTGCATCGGGTGCGCGGGATTTATGCTGGGGTACTCTATTATGGCCTTCTTGCCGCTCCAAGCTTTTGAAGAGAATATCTTCTCTTCGCCTATGGCGAAATCAACCACGGCTTTCGAATAATCGCTGCGCTCTATAACGAAATTAATGAAACCGTTCTTCTGCGATACCTCTTTGGTATATTTCGGCTTTGCTATTAACCCTACAACTTTCTTGGCAAGCTCACCTGCATTAAGCGACTTTGCTTTCGCTATCCTCAAAACTATGCTGGATGAAATGTCCCCAAATATTTTTGATACGTCTATGCTTTTGGCTATCTCTTCTGCGAATTCTCCGTATCCTGCCTTGTCCAAAGCATCCTTTATGGAAGACCTTATTCCTTCAATCAATTCGCCATATGGCCCGTATTCGTGCATGTTATCATTCCGCAAAATAAAATCAATAGCTGATCCTGTCGAACCCTTTGATAATTTTAGGTATGGATACCGCTACGTCATATGCTGTGGCGTGGAGTCCCATCTCTTCGTTCAGCATTTCACCTATCTGTGTGTGGACGTAGACGCCTGCCACCGCGGACTCAAACGGCGATCCCTTGTTTATTGATATGTAGCTGGCTATTATGCCCGCAAGCACGTCTCCAGTCCCCATTGTCGAAAGTGTCGGGCTCTCTGCCTTGTTTATCTTGAGCCTGGTGCCGTCGGTTATTATGGTGTCGTTGCCTTTTAGCACAAGCGTGCAGCCGTAGGTTTTTGCAAAATCTATTGCAGTATATATCTTTGAATTAAGGTCGCGCTTTGAAAGGTCTATGCCGCACAGGTGCTTGAATTCCCCTGTGTGAGGGGTCAGCACCATGTTGCTTCCTATCAGGTTCTTGTACCTCGAAAGCATTTTGAGCGCAGCAGCATCCGCAACTATCCATTTCGATGCTCCCTTCTCATAAGCAAGAAGTTCGGAGAATCCCTTGTAGTCAAAGTAATCCTCTTTTATGCCTGGCCCTATAACGATAGCTTCATGCCTTACTGATTTTATTTCGGCAACGTCGTCAGCAGAAAATCTCTTTTTTGATATGGTCCTGAGTATGAGCTCAGGCATAGGTCTCTGTTCGTTTACCAACGAGTCTTCTGGCGATATTACTGTGACATAACCGGAGCCTGTCTTGAGCGCAGCCAAGGCGTGCTCGGCTGCCATGCCTGACAGCATAGGGGCTCCCCTGTAATCCGAGCTGCCTCCAAGCACCGCCACGGTCCCGTGTTCGTACTTGTTCGCATTTATAAATCTGGGCTTGGTCGCTAGCATTACGTCCCCTGGCCCTGTCATGAGCTCTACCGAAGCAGGTATGCCTGTGTTAAGCACGTTTACCGAATAATTTTCCCTGCCGTTCTTGAGGAAGCCCTTCATTTTGTGTATTGCGAAAAGCATGTCAGGCGCCACTGCGTTTATGTTTTTCGAACCGGTATCCCCATTTACCCCGGAAGGCACGTCTATGGATATTATATATTTCTTCGAGTCGTTTATCGCCCTGATGGCACGCGACAGCGTTTCGTCGAGGCGCCCGTGCATGCCTATGCCTATTACTGCATCTACAACGTCGTCAGATTTTTTCAGCATTGCCTTGAGCTTTCCTATATTTTCCGAGCCTATTACCTCTATGTCGACTATGCTTTCCACTATATTGTAATTGAATTTCAGGCTGTCGCTGTTTATGTTGTCAGGGTTGCCTACAAATGCCAATTGCACGTCAGCTATGTCCATCAAATGCCTTGCCGCGGCCATGCCTATGGCGCCCTTGCCTCCGGGCCCGCATACGAATGTTATTCTGTCGTTCCTGTGCTTCCTGCTTAGGTTTTCGGCTATCGCCGCGCCGGCGGTTTCGACCATTGACCTCTCGTTTATTCCCAGAGCCTTGGCGTTCGCCATTATGGCATAAGCTTCGTCTATACTTAGGTACTTTTTCGTGTAAAGGACAAACTCTTTTAGCTTTTGCATCTTATTAATTCCGTAATTCATAAATAAAAATGTGGTGTTTCGATAGCGAAGGTCTACAGGGTAAAGGACGGTCTCGCAATAAGCATGCCGAGGGAAGTAGTAAAGACGCTCGGCATAAGGGAAGGGGACGACATAGACTTCATACAGTACAAGGACTCATACTACATAATAGCAAAGAGGAGCGACATAGCCAAGCTTATAACGGGCTCGGCTGCGCAGCCAACTGCCCAGCAGCAGGCTAAACCTGCAGGGAGCGTTCCAAAACTATCCGAGGCAGAAATAAACGTGCTAAAGAAGCTTGACACGCTAAGATACAGCATGCGCACTACCTCTGAAGTGTCAAAGATCCTCGGAAAGGACGAGAGGATAACATTCAAGCAGCTTGAGAAGAAGCACGTTATAGTGCCGTTCAAGGACGAGCAGCAGAAGACGCACTACAGCATACAGAAGATGTTCTACGACAGCTACCTCATGCGGAAGAAGCCGGCCGAGCAGCCCAGGCAGGAGTATAAGCTGAGCCTTAGCAAGGGCAGGGTAGAAGAGGCTGCAAAGTCAAGCATCACTCCAATGAGTGCCATAGAAAAGTACATGGACGCGCTGCAGGATGCAGGGTACATAGTGGTCCCTACCGAAGCCGAAGCGTCTGCAATATCTGCGGCGCTTGAGGACAGCATAAGGCGCGGCCTGGTGGTAGGCACAAGGGCATTCAACAAGAAATTCTACATTGTCATGCGCTCATTCATAAACAGCAACACCGCAAACATAACCGCGCAGATATCTGGCAAAAGCTCGTCTGTGCCTGTCATAGCCAAGGCGTGCAAACTGGATGAGGAAGCGGTAAGGGCCATACTCTACATACTGGCGGAGAGCGGGGAAGTGACGGAAGTCAGGAAGGATATATTCAGGCTGGCGTAATGCTTAAGCCCTATTTATAACAAGCGCAAAAGCCACTTGCTTCATACGTATATGAAGTGGTCCAGCAGTATCACGGCCAGGGCAAAAACAACAACTGCAATTAGCACTATTTTTGGGTTGAGCTTCGGCCCCTTTGCCGGCGCATCATAAAAGCTAAGCACGCCTGCCTGCGATTGGGGTGAATATAAAGATGCCATGCCTAAACACTCCTGTTATGCGTTTATATGCTGTTGAATATTAATAAAGCTTTTGCACGTTTAGAAACGAACGCTTTATATCTCTTATCAGAATAGTAGTATATACGATGGTGATTATCTGGCATTGCAAAAAGACTCCAAGACTAGCATAAACGGTGAGGAGCCCTGGATAAAAAATCCGATACCTGAACAGGATTCCGGAAAAAGGGACTCACATTCGGAAAGCAGGGTCAGCTTATCCGGCCCATTGTTCCTGTGGGCTCTCATAATAATAATAGGGATAGTGCTGGAGGTCGTAGTGCCTGCGCTGCTCGGAAAGCATTTCAGCTCTTTCGCCAATTCGTATAAAGTCATCGGAAGCTACATACTCACAATGCCCGGAGTAATAATATTGCCTCTGGTAATATCCGTATGGATAGGCCACAGAGTAGGGGAAGCAGCCGAAAACGTAAAAAGCGCCCTGCGCCTAGGGCTTATAAACGGAATCTACGCATCGATAGTCTATGGCGTTATAATATTCGTGACCCAGCTGATACTCAAATATACGACATCCTATGCGTTTACAACATCGTTCCTGCTAAAGTATGTAATCCTGATACCTATTGCAATAGTTATTGTTTTCACAATAGTTATAGCCGCGCTCAACCAGCTAAGGCGCTAGGCTATTTTGCTGCGCTCACTATCTTTATTATGTCGCCGTCCTTAAGCACGTAGTTTTTTGCCAGCCTCATCTTGCTTGTGGCGTCGATTGCGTAAAGCATGCCCTTGGCTATATCTGTATGTATTTTCATGGCAAGATCGTACGCGGTAGAGCCTTTCCTCATTAGGATTGCGTCGGGAAGCACGTTTCCGGAATGGTCGGAAAACTTGTTTTCGTCCTCGACAGGATAGACGACTATGTTTTCCATCGCCCCGAATACCAAGTCGTTAAGCACCTTCTGCACTCCCGTCCCTCCTGATTCTACGAATTCCTTCATGTAATTCAGCGCTTTTTTCTGCTCGGCATTAGGGTTCCCCACAATTTCCATTTTGTTTTTTACAGGGTCATAGCTTATCATTCCAGAATCCTTAGCCTTTTTCAACGCCAATTCCAGGGCCGCAGAGCACATTACCATTTCCATGCCTAGTTCGGAAGCCTTTTTCATTATCTCATTTTCATTGGCTTTTGCTCCTTCAGCATCTGCCTTGTTTGCCGCAACTATAAAATGCTTAGAGCCTAGTATTGCCGCTGATGAGAACTTCCTTATCTCGTCGTCGCTCCACGCGATGCGCTTGGAACTAAGTGAAAGCTTATCTATTGCAGTTTCTATGCTTGCCCTTGTGACGTTGAATACAGTAAGAATGTCGGCCAATGCGTCGACTCCGGATTCCTTCTTCGACATCTGCGGCATGTGCTTTTTAATTATGCCTGAAATCCATTCGACGAGCTCAGACATTATCATCTCAAGGTCATCGGCCGGATTGCCGGCACCTTCGTTTCCGTATGCATCAGTCTTGCCGCTTGCATCAACGACTATTATGAAGCCGTCGGCTCCGGCAAGGTCGTTGAGGAATTGGTTTCCCATGCCCTTGCCTTCGTGGGCTCCCGGAACCAGCCCTGCTACGTCTATAATATTGACAGGCACCATCCTTGTCCCGTTTTCGCACAGGGAATTTCTCGGCTTGCATTTTTTTCCTATTCTCTTTTCCGCGCATTCCTTGGATACGTAAGCAACTCCCTTGTTTGGGTCTATAGTAGTAAAAGGGTAATTTGCTATTTTCGCCTCTCCCGAAGTAAGCGCTGAAAAGAGCGTGCTTTTTCCCTTGTTCGGTGCGCCTATTATGCCTATTATCATCATATTACCTGAAAAGTTTCTCCTTAACCGGGCGCTTTTCGTCAATCTCGATTATGGCATAATAAATGACAATAAGCGATATTATAATCATGACTCCTATGACTAAAGCTTCCTTTGGCATTCCTATCATAAAAGCCATTACAGCAACTATCGATACTATGGGCACATACGGATAGAGCGGGGTCTTAAAGCTCCCGAACCTCTTTATGCGCCTGAAATGTATTACCGCAAAGCTCGAAAGCATATATGAGAAAAGCAGCCCGAAATTGCTTATTGCCGCTATGACATATATGTTTCCTGCGAAAAGCATAACCACGCCTATTGCAGCGGATATTATTACCCCATTGAGCGCAACGTCCCTTTTCCTGTTGAACTTCGTAACTGCTTTTGGGAGCAGTTTGTCTTCGCCAATCTGGTAAAGTATTCTTGAAGAGGTAAGTATCATGGCTAGCGTGGCCGATGTCGTGGCAATCATGGCGCCTATATCCACTATGGTTGAGATGTAGCCTGGCGCATGTATGTAGCTGAGCGCAAATGCAAGGGGATCTGCAGAAACTGTGTATTTGGCAACAGGAACGAGCAGCATAAGCGCCAGAACTACGAGAACATAAACCACAATGCTTATGATTACTGAATACATTATCGCCCTTGCTGCCTTGCTTGCCCCTCCTTCAACGTCAGAGGTAAACGTGCTTATTGCCTGAAATCCAGAATAAGCGAAAAATATCGCTACGCTTGCTGCAAATATTGCAGCCAAGCCTGCCTTGCTTGCGGGGGTCGTAAGGTACGAAAGGCTGAAATGCCCTCCTGCTCCAGAAAAGGCGAACACGGCCGCGAAAGCCACAAATATCGCAAGTATGCTTATCTTAACTACAACGAGTCCAAAATCCATCTTTGCAGCTTTCTTTATGCCGTAAATGTTAACCAAGGAGAGTACGAATATCAGCGCCATGGCCAAATATATCGAATATCCGCTGCCAAGCCCGAAAAAGCTAGCAGCATATGATCCAAATCCCAAAGCTACTGCAGCTATTGCCGTCGCGAAGCTGAAATAAAGGAGCACTCCTGTTATAAAGCCAAGCTGGCTTCCAAAAGCTTCGTACACGAATGAATAAGCCGAGCCCTTTGCCTTTGGCATTATCGAGCCTAGCTCCCCGAGCTGGAAGGCAATGAGTGCCGCAACTATGCCGACAAATACAAAGGCTACCAGCGCGTATGACCCTGCCAATGCTATGGCAGTCCCGCTAAGGACGAATATACCAGCGCCTATTATGGCGCCTAGAGCCACAGCCGTTGCGACCGGTACGCTTATCTTTTTCGCCATTCAAAAACCAAAGCACAATGAGTATACACACTGCACAATGCATTTATTTATAAAAGGTAAATAAAATAAAGCTATATCTGCGGCAATATTATAGCGATGCAGGGATGGCAGAGCCTGGCCAAATGCGACGGGTTTAGGGCCCGTTCCCGTAGAGGGTTCGAGAGTTCAAATCTCTCTCCCTGCATTAATAGCCTATTTAATAATATCATAATAAATATCAATCGTACAACGCTTAATATTGTGGTCGAATGCCTGAAATAACCCAGCCAAAAGCGCAAAGCGCTATGGAGTACTTGATGACCTACGGCTGGGCAATACTGATAATCGCGATTGTCCTTGCCGCGCTATTCTCCCTCGGCATTTTCAGCTCCGGATCCCTAATAGGAACCACCTGCATCGCAAATTCCGGCTTCTTATGCGGCACCCCGATAGCACACGGGACCACATTTACAGCTTCCATAGGGCAGGCCACCGGAGCGCAGTGGACCAATGTCGTACTTTGCTTTGTTCCCAACGGCGCGCCCGCGCCTTCTTCATGCTCCGGATACCCTTCGGTTACTGCGGGAAACTTGCAAAGCGGCGAATCAGGGACATTCTCTTTTACCCTGTCTTCTTCCAGTCCGACTGCCAGCGGATACATATGGGCGCAGTACGATGAAGCAACTTATACTGGATTAATGTCGGAAGTCGCAACGGTGACCATGAAGGGATTGACGCCGAGTTCGTCATCTACGCCAACCTCTTCGACCAGCACCGGCCCGACAATTCCTTCTGGCATAGCGTATTATGCTAACGTTGTAATAACGAATTCGCAGAGTTCTGCAACCCCTGCGCCGTTCCAGCAGGAGGTTCAGATTCCGGAATCGGACTATTCAAACTACATATCATACAACGGCGTCTCCGCAAATTTTGAATTCTTCTCCAGCAGCGGTTCAGTAATACCAGCATGGATAGAAAGCAACAGCAGCGGCACTCTGACAGCCTGGCTGAACATTGCAGGAGGAATCCCTGCATCTAACAGCATAACCGTATACTTGGGTTTTGCCCCAAAGTCAACAAACCTGCTCTCCAGTAGTGGCACTTCGGGCATTGGCGAAGCCCCGCAGCTGTCTTCAACGTACGCGCAATACGACGACGGCGCGAGCGTGTTCTTAAATTATTATTCCGGAGCAAGCTCCAGCGGATGGACCATAGCAGGCACAGCAGGCCAGACTACTTCCGCCCCTTCAGGCGCGCCATTTGGCACAAATGCATTATACGCATTAAACTCTATAGCGAATTATTTGTACACTGTAGCGAATGGGCAGTCTACTAACATGATAATTGAATATTACACCTACATCAACAGGCTAAACGATGTATTCTTTTTGGAAAATTCCGGAGGAAGCGGGCAAATGGCAAGGCAAGGTGGCACTGGATGGTATGGGCTAGCCGCAACGCAATCCTGGACGGAATGGTCAGGACCGCCGGATTCTGGATCATGGAGCGGAGAATGGGTTCTTGTTGGAATAACGGTTGTGGATGGCTCTGCTACACAATATCTTTCCACTACTCTTGGAGATTATGGGAGCGAACTTGGGCAAAATCCCTCTAACACCTATACGGTTTCTAATAACGGCAATTATTTTGGGTTGATTGGCGATGCAGATGGCAGTTCATATGAATATTGGAATGGTGTTATAATAAGGGCATATCCACCCAACGGCGTTATGCCTTCGGTTACCTTCGGTTCAGCTGCTGCAAGCAGCTAACTTGTTTGCTTTCCAAGCTCTACAGCGAAAGGCCCGGCAGGTGTCTGCTGCATTATGTAATCCAAGTCGTCGTAATCGTCCAGAATGTGTGCAATTTTCTTTGCTGCATCGCTTTTCTTCTCTTTTCCCTGTGATATCATTGCATATTTTTTAGGCTTCAAGCGCGAGATAGCCTTTTCCGGCACTACATATAACCTGTCATTATCGACAAATGCGGCCAGCCCGAGCTGCGTGTTGCGGAACCATTCTCTTTCTCCGCTCAGCAGAAAGCTGCCCGTGCCTATTGATCCTTTCGATGTGGCCTTGCTTACTTGCTCCCTTCTCATGCAGTATACGTCTACGCTTCTCTGCATGTTGTCCCACGCGCTGGAATAGCTGGCAGCGAACTGCGATGCCTCATTCTTTGCTTCCTGCGAAGCCGAAGAGCCGTTTTTGAGTATTACTACAGAGGCCCCAAAAATGTCCGCGTGAAAGAAAAGGTCCCCTTCTTCAAAATAATCAGAGTTGAGCTTCTCATTCTGCTTAGCGTCGCGCCCCCCTATGGCAAGAAGTTCGCCATCAGCATTGAACCAGTGGAACCTTTCGTACCATTCGCGTTTCCTTACCTTTTTAACTGCAGGCTCGGCACGCCTTTTGAAGGATTCATCTTCTGTCTTGAGCCTTTTCTCAAGTTCCTCAATGCTGCGCTTCGCACCCTCGGCCTTGTGCGCCAGCCTTTTCGACCTCACATAGTAATCGTTGGCGTTGTCCTGCGCGCTCTTGGTGAAGTCTATCTTTACTTCCATATAATCATATGAGGGACAGGTTTCCCGCTATGGCAAGGGATATTATTACTCCTAGGACGAGCCCAAGCACTCCAACTATGAGTATGCCTATTATTATGACCTTGGCGGTCTTCTTGAATTCGTCGTTCTTGGGCCTGTAGCTTATGTTGATTATGTGCCTCGAATTCACCCAAAAGCTGCGAAGCCTTCTAACTACATTCATGTCCATGCAAAGACCGATAATGATATAATTGCGCTTATAAATAGCACGCTGTATATTTATTTTTAGCTGCGCAGTATTAAAAACATGCCGCACCAATTGCCATTGCGTTCGCCTTAAATATTTTTAACGCAAAAATATTTCCCTGTGAAATCATGCCCGAAACGCCAGAATACGATGGGATAGTCATACACTTCGGCGAGCTGTGGCTCAAGGGCAGGAACAGGCACGATTTCATAAGTACGCTGATGCGCAACATAACGCTTGCAATGCCTGAAAAGTACAATTCAAAGCTTGTCAAGCTGCGCGACAGGCTAATAATCGGCGTTCATTCCAACGAAGATGTCGGGATATGCATGGACATGCTTTCGAATATTTTCGGCATATCGTGGTTTGCGCCTTTCAGGAAATCCGGCACAGACATGGATTCTATAATCTCAGTTGCCAACTCATTTTTCAATGCTGGAGAGAATGTAAAAATAGAGCCGCACAGGTCCGACAAAACTGGGCAGATGACATCAAAGGACATAGTATCAAATTTTATAAAAAGGCAAGCTGAGCTCAAGTTCGTTCCGGAGAAACTCGGTGAAAAAAAGCTCTATATAGACGTACTGGGGGATTTCTGCATAGTGCACAGCAAGAAGCGCAAGGGCCTCGGAGGCCTTCCGGTAGGCACCTCCGGCAGGGCAGTAGTCCTTCTCTCTGGAGGCATAGACTCACCGATAGCAGCATACTACGCGCTCAAGCGCGGCCTAGAGCCGATATACGTTCATTTCTATGCCTACGGCAGCATTGATGAGCTTTACGGCACTAAAATGCCAAAGATTCTGGATTCATTGCTGAAATATCATCCAAGGGCAAAGGTGTATGCAGTTCCCGTGCATCTTTTCCAGATATCTGTCATGAAGGAGCAGCAGAAATATGAAGTGGTGCTATTCAAGAAGTTTATATACGAAACCGCACAGATAATATCCGAAATGGAAAATGCCAAGGTTATAGTGACTGGGGAGAGCCTTGGGCAGGTATCATCCCAGACTGCGGAAAATCTTGCGGCCACCTCACAGGGCATACGTTGCCTCATATTCAGGCCGCTGCTTGGGTTTGACAAGCAGGAGATAATAACAAAGTCAAAGGAGCTTGGGATGTATGACATTTCAATAATGCCATACAAAGACGCGTGCTCGCTCAGGTCAAGGAATCCGGTGACGCGCATAAGCCCTGCTGCGCTGGAATCAATCTATTCAAGAGCAGGACTTGAACGGATACCGATGCAGAGCATAGAGAAGGCATACATCGGATTCTGGAACGGGAAATCCATAGAACGCAGCTTAGGATAACTGCAAAGCGCGTTTTCCGGTGCGGTCTGATGCAAAAGCGCCTAAACCTCAAAATCGCAAGAAAAAAACATAAAGGGAAAATTTCCCACAACCTCAAGCATAAATATAAAATTGCGTCAGCTTTTTAAATATTCGCTCAATATATCTATTGACAATTCAAGGTGTAAAAATGGCTGAGAAAAAACAGGAAAAAATCATAGTGACGCTGGATCCAAGCATGGAGTATGCAAGGCGCTTGCACTATAATGAGAAACATTCGGGCTGGTCAATATTCAAGGCAATATACTGGAGCATATACATATTCGTATTCGGAGTTCTGCTATACACGCTAGTCCCGGCAGGAATGCCAGTATCGGCTTTCTTCGGGCTCGCGATAATGGTGCTTGCTATATTCGTAATAGTATACGGATTCAGCACATCGCTGCACCTGAAGCTCATGAAGAGATACGCATAAGGCCCTAGGGCATTATGCCTTTTTTTCTTTTTTCTTTCCTTTCTTTCCTTTATATTTTCTTTTATAAATAACACATCAATGAAAAAGCCGTGTAGAACGGTTAGCCATACCAATCGGGTAGTATTTATAATATTTGCCAATAAATAAATCTGTCAATCGAAGCGACTTAGTCAAAAATTGCCGATATAACCCTTAAAACTGATATGCTTGAACTATAATTTCTACGAAGCCAAGCGATACAAGCTATTCATACTCATACCGATAGCTTTGCTTTTGATAAGCCTTGTGTTCATACCTCACATAAGGTATGATTCGTCCCTGGCAGGAGGCATAACCGTGCAGTTCTCGACCACCAATGCAATAACAACAAGGGGCCTCACATCATCCATGGCATCAGCAATACCAGGGGCTACTGCCTCGGTGTCCAGGGTCGGTGCAGTGTACACTGCTTCTGTAACTGTCCCGGAAAATTCGAGCATAGTGAGTTCTAACGACAAGCTTCTGGCTCTCTATTCAGATTATGGTGCATATTCTTCTGCAGAGCTGAATCTGGTCTCGTCATCAACCGGGCTGAAGTCAGAGCCCAACAACTCTACGCTAAAAGCCGAGCAAGCGGCTTCGCAGGCAAACGTCACTGCATACCTGTCAAAAATGAGCACCGATCTGGCATCAGAGCTGGCTTTGCTATCTCCATTTATAGGCGCTAATTCATCGGCATACGCCTACAATTCAAGCAGCGCTTCTGGCATGCTGGCAGTAGGCAAGGATGCCTATTCAACTGCATCGAGCGCTTACAAATCCAAGGTCATATCCAGCATGCGGGCCGTAGTCCCATTCACTTCGTACTCATATGAGGAGGTCACGCCAACCCTGGGTGCTTTCTTCCTAAATCACATGATACAGATAATAATAGCATCTTTCATAATCATAGCCATTGCCGTATTCGCAGTCTTCAGGATACCGATACCTTCTCTGGCAGTGGTATTCGGAGCGGGCAACGACATACTGATAGCATTGGGCGCCATGGGTGCCTTCGGCATACCTATGGGCCTGGCGTCAGTCGGAGGCTTGCTAATGCTAATAGGTTATTCTATAGACACCGAAATGCTATCATCCATAAGGATACTGAAGAGAAGCGAAGACACCGTAACGCACAGGGCATTTGCAACAATGAAAACAGGAACTACCATGACTGTAGCAGCAATAATATCGTTTGCTACGCTTTTCGTAATAGCGTATGTATTCTACATACCTACTTACATAGAAATAGCCGGCGTGGCGCTGTTCGGGCTTATAGGCGACATATTCACAACATGGTTCGGAAATACCGTGATGGTAGTATGGTATAAATCAAGCAGGGAGCCGAAATGAACTTTAAAAAGAGCTATATAACGGACAGGCGAATTATCGTCCTTGTAATCGTATTCCTGGCACTGGCCCTGCTTGACGTGCACTACGGCCTGCACTTCGGCATAGAATTCATAGGCGGCACGCAGATACCGGTAACGCTTGAGCAGAGCGTGAACGCTACAGAAATGAGCAGCATAATATCCACAATACAGCAGAGGGTCTCAACGTTCGGGCTCAAGCAGGTTACCGTAGAGGGCGTAGGCAGTGATGAAGTGTACGTGACGCTTCCCAGCGTTTCCACTGCAGAGATAAACAAAACGGCATCGATAATCGACAGCCAGGGGCATTTCCTTGGCATAGTAAACGGGGTGCAGGCAATAAACGGCAGCAGCATACTCCCAGGAAGCATCGGCATAGTGCCTCCTACAACCATAAACAACACTGTCGAATGGCAGGTGTCTTTCTACATAACCCAAACGGCCGCGACGTCATTCGCAAAGGCAGTCTTCGGGCAGGCAAACAAGCCGCTCTACATGTTCTTGGACAGGCCATCTGGCACAATGATACTGCTAAATGGCTCGATGCTTGGCAATGCCTCGGCAGGGGTTTCTGCTTCGGAAGCCGAAGCCGCAATGAAAAACGCCCTAGCTTACAACAAGCAGCCGATACCACTTATAATAATATACAACAACAATGCGAGCATAAGTGCCGCGGAGAGCTACATAAACGTCAGCAAGAGGTCTTACACGCAGATTTTCGCCAGCGACAACCTCCCGTCATCGCTTATAAGCTATGCAAGATCGCTGAATTACTCTGTAAAGCTGGAAAGCAAGGCCAACATGACCCCATCTTTTACCGAGGTGTCGGTAGGGAATTTCTCGCTCAACACATGGCCGCTGGTTGGATTGCTTTCATCTCCGGAGCTCAATCCGTCAATAACCAACGGGAGCGTAGGCGACAGCTATGAAATATCTGGCGCAGCGCCTACAACCCTTGCATATGCGCAGAAGCTCGACTATGCAACCAATACGTCTAAGACAATAGCGAGCATACTGACAGGCGGAGCTCTTCCTGTGCAGGTCATAGTAGGGACTCCAACTTCGATACCTCCAACGCTCGGAAAGAGCTCGCTCGACATAAGCATAATCGCGCTAATAACTGCGATAGTATTGGTGTCTATATTCATAGTCATAAGGTACAGGAGGGTTTTCCTGGTTGGCCCAATACTAATAACCACGCTATTGGAGTTATTCATAATAATATCTGTGATTGGTCTAGTCGGCACAATAGACCTTTCCGCGTTTGCAGGAATGATAGCCGTAGTGGGAACCGGAGTCGACGCGCAGATAATAATAACTGACGAGATACTCTCAAGGAAAAACACGAGCGAGAGCTCAAAGAGCATACTTGGCAACGCGTTCTACATCGTGTGGGCCGACGCCCTGCTGCTTATAATAGCGATGCTGCCACTGTTCTTCTCGACATCTCTAGTTGAAGTTATAGGGTTCTCGGAATCAACAATAATAGGCGCACTGATGGGCGTGCTTGTGACTAGGCCAGCCTATGGCGCCATAGTAAGCAGGCACTATGCGAACTAAGATTGGTACAAATGATAAAATACTGCCCGACCTGCAACAGGTCAAGCGAAGAAGCGCGCTTCATAGGCGAGTTCTGCGAGTTCTGCGTTGCGGACAAGATAAAGGCCACGCTGCCTAAAGTGGTCAAGGTTCGCCGCTGCAGGGTCTGCGGATCAATAAGGGACAGCAAGGGCTTTACGCAATATACTAGTGAAGCAATGGCTGAAGCTATAGCCCAGCAGCTCCATGCACCAAACTGCAAGATAAGGCTTAAGGAATTCGACGAAATGAGAAGGCTCGCGCTTCTCCGCATAGAGTGCGAGCTCAACGAGGGGACCGTAAGGTTCAACTATGAGGTCGACGTGAGGTTCACTAAGGAGATGTGCCCGAGCTGCTACAGGAAAAGCGCCGGATACTACGAGGCGATAGTGCAGATACGCGGCTCAACTCAGAAGGTTGCAGGCTTCCTTGACAGCTTCTCCAGGTTTCTCGAAAAGGGCAACGCCTTCGTAAGCAAAACTGAAGAGATGGGAAACGGCATAGACATGTATATCAGCGACAAGAAGCTGGTCACTGGATACTTCATGCTGCACAAGACCATAAAGCCAAAGGTATCGTACAAGCTTTACGGGGTGAAAAAGGGAAAGAAGCTCTACAGGCACATATATTCGGTAAGCCTCTGAGCTTAGCTGTTTCTCCTCTCCTCTACTTCCTTCTTCATGGAATCTATGACAGCTTCCAATCCTAGCCCGTTCTCCTGCTTTCCGCTGCGCATCCTAACAGACACGAGGTTCTTTTCCTGCTCTTTCGGCCCCACTATTATCATGTACGGGGTGCGCGACAGCTGGGCTTCGCGTATTTTCTTTTCGAGCTTCTTGTCAGATATGTCGAGCTCGGCCCTGAGCTTTGCCCCCTTTAGCTTCTTGTATACGCTTTCCGCATACGCGTTGCTAGATTCAGAAAGCGATATCACGCGAGCCTGCACTGGCGACAGCCACAGCGGCAGCTTGCCTCCGTAGTGCTCGATCATTATTGCAGTGAACCTCTCGATGCTCCCGAGAACCGCCCTGTGTATTATAACCGGTGTGTGCTCCTTCCCGTCATCTCCGGTATAGGTGATTCCGAACCTCATTGGCAGCTGGTAATCTACCTGTATCGTGCCGCACGT
>JAMCSF010000018.1 GCA_023380795.1 Candidatus Martarchaeota archaeon | reverse complement strand
TTCGTATGTCTTTGAAGCCACATCCTTGGATACTTCGAACTTCACGTAAGATTTTGCCATTTAAAACACCGTCGGTTTACACTTCATCCAGTATATGAAGAAGTTTGTAGTTAATATTTTGATATAATCTTATTTAAAGCTTTCTGAATCATTTACCGTATTTTCTTTCCTGAGCTTTGACATCAGCTTTTTGGTCACGGGCTTGTAAACAGCATCGAAGAGCTTTGACTCTATGAAGTATGCTATCGGCAAGGTTATTGCTAGTGCTACTGCCTGGATCGCCATGGAGGCATAGTGCATTTGTGCAGTGTTAACCTGCAGACCTAAAGTGTAGCTGCTAAAATATGCATAGTTCAGCCTTTCTGATATTGGGCCTGCCGCCAGCTCTGCCGGAACTGCTTCTGCAAGCGTTATGTCTGCTATTATCAAGCGCTCGACTTTGCTGTGCATTTTTGACTTTCGCATAAACAGCCATAGTCAGGCATTATATATAAAAGTACCAGCTCATCCACTTTGAAAGCCTTCGGCTATTGTTGCTATACATTTATACATTTATGGTTTGATCAGGAGCTCTTCAGAAGTTATACCAGGAACTGATCCGGAGTCGGAGGCTCTGGATTCTGACCCTTGCGCTGCCTTATCTCGCGAACGACCTTGTTCTGGAGCTCCGTTGGCAGCTTTTCGTAGCCTGCAAACTCAGTATACCATATGGCCCTTCCCTGCGTCAATCCCCTGAGGTCGTTAGAGAAGCCCTTCAGCGTTTCTGCTACCGGCATTTTTGCAACTATGGATACCTGCTCGTTCTCCTGCGTCACGCTGACAACCTGGCCGCGCTTGCTCTGCACAAAGGTTATGACCCCGGACATGTATTCTTGCGGGATGTTTATTGTGAAATTCTGCTTGGGCTCGTAGAGCATGACTCCTGCTGTAAGCATTCCGGCATATACTGCGTTCCTTATTGCGGGTATTATCTGCGCTGGGCCCCTGTGCACAGGATCTTCGTGTATGGTTGCATCGACGACGCTGACAAGCACGCCTGAGCACCTTTCCCTAGCGAGCGGGCCGTCCTTTACGGCTTCCCTGAATCCGTCTATAAGCAATTCCATTACCTCGTTCATGTACTGGACTCCATGAGTCACATCTGCAAGCATGCACTTGTTCGAGACGTCTTCCACGTTTTTGGCTATGACCCTGTCCAGGCCTGCGGCAACCATTGCTTCTATTGCCGCTTGCCCCTTGGGCTTTCCTTCCCTTATGGTCCCCTCGTCGATTGCGTTCTGGACTCCCTCTGGAAGAGGCTCCACAGTGACGTAGAACTTCGAGTGCTTGTTTGGGGTTTTGCCCTCTATAGGGCCTGCTTTGTTCGTTATGGTTTCCCTGTATATCACTATCGGCGGGCTCGTTATTATTGGTATCTTGAATTCGTCCCTGAGCTTAGTCTCTATTACCTCCAAGTGCAGCTCTCCCATTCCGCTGACCAGATGCTCTCCGGTTTGTTGGTTTATCTCAGTCAATATTGTAGGATCCTGCTTCGAGAGCTCCCTGAGCGCTTCTATAAGCTTGGTCGTATCCCTTGAATCCTCTGCTTCTACGGCTTTGGTTACCACGGGTTTGGAGTAGTGCGTTATCTGCTCGAACGGGTCTATTATCCCTGAGCTTAGCGTGTCGCCTATGCTAACGTCTTTGAGGCCTATCAATGCAGCTATGTTTCCGGCAGGTATGGCGTCTACCTGCACCCTGTCCGGGCCCATGTATATGCCTACCTGCTGTATCTTCTGGGTATTGGCAAGCCCAGATATGTGAAGCTCTGTGCCCTTCTTTGCCACTCCCGAAAATACCCTGCCTACCGGCACCTCTCCGCTGTGCGGATCGTATACCATGTTGAATACTACTATGTTTGTGTTTGCCGATGCGTCGGTGTTGAGCATGGCCTTTCCGTCGGTAGATTCCAAATCTCCGTGCCATATCTGCGGTATCCTGTACCTCTGAGCAACGTGCGGGCTCGGAAGGTGCTCTATCATCATTATGAGCGTCGATTCGTCTATAGGGGCCACTTCCTGCAGCTTCTTCTCGTCACCGGCAGCAGTAAGCGCGAATATGTCCTTGAACGTAACCTTGTACTTGTCCATTATGGGCTTGGATATCGCCCATTTCTTTGCCGCAGAGCCGAAGGCCACGCTTCCCTTTTCTACGCTGACCTGCCATTTTTCGGCGAATTCCTCAGGGGCAAACTGCGAGATTAGCTTGTTGATGTCGTTTATGAGCTTGAGCAGCCTCTCGAAGGTTTGCTCCGGCGTGAGCCTTAGCTCGGTCAAAAGCCTGTCGACCTTGTTGACGAAAAGCACTGGCTTTGCCTTTTCCTTGAGCGCCTGCCTTAGAACTGTTTCAGTCTGCGGCATTACTCCTTCGACGGGATCCACTACCAAAACAACTCCGTCAACTGCGCGCATTGATCTTGTAACGTGCCCTCCAAAATCCACGTGGCCTGGCGTGTCTATCAGGTTTATTATGAAGTCCTTTTCGTTGTATGTGAAACCCAACGATATGTTGGCAGACTTTATCGTCATCCTCCTATCCTTTTCTATAGCTTCGTAGTTAGTGTACAATACGTCTCCCGCTACTGCCTTGGATATTAGGCCGGCTCTTGCCAGAAGCGAGTCCGTAAGCGTGGTCTTGCCATGGTGAACGTGCGCTATTATGGCCACGTTTCTGATGCTGTCCAGGTCGCTCATTATTTTGGTTATTTCTTCCACTACGTATTCTTTCCTTACCATTGCAAAACACCGATTACTTCGCGCTCCTTGCCATGCGCTCTATCTCGTTCTTTCTCTTGAGAGCGTAGCTGTTTATGTCGTTGTTGGAGGCCAGCACTATCTCGTTGGCTAGGGCCTCGGAGATCGTCTTCTTGTTATTGAAGGCGCCTATTATTGAAGCAGTAGATATGTTCCTGAGCGCAGTATCCAGACGCCTGCTCGCGCTTATGTCCACAGGTATGTTGGAAACGGTGCCTCCCTGCCTTATCCTTGTAGTGTCCTCTATGGGCGCGCTGTTCTCAAGCGCCCTTATGAACACTTCAAGAGGGTTCTGCTTAGTCTGCTCGTTGACAATGTCGAACGCGTTCTCGACTATGTGCATAACCTTGAGTTTCTTGCCTTGAAGCCTTCCTTCGGTTCTTATGACGCGGCCCCCCACTTTCTTTCCGGTTCCGCCTCTCATGAGCGCGTTCTCCAGCCTTTCAACTATGTTTATGTTGGCCTTCGAAAACATCTTCTTGCTAGTTCTCCTGTATGAGCTAGGGAACTCCTCCGGGCTGAGGCTTATGTAGTTCTTGAGGCTGAGGTCCTGTATCTCTACCGAATAGTCGTACTTGTTGAAAAGCCTGTGCTCGGTGCTTGACGAAGATGTGGTTACCGCCTTGCGCTTAGGCGCAGCCTTCTTCTTGGAAGGCTTCTTCTGCTCCTTTCTTTGTTCTTCTTTAGCTTCTTCTGCCATAAAAATCATCTCTTAGGCTTCTCCTTCTTGCCCTTTATGATCTGGACCATGTTGGCTCCGTTGACTTCTACCACTTTGTACTTCATGCCTGGTATGCAGCCCATCTGGCCCCTCTGTGAGCCTCCGAGACCTTCTATGGTGACTTCGTCGTGCTCGTCTATGTAGTTTACAGCCCCGTCGCCAGGCACGAAAGCCCCGACAACCTTGCCGTTCTTTATGAGCTGGACCCTGACGCATTTTATCTGGCCGGAGTGCGGCTGCTTCTGTTCGACTGCAAACTTCTGAAGGACTAGTCCTTTGGCCCTTGGCACCGTGCCCATGGGGTCGTATTTCTGCTTAAGCTTTAGCTTCTTTCTCTTGAGCCATTTCTTCAGCAAGCGCTGGTGCTTCCTCTGCTTCACAAGTTTTCTAGCGGCAAATTCTCCATTAGGCAAATTATCCCCTTTATTTATTTTTTATCCCTTTTAAGTATGTTTGAGTTTCCCTCTTCTATTACTGAAACAGCAGATACTGAGAACGGCTTGCCGCAGACGGCACCGAGCTCCATTGGATTGCCCTCGAATACTTCAAGAGGCACGTTTGCCACCTTGGCCATGTGCACTATGTCCTGCATTGCGCTCTCCTTGTTTTTTGAGGCCACAACTATGAGCTTGGCTTTGGCATCCCTTACTGACTTTATGACGCTGTTGAGGCCGAGAGCAGTGACTCCGCTGTCTACAGCTAGCCTGATTTCGCTTGATAAATCTGCCATTGGTATCAACTTTTGTGCTTTACATACTGCAAGATAGCACCGCAAGAAACCCGTAGGTACTACTGCAGCCTTAGTATAGCAGTATATTTAAAATAGGAAAGATATATATAGGCTATCTTTGGTTTTCGATATATAGTTGGATTTTCAATACTTTTAACTGGCAAGAAATTGCAAGAAACAATCTTTTCTTTTCTCCCTGTAGCAAATACACAGTTGTCAAGCGAGGTATTCTGAAAAGAAAACTTGTCTACCTTTGGCTTTAGTGTTAAAGTTAAATGTCATTATCTTTATCTAATGCATATGCAGGAGCATGTGCAAGAATTTATATTAATATCTTAAACAAATTTAACCAGCATGATATTCAATATTGCTTCACAGAAAGCGCAAAGCGCTATGGAGTACTTGATGACCTACGGCTGGGCAATACTGATAATCGCGATTGTCCTTGCCGCGCTATTCTCCCTCGGCATTTTCAGCTCCGGATCCCTAATAGGAACCACCTGCATCGCAAATTCCGGCTTCTTATGCGGCACCCCGATAGCACACGGGACCACATTTACAGCTTCCATAGGGCAGGCCACCGGAGCGCAGTGGACCAATGTCGTACTTTGCTTTGTTCCCAACGGCGCGCCCGCGCCTTCTTCATGCTCCGGATACCCTTCGGTTACTGCGGGAAACTTGCAAAGCGGCGAATCAGGGACATTCTCTTTTACCCTGTCTTCTTCCAGTCCGACTGCCAGCGGATACATATGGGCGCAGTACGATGAAGCAACTTATACTGGATTAATGTCGGAAGTCGCAACGGTGACCATGAAGGGATTGACGCCGAGTTCGTCATCTACGCCAACCTCTTCGACCAGCACCGGCCCGACAATTCCTTCTGGCATAGCGTATTATGCTAACGTTGTAATAACGAATTCGCAGAGTTCTGCAACCCCTGCGCCGTTCCAGCAGGAGGTTCAGATTCCGGAATCGGACTATTCAAACTACATATCATACAACGGCGTCTCCGCAAATTTTGAATTCTTCTCCAGCAGCGGTTCAGTAATACCAGCATGGATAGAAAGCAACAGCAGCGGCACTCTGACAGCCTGGCTGAACATTGCAGGAGGAATCCCTGCATCTAACAGCATAACCGTATACTTGGGTTTTGCCCCAAAGTCAACAAACCTGCTCTCCAGTAGTGGTACTTCGGGCATTGGCGAAGCCCCACAACTAAGTTCTACTTATGCCCAATATGACGACGGTGCGGATGTGTTCAACAGCTACTGGAACTTCGCAGGGACGAGTCTGCCTAGCGGATGGACATCTGCAGGGAGTTTTGGCGGCAGCGTAAACAACGGCCTGACAGTGACGTCAAGCTATAATTGGGGAGGAGTGGCATCCGGAGCCATAACTGCAACTCCCCCAATAGTACTAGACGCTTACGAAACAGTAACCACTGCACAGGCAACAAACATAGGCTTCAGTACCAGCACATCTTTTTCTACAGGTTATTCGTACTATAACAGCTATCAATATTTCCAGGCAGGCAGTTCTGACTATACTTATGCGGACGTGCAAACAGGGACAGGCTCATCTCAGACCGCAATAGCCACAGGGACTTTGCCCATAGCATCAAATTCTGGCTACAATGTTTACAGCGCAATATTTACCTCTTCCGGCGTCGCACAGCTTCAGAATTATGCAAGCGTGGACTCCGGGTCATCTACTTTCCTCTCTTCGGCGTCATACGTTTTTGCCTCTGTTTATGAGGGTGCAACGGAAAAAATCCAGTGGCTCCGCACACGTGCCTACCCGCCAAATGGCATAATGCCAAGCGTAAGCTTCGGGTCGGCAGTAGCTAGCTGATTCGGCTTTTGTGTGAATAATTATAGATATAGGGCATACTGAAACGCTTGGATTATCAGTGAAGAGTGTAATCAAATTGCGATAGCCATAAGACTAAAAAGAGTCTGCCCATGCTCGTAAAGTTTTCCAGCCGTTTTAAGATTGCCGGCTTTTTGATAACAAAGCCAAGCTATAGCAGACAGTTGTAACACCAATAAGAAACTTTAAATAGATTGCAGAAACAACTAAATACGCTTAATTTTGCATATGTGTTTAGTATGGAAGCCAAGGAATCCTATGACATAATAGTAGCAGGAGCAGGCATGGCTGGAAATCTTGCCGCAGCCATTGCAGCGAAGAAAGGCCGCAGCGTATTGCTTTTGGACAGGAACGACCCTGACAACGTAGGAAGGAAGAACAACTGGGGCTGGACATGTGGCGATGCGGTAGCCGGGTCACACCTGGATTTCATAACTTCAAAGACTGGGATATCGTTCTCAAAGCCAGAGCTGGATGTGAAGGTAGATGGGGTATATGCCCTGTCTCCGGACTTGGAATCCAAGTACCTTTTTGACGGCTTGGGCTATGTATTAGATAGGCCAGAGTTCGAAAAGAAGCTAAGGGATATTGCAATAAAGAACGGAGCCAATTATGTGACTCAATTCGAGGTAGAAGGCCCAGTATTGGAGGGCAACAAGGTGGCAGGAGTATTCGGCAAGGACAAGGACAAAAACCACACAATATACAAATCAAAGGTAGTAATAGACGCACTTGGAATATCAACGGTGCTGAGAAGGCGCCTCCCGGACAACAAATTTGTTGAGAAAAATGTAGATATCGACGACATAGAATCCACCGGACGATATATAATAGAATTCGAGCTTGATCACGAAGATGAAAGATATTATGACCCGAAAAACGCGCTCATACACCTGAACCAGACCATGGCGCCTGGAGGTTATGGCTGGGTGTTCCCAAAGAGCGAAGGAAAGATGAACATAGGTTTGGGAGTCCAGAAGAGGAGCCTTGACATAAGAAACAAAGCACTCAATAGGAACGACACGCTTCAAAACCTGATAGACCAGTATATAGCCTGGAATCCTGTCATAAAGAACAAGGAGTACAAGATTTTCAACAAGGACAACAACGGAAAGGGCATTTGGTCCGTGGCAGTGAGGAGGCAGATGGAAAGCCTTGTTTACGACGGTTATATGGGAGCAGGAGACAGCATGGTGATGCCCAACCCAATAAGCGCCGGAGGCATAGGTCCTGCGCTCGTATCTGGAATTCTTGCTGGAGAGAACGCTGTCAAGGCAATCGAAGCTAACGACACCAGCGTCAATGGGCTGTGGCAGTATAACATAGATTTCAACAAGGAATACGGATACAAGACCGCAGGATTGGAAGTTTTCAGGATTTATATGCAGTCGCTCAACAACGACATACTGAATTATGGAATAAAAAACTTCTTGAGCGTAAAGGAGGCAAACCAGCTTGCCTTGGGAATGATGCCGGAGTTAAGTCTTGCGTCCAAATTCTCGATAGCACTTAAGGGAGCGAAGAACATAAGCGCTTTTAGGGAGCTGCTTTATGCAATAAGCAAGATGAAGGAGCTCAATGCCATATATATGCAGTACCCGAAAAGCCCGGAGGAATTTGAGCAGTGGCGCAAGAAGGTAGAAAAGAGCATGCATGAAGCCAAGGAGAGGTTCAAGCCAAACCCAATATGAGGGAGTATCAATGCCAATGCAAGAATATACAAAATTTGAAAAAGCGAGGGTAGTTGGGGCAAGGGCACTCCAGCTTGCACACGGCGCACCGCCGCTGATAAAGGTGCCTGAAGACATAACCGAGCCGCTCGACCTTGCTGAGCTAGAATTCGAGAAGGGAGTAATACCCATAACGATAATCAGGGACTGAGCTTTTTCTTTTTTCCAGTTTTTCTGCTTAGGGCTTCATAGCTTGAGCTGAGCGAATTTACCTTGCCCATGTATATACCGTCTATGGAATATACGTCGGCGTTTGCATAATCGAAAACCCCGTTTCTGAACAGTGGGCTTATGTTGTCCTTGTCGTGCCTCTCTGCACCCACGGGAGTTCCCAGTATCAGCGGGTTGAACGCAGGCATTACTATGAGGCTCTTGGCCTTTGAAGACGCATAGAATTTTTTTGCGTTGGAGGTGTTTATGCTTGCTATGAGCCATGCTTTTTCAGAATATACTCCCCCGTTTGCGTCCGTTATCCTGACCGCTACGTGGTTATGGCCTGTAATCAAGACCTTCTTTGACATCGCCTCTTTCGAAGGCCATTTGTTGCCGTGCAGGAGTGCATAGTCCCCGAGCGTGAGTTCGTCCTTGAGCTCAATGCCCATTATCTCGCCTATGTGGGCATCGTGGTTGCCCCTCAGAGCGACCACTTCGAGGCCGGATAGCGATTTTGCGAACCGCCTTATGTCGTTCTGCTCCCAGGATTCCGGATAAAGTATGCTGTCCTTTATGTCTCCGGTGAGCACAAGACCCTTGGCCGAAAATGTTCCGGCTAGAGACAGCAGCTTTCTTGACATCTGCTCCCAAAGATTATAGACCCTGATCCCCTTGTCAGATATCCTGCGCTCCGCCCCAATGTGTATGTCGCCGACTACCAGCCATTCGCTGCGCTTTGCTCTGAGCAGAAGGACCGGCTCTCCGTATACGAAACGCAGTCCGCTGAAGCTGGGTTTTTCCGACATGCAGACATCTTCAGAACCTCTAAGGCCCAGATATAGCTTAGATACAGAAATATTATTATAGATAGGAAAAGAAACCAATCTATGGCCGGAGCTTCGCCAAACATAGGCAGCGTTTACGGGATACCCATAGAGCTGCACTGGACCTTCATTGTGATGATGCTTCTAGCCCTGGCCATAAGCGTAAACCTGTTCGTAATATTCGTTCTGCTTTTCGTTTGCGTTTTCCTGCACGAGCTGGCGCATTCCGTAACTGCTATAAGGAACAACATAGGCGTGAAAAAAATAATACTCTACCCGCTTGGAGGCGGCTCGATGATAGACATGGATGAGGTGCCCCCGAGGCTGGAGTTCATGATAGCGATAGCCGGGCCCGTTTCGAGCTTCCTTCTCGCGTTCATTTTCGGAATTGCAGTCATATTCATACCTGCCGGAACGATAGAGCTTTTCGTGCAGCTCCTGTTCGTACTTAACCTGCTTCTCGCAGTATTCAACATACTCCCATGGTTCCCGCTCGACGGAGGCAGAGTGCTGAGGAGCTGGCTGGAAAAGAAGAGGGATTTCCTATCCGCGACGAAGCTCACCGTCAATATAAGCAATGTCATAATTGTGCTGTTCGTAATAGGGACAATAGCCTTTGTGGCTGTTGAGAACGGATACTCGCTTCTTTATAAGGAATTCATAGTGCTATGGGACGTCTTCATTGCAGTGTTTCTTTACGGAGGCGCGAAGGCGGAGCTGCAGGGTGCGTACGTGAAGGAGTACACCAATGGCATAAAGGTTGGCGCGGCAGTCAGCAGAAACTACATTATGCTCAATGGAAAGCCCGATCTGTACGATGTTTACAGGGCAGTCATGAAAAGCCACACGCATATAGTCTTGTTCAGGGAGAACGGAAAAATTTACATAGTGTCGCGCCTGCCCAGGAATATGCTGGCTGAAGGAGCCATGAAAAATATCGACGTAAGCAAGATCAGCGTGCCGCTTAGCGAGTTTGATGCGAACGAGCAGATATACAGTGCGTACAGCAAAATGCAGAGTGAGGGCACAGGCATAGCTGCAGTTATGAAAAGGAGCAGGTTCATCGGCATCGTGCAGATGCAGCATATGGAATCTGTAATTTCGCTGCATATGGCGCACACCAGGCGAAACTCTAAAAACGTTAAAGGCTAAGAGTTATTAGGCGACGGTGCGGTCAATGCTTTACCTTGAAAAGCTAATTTTACACAACTTCAAATCTTTCAGGAACGCGACGATAAGTTTTAGCGGAGGCTTTAACTGCATAGTAGGCCCAAACGGTTCGGGAAAATCGAACGTCTGCGACTCTCTTCTCTTTGCATTCGGGGAAGGATCGCTTAGGAGGATGCGCGTCACCTCTGCCTCGCAATTGGTAAGTGACCTCGGAACAGCAAGAAAAGAACTGCCAGGCAAGAAGACTTCGGTAAGCATAGTGCTGAAGGGAGACGGCGAAGTTACGGTCACAAGGATAATAAAGCCAAACGGCAAGATAAGCCACAGGCTAAACGGAAAACGCATGACGAGGCAGGAGATAAGCGACTATCTCAGGGCAAACAATTGCATGATAAGCGATACCAACACGATAACGCAGGGAGAGATAGTAAGGCTCCTAAGCCTCAACGCCAAAGAGAAAAGAGGGCTCATCGACATAGCAGCAGGAATAAAGGAATTCGATGACAAAAAGGAGGCTTCCGAGAAAGAGCTCGAGAAGGTGGAGGAAAAGATCACAGAGACCAAATCGCTTCTGGGAGAGAGGCTGGGATTCCTGGAGGAGCTGAAGAAAGAGAAGGAGGCCGCCGAGAGATATTTGGAAATGTCATCAAGGGCAAAGCGGATAAATTACACAATACTTTACAAGAGGAGCGAGGGCATAAAGGCCGAGCTGAAGGGCATAATAGACAGCCTATCGCAAGCGGAGAAGACAATAAGGGAAATTAGCGCTAAGATAATTGAATTGGATTCCATAAGCGAAAAGCTTTCTGCGGAAAGGAGTGCTAAAGCAAAAGCGCTCAACGAAAGATCTTCTGAGCTCAATGATTCCAACAGAAAGCTCGAATCCCTTAAAAGGGAGATTGCAGTAGCGGAATCCGAGCTTAAGGCGTCAGTACAGTTTTCGGAGGCTGCGTCGAAAGAGATAGAAGAACTGAGGGCAGAGCTTGAAAAGCAGAGCTCGAAACTTGAGCTTAACGGCAGGGAACTGCCTGGCATCGATGCCGAAATATCCGAAATGAGGAAAGAGCTGGAGAGAAGCAGGGGAGCAATAGGATCCGCCGAGGGGAAAAAGGAAGTTGAGGAATATGAGGAGAAAATGAAGCTCATAGAAAGCCTTTCGGCCGAGATGGAATCGGTTAACAGGGAGCACATGCAGGCAATGGCCCGCATCTCGGGATTGGAGTCCCAAAAGAAGTCTGCTGAGGCAGAACTCAAGAAGATTTCCGAATCTGTTGAACAGTTGATGAAAAGCGAAAGGGATATATCTGCCACATCTAACAAGGCCAACAGGGAGCTTTCAGAGGCAAGATCGGAGCTTGAAGGATTCAAGTCTAGAAGAAAGGCAGTAGAAGCAGAGCTTTCGCAGATTTCAGAAAGAAAGATATCGTTAAGGGAAAGCCTGGCTACCTACGGCAGCGACACGAACAGGGCAGCCATGGTATTGGCAGAAAAGCTTGGAAACGGGTTTTACGGAAGGGCTGCTGAGCTTTGCAAGTACGACGAGAGGTACGCTGAGGCCGTGAACGCAGCCGCTGGCGCGAGGCTAAGCTATTTCGTGGTTGACAAGGTGAGCACCGCCGACAAGGCAGTGAAAATATTGAGGGAAAACAAGCTGGGCAGGGCATCTTTCATACCTTTGGACATAATCAGCTATGCCGACACCAAAACAATAGAAGATGGAGACCCGCTGATAGGCTTGATAGAATTCGAGAGCAGGTTCGCGAACGCTTTCAAGTTCATATTTTCCAATACATACTTAATAGGGGACATAAAGTCCGTAGCCAAGGGCAGCAGGCACAGGTACGTGACCTTGGAAGGAGAGATACTGGAGCAGTCCGGCGTTGTATCTGGAGGATTCTCGAGAAGCTTCAATTACGCAAAGGCGGTTGCCGAGCTTAAATCGGCAGAGGAGAGGGAAAAAACCCTGAAAGAAGAGCTTGAGAGCATACAGGGATTGGAGGACGAATCTAGGCAGAAATTTGGAAAGTCAGAAACCATAGTGATGAGCTCTGCCATGGAGCTCGAGAGCATCCGCGTTTCGCTAAAAAATTCCGGAGCGGAAAAGGATAGCCTAGCAAGAAGGGCAACAGAGATTGCGGAAAGCCTAAGTTCTGATTCCGCAGCAAGCAAAAACGCAGAAAAACGGCTCCAGGAGCTCGAGACCAGGATGGCAGCATTAAAAAAAGAGAGCTCGGCACTTTATTCCAGGATAAGCGGAAGGTTTTCTAGCGCCAGCGGAAAAGAAAGCGAGGAGAAAGAGGCCCTTGCAAAGAAGCTTTCCGAAAGATTCGAGGAGGCTACTGCCAAGCGTGCCGCACTGATCAAGGAGAACGAATTGCTGTCCTCCAGAATTTCTGAATTGGAAAAGGGAATAAAGAGCAAGGAAACAGAGCTTGAAAAGAGCGTGAAGAACGGAAACGCCCTTGAGGCAAAGATGAAAGACATTAGGAAGGAAGCAGATTCCCTGGAGGAATTGATAAGGACGCACGACAAGAAGTCGGCCGGGATGTATGAGGAGATAAAAAAGACAGAGGACCAGATTGCTAAGGTTGGGTTCGAAAAGGGCAAGCTGGCTAGCGAAAAGGACAGGGTTGAGAGAGAATCCATAGCAATGCAGGCAAACAAGGGACAGCTGCAAACCAGGCTTTCGGACTTGATGGCAGAGCTAAGCGGCTATGAGGGGCAGAAGCCGATTGAAGGCGAAATAGACCAAATGGAAAAGGACCTATACGTGCTTAAATCCGAACTTGACAAGATGGGGAGCATCAATATGCGCGCTCCTGAGATGTACGACGAGAAGAGCAAGGAAGTCAACGGTGTCCAGGAAAAAATAATGACTTTGGAAAGCGAGAGGAATTCCATACTTTCCATGATAGGCCAGCTGGAATCCAAGAAGCTTGAAGTTTTCAATGACACGTTCAATATGGTAAACCAGAAATTCAAGAGCATGTACAAGTCCGCATTCCCGGAAAACGATGGCTCGATAGTCTTGGAAAATCCAAGGGATACTTTTAATTCCGGGCTCGGATTCGAGCTGCATGAAGGAAAAAGAACCCTGCATGTGGAAAGGCTTTCAGGAGGCGAAAAATCCATGCTTATGCTTACGCTGATATTCTCCATACTGATGTGCAGGCCTATGTCGTTTTACATATTCGACGAAATAGACACTGCCCTTGACAAGCAAAATTCGAAGAAGCTCTCGGCCCTTATAAAGCAGCTTAGCTCTAATTCGCAGTTCATAGTTGTAAGCCATAATGACACGCTCATATCCTATGCGGATACGGCCATAGGGGTTGCCAAGAACAAGGGCGAATCAAATATTTTTGGGGTCAAGATAGTCGCACCCGAAAGCGTTGAGATAAAGTGATAGTTTGGAGGGCAGAAAGAAGAGAGCTAAGAAAAAACAGAGAGCAGATGCATCTAGGAGCAGCATAACAGTATGGCCAATCTACGTTATGGTAATAGTGGCGCTGGTTCTGTACGTTCTCCTGCAGAGGATAAGAATATTTGCGATAACTCTAGGCATAGTCACGTTTTTCCTTATAATAATAGCCATAGTCCTTGAATTGATAAGTGGCAAGAACGAAGTAGGCTATAAGAAGAGCATTCTTGAGATAGCAGCCGCAATAATAATAGTGATTATCCTGTGGTACGGGCTCAAGTTTTTCCTTGCCACCAGCAGCCCTATAGATGTGGTTCCAAGCTGCAGCATGCTGCCTTACCTCCACAGGGGCGACATGATATTCCTTCACGGAGTATCTTCTGTATCGCAGATAAAGGCGCCTGTAGTAGATGTGACCTCTAGCCAAATGTCCAAGATACTTTCCAGCCCGGATTCGGAATCGCTGAGCTGCGTTGCGTATCTTACTAATGCAAGCGGCACTTACATTCGCCAGACATTGGAACCGGGATACAAGATAGGGCTCGTGGAAGATAGCAATGGCGTTTACAGGCTCGTAAGCAGCCAGGCGCAGGCAGGCGACGTGATACAGTATTCATGCGGCACGCGCGAGGTAAGGCTATCGACAGGCCAGATACTTAACGAAGCGTATACCACCAGCGTAACCATCAACAACCGCACGATAGCCGGAGACCTGAACAACAGTATACTGGTATACAAGACAAGGCCCGGAGACCTCTTTTATAGTGAGGGCGATGCGTACGTAGTTCACAGGGCCTATGCAATATTGAATGACAGCGGAGAGTATTACGTGCTGACCAAAGGGGACAACAACCCCGGGCTTGATATACAGTATGGCAACTATCCGCCCAACATATCGCAGATACAGGGAAGGGTAGTGGGAGTGATACCTTACCTGGGCTACCTTAAGCTCATAATAAGCGGCGACCTTGTGGTGCCGCAGGGATGCAATTCGACAGTAATACACTGAAGCTTTTGAATGTGCAGGGGGTGAGATTTGAACTCACGAAGGCGCTAGGCCACAGGATCTTAAGTCCTGCGCGTTTTTCTGTGGCTTTACCTTTTGCCAGACCAGACTCTGCCACCCCTGCAGCATATGCTCTTGTCAAGCGTACATCGATGGCCCGGCCGCATCAGTAGCCTCTTTGTAGCTTTGGTGCGAGTCCCTGTTTTTCTTTATGACATCGCGTATCTTCGCTTCTATTTCCTGTGCTTCTTTGTCTAGCTCTGTTATGTCTATCTTCAGGTCTAAGAGCTTGTTTATTGACTTTATCGCTATCTCGGCGTATTTGGGGTCCACAATGCTTTGGTCTACTTGTACCAGCAGGTTTGTGTCTTTTACCTTTTCGGATGTCGCGTTTATCATAAGCATTGCGCTTATCCCTGTAGCTACTCCTTCGCTTATTATGCTGATACCAGCTTTCTTGAGTTCGGATGCCATGTCCGGGTTTGAGATTACCGCAAATACTTTTTCGGCTTGTTCCTCGTCCTCTTTCTGTTTTTCGACATCAGTTTCAGAAAGTTCGGAAGATATGCTTTGGCTCGGCATGCCGCCTATGGATATTATTCTTTCTATCTTGTTCTCCTTGATAAAGTCCGATATCTTCTTTGACATTATATATGTCATTTCTGATGGTATCGCGAACTCGGCGAATATTGCAACCAGCTTGTATTTCGTCGAGAAATATATGCGAACCGGATGCATCGGGATTGAGTTGTGTATCGACACTAGAGGAGGGAATGCCTGGCTCTCGAAGTAGCCGTAGTATTCCATGTTGAGCTTTTCTATCACATAGCTTAGAGCCATAGGACCCACGAGACCGATACCTGGGAAGCCCTCCAGAAGAGTATATCCGTCAATCTTTTTGTCCGATATGAGTTTTATATCTAGCATCAAACCACTGCTAGCTATTTGACGCTCAAGCTTATAATAATTTGGAGAGAGTTGATGCTGCAGGAAACGCATCATGAAAGTGACGTGAAATATGCCATATTTCCAAGCTTATAAAACGCAACAAGCATGCGTTTCGATGTAAAAATTGGATTATACTAGGGAGTTACGAGGATAGATTTGCAATAGTTATTTAAATTTAACTATGGAATTACTAATGGTGAATAAAATGCCGCAGAGAGTAAGTAGCGAGAGAATAGATAGGGACGATGGATATCTCTATTATCTTGGCAAGGACGGGCACGTATGGAAGACCCCAATGAAAATGAACACAAGGGGAAGAAAGGCCAAGGTAGGATCTGAAAAGATAGAGAGAGAGGAAGGATTCCTGTATTACATAGACGGAAACGGATATGTGGTCAGAACCAAGATGAACAGAGGCGGAAGGGCACGCGGATCAGGAGCGAGGAGAAAGGCGGCAAGCGCAAGAAAGCCTGCAAAGAAGGCAATGAAAAGCAGCAGGTCCAAGAGCGCTAAGGGCGCAAGGAGCTCTGCGAAGAAGAGAAGGAGATAATCATCTCCTTTCTTTCTGCTCTTCTATTTTTATTTCAGTAAGCTTAGTTACTGAATTCTTTTTTACGAATCCGGAGCGCAGCTCAATCACGTAAGTCGATTCTAGTTCAGGATAATACGTCTTGCATAAAATTCCGCGGCACGGAGGCAGCGACTCCTTAATCGTGACTATGTTTTTCGATGAATCCAGCCAGAGGATATCTATCGGAAACTTCATGCCCTTCATCCATATTCCGAGCATTGAAGGATGCGGGAATGTGAAGAGCATGCACTCGTCTTCGGAAATGCTGTCCCTATACATTAACCCTATTACCCTTTTTATGAAAGAATCTGCAAGTATTGCATTGAGCTTTATGTCGCCTATTTCTACGACTCCTGTAGAATATTTGAGCCTTTTTCTTATGAAATTCAGCATCGGCTAACCCGTAACAGAGAAGCTCTGCTCACGCATGAATTGCTCCAGGTAAAATTTGCTCCCAGTGCCCTTTCCAGTAAGACTGCTGCCTTTCCAACCTACGAAAGTGTGCATCCCTACTATGGCGCCAGTGGTCGCGCTTATTGCCCTGTTGACATAAACAGTGCCTGCTTCTATGTGTTTTTCGAACTCCTTTATCTCAGTCTTGCTCTTGCCGTACATCCCTGCAGTAAGCCCGTATTCCACATCGTTTGCCATGCTTATTGCTTCCCCAAAATCCTTGAAGCTTTCTACAGTTATAAAAGGCAAGAAAAGCTCCTTGTGCACAAGCTCGTGGTCGTGCCTTATTTCCACTATAACAGGCTCGACATAGAACCCATCCAGGTCGTTGCTTACTCGAGCTCCGCCGTATAGTAGGCGGCCGGCCGATTTGGCTTTTTCTACGGATTCGACATAGCGGTTGTATGCGCTTTCGCTTATAAGAGGCCCTATGTAGTTATCCTTGAATATCGGATTTCCGACCTTAAGGTCTCTCGTGCGCTCGATGAGTTTGCTCAAGAAGACCTCTTTTATGGATTCGTGTACATAAATCCTTGAAAGGGCGCTGCACTTCTGTCCTGCAAAACCGAAGGCGGCGCTTACAACGCCTTCTACTGCGCTTTCTATATCGGCAGTTTTTGATATTATTACAGGGTTCTTGCCGCCCATCTCGACTATGAAGACTTTCTGTGCGTTCTGCGAGTACGACCTAGCAGCCATGCGCATTCCCGTATCCCTTGAGCCAGTGAAGGCTATGCCTGAAACATCCCTGCTTATTGCGAGCTCGTCGCCTACTTCTGACCCTGGTCCAGTCACATAGTTGAAAACACCGTCAGGTAATCCTGCTTCTTTTAGTATTTCGTATATCTTGAGCCCGGTAAGCATGGACATATTGTCAGTTGAGGAAGGCTTGAAAACAACAGTGTTTCCAGTAATCATTGCACCGACGCTCATTCCTACAGATATTGAGACAGGGAAGTTGAAAGGAGCTATTACCCCGAATACCCCATATGGTTTTAGCTTTATAGATATTTTTTCCAGCTCGTCGGCAGGGGCGCCCTGAAAACCGGCTTTGACTTTTACACTGCTCTCGGATATGACGTTCTTGCGGGAATATCCCTTGTTCTTTTCCATTTCCAATATGTAATAGTTTATGAAATCTATGGCCTCGTCTACCTCACCTATAGACTCATACCTTGATTTTCCGTTTTCATAGCTCAGGACCGCTGCAAGCTCAAATTTCCTTTCCCTGAATTTTTCTACTGCCTTCCTAAATATTTCTAGCCTGCTCTTGTAGTCAGTTTTACCCCATGTTGAAAAAGCTTTCTTAGCTTCTGCTATTGCAGCTCTTGCATGTTCGCGCGTGCCCTTCTGGAACTTGCCAATGAATATGCGCCTGTCAACGGGTGAACGTTCTTCGAGCAGCTCCTGTGATGCCACCTTATTTGAGCCTATGTACATTGGCCACGTTTTTCCGAAAGAGGCTAGCTCGTTCTTTGCAGCTTGGTCAAAAAGCGCGTCAAATTTTGATTCTTCTCCTTTCTCCACCATTTTTCTGTATGTAAATTCATTTGAAAATGTGCCTGTTGTCACTCCAATCACCATAGATTATATTTTTATAACAAAAATGTTTATACCTTTATATGGCCATGCATTGCTGCAAATGTTGTAGGCCCTATCGGAAAATTCCCGATAAGCTTTAAATATTATCTGCGTTATAACTGAGTTATAATCTATATTAATGGATGGCGACTGCAGGTGTTGAAGGATGGCTTATGATGAGACTCAGGATGTAATGCAAAAAAAGGACGAATACTTGGAAAAGTATGGATTTAAGACTAAGGATGACTATGAAACGATATTGAAAGGCATATCTGAAGAAATGATAAGACAATTATCAAAAAGCAAAAATGAACCGGAATGGATGCTTGAAAAGAGGCTCCGGGGCTATAAGATATTCGAGGAAAAGCCAGTTCCGTCGTGGGGGCCTGACCTAGGCAAGATAGACTACGACGACATTTATTATTACCTGAAGCCGCATGCAAAGAAGAACTTA
>JAMCSF010000017.1 GCA_023380795.1 Candidatus Martarchaeota archaeon | reverse complement strand
AAAATCAAACGCATTGGGCAGAATTACCGGCAAGGTTCGAGGACGACGTCCTTGTAGGGAAAGGCCATTCCTCATTTCTTTGAGCTTTTCGGCATCCTGGCGATTATTTCGTTGAGCTCGGATCCGTCGACGTTAAGCCTGTGCTCGGACATGAAAGACTTTATGAAAAGCGAAAGCTCGTTTTTGTCGGAAAGATCCCTTTCCTTCAGCTCCTTTGAGACAAGCGCCTCCAGCCCCTTGCCGGTAATTCTGCCCAATGCGTTTGATTTTATTATTTCGGTTATCGCCATTTCTGGCTCTTTTGATGCAAGCCTGAGCAGCTGCTCCACTGCCTGCTTTGCAACCGCACCCTCGGAGAACATGTAGAATATCTGCTTTACCCTTTCTGGATTTATAGATTCTACGTCTACTCCGTCGCGCTGCAGCTCCCTGAACTTCTGAAGCAGTATATTTGCCACGAACTGCTTGTCTATCGAAGCGCTTTTGGTGATTTCCCTGTAAAGCGGGAGCTCGGTCGAAAGCATCATGCGCTCCGCGATGTCGTCCGAGCCAAGCTCGGATTTAAGCTTAGAGCGCTCCTCCTCAACGCTTATCCGGCGCTTTTGGGCCGATGCGAGCATGTCCTCTAAGACATATATCGGCTTTGTATCTGTTTCCGGGTACATCCTGGAACCTCCAGGCAGCGGCCTCATGAATCTTGTGGTGTAAAGCCCCCTGTTGTCGACAGCCCTGGTCTCCGGAGGCACTAAGCTCATTGCCATTTTCGCCCTTTCCATTGCGAGCGTTAGCGCTTTTCGGGCAACGTCGGCTTTTGCCGCAACCATTATGAATGAGTCGCTGTCAGAAAGCGAAAGGCTTCTCTTTATTTCCGCAAGTTCGCTTTCGCTTATGCTGTATTTGCCCATGTCCTCGTCTCCGTGTATGATGCCCTTGACTCCTGCCATTTTTGCATAGTCGCTTATCTCGCTGCCCAGCCTCCGCCCGGGATTGACCTCCATGCCTATTACGCCTTTGAAGTTCTTTAGCCTGAACCCGAAAACCGAAGCACCAGCTTTCATCGAGGAGAGCATCAGCTTTGATTCCGTGGAAGCGAATATGCCAGTAAGATCTACATGAGTTTCTGACACTTCAGCGTTCCTTGATTTTAGGAGTTTTGCAATCTCAAGCAGCTTCTGCTGGCGAACCACTTCGTTTTCTATGTACTTGTCCATGTCGGCCAGCTCTTGAAGACCTTTTATCTCTATGCGCGAGCCACCCCTTATGGATACGTTGACGTCCTGCCTTATTGAGCCTATGCCTCTCTGCACGAGGCCAGTAAGCCTGAGCAGCGTGCCTATGTGCAACGCCACAGACTTTGCCTCTTTTGGCGTCCTTATGTACGGGAACGTGTCTATTTCTATGAGAGGTATGCCGATCCTTGAAGTGTCGTATTCCGCATAAGATTCGGAATTCTTTATTATGCCGGCGCTCTCTTCTTCGAGGAACATTGAAGGTATCTCTATTTTGTTCCCGTTTACGATAATTTGGCCGTTGAGGCCTGCCAGCGTGCTCCTTTGGAACGCGCTTGGATTGCTTCCGTCAACAACTTCCTTTCTCATAGGCTCAAGCTCTGCCGGAACTTTCATTTCCATAGATGAGGCAAGAAGCAGAGCTATGTCAAGAGCCTTCCTGTTCATTATGTGCGGAGGCTCCTCATCTATGTCTACAAGGCATGCATGCTCGTCGTTTAGCTTGTACATGAAGCTCCTGTCCTTCAGCTCTTCGAATTTTGCCGAGCGGTCTATTTCGCCGAGCTCTCCAGCTACGGCGCGCTGATGCCTTGTTACCTCGTGCCTTGGAGGGAGCTCGTCCATGCTGGCACTGCAGCTGCAGAACAGCTTTTCCTCTGTTGCAAGCCTTTGATGTATCTCGAGCCCGCACATGAAGCCAATGCTTTTGTAGTATGCTTCGTCATGGTTTTTTTCCATTCTTATCCCTAGAAACGCTTTCCTGCTTTGCCTTTGCCGATGCGTTCATGTGCACACCGAGTATTGCTATCTTGTAGCCTATGTTTGCAAATAGGAAAAGCAGTATTATGTCAAGAAGCAGGAAGAATACGCCGCTTGACGGGAGATGAGCCCCTATTGCGCTGCTGATTGCCGAGCTTATGCTCTGGTTTAGGCTCCCGTTAGATGCAGGTGTGGTTGTATTATGCGGGGAGCTCGCGGCCGCTATTATGGTTCCATACAGGCCGTATCCCATGTAAAGAGTGATGAGTATTATCAATACTCCTGCCACGAATGCAGTGTATGCTATTGCTTTTTCAGATTGCACGTTATCACTTACACTAGGAAATCTCTATAATTGCTCCTGGAATTTATCTCTCCCGCAACGTTTGAGTTGAGCATCTTCTTTGCAGTACCTGCATCGTAATTGCCAAGAAGCCACCCCAGTTTAACGTATGCAGTTTCTGGGCTCATGTCCTCGCAGTATATGACTCCGGCCCCGGACAGAAGCCTTAGGTTCCTGTATACGTTTGGGTTTACCCTGCCGTAAAGGCATAATAATAGAAGGCACAGGCACTGGGAAGTCATGCCTACTATAACACCTTTCTCCACTGCCTTTTTGATGTTCGGAAGCCATGAGTAATATTCGTGTTCAGTAGAGACCGGAGTATGGCCCAGGCCTGTGCCTTCTATTATTATGCCCTTGTATCCTTTGCTTAAGTAGTAATCAATTATGCCAGGATCAGAATTCGGGTATGCCTTGAGCAGCGCAACGTTCTTCTCGAAGCCGGCGAGCGGCACCCATGCTTTTTTATCCTGCGTCTGCAGTGCCACATCGTTGTGCAGATATTTTATTTCCCCTTCGTACGAAACCGTGGCAACGTAGCCTTCGTTTATCGGCCTGAAGGCGTCTCTTCTCGACGTGTGCATTTTCCTGGCCCTGGTGCCCCTTATGAATCCGCACTCGCTGTCAGAAGAGGTCTTGTGCATGCATATGCCGACACCTTTTATTTCGGAGCGTGCAGCAAGCACGACCGAGCAGAAGAGGTTCATGAAAGCGTCCGATGAGCCCCTGTCGCTGCTCCTTTGCGCTCCAGTAAGAACTACGGGAATGTCTATCCCGTTAAGCATGAATGAAAGTGCTGCGGAAGCGTAGTGCATGGTGTCCGTACCTATTGTAACTACGACCCCTCTGGAGCCCTCTTTCTGGGCTTCATGGACGCGCTTGGCTATTCCCTGCCATTCTATGTATGACATGTCTTCGCTGGATATGCTGAAAAGAGGGTCCACCTTAAGCTCTGCGACGTTAGCGAGCTCAGGGACCTCGTAAAGCAGCTCTTCGGGCTTGAGAAGCATGTAGACCCCTCCAGTCTTGTAATCGAGCTTGCTCCCTATGGTTCCCCCTGTATATATGAGCGTGACTTTTGGCAGCGATTTTTTCTGCGATATTTCGGAATGTGGAAATTCGTGCGCCGGAACTCCCTTCCTTATTTTGCTTATTTTGGAGCCTTCAAACCTTATTCCGACGTTGTAGCCGTTCTTCATTTTCAGTATTATTATGTCCTCAGAATTGGCTTCGGTGCTCGGCATGAGCTCCCCTTCTTCGCTTATGCCTTCGGCTTCGACCTTTATTATGTCGCCGAACTCTATGCCGTTCGACTTGAGGAACTCGATTATTTTCTTTCCGTACATTTAGTTTTGCACCGATTCAAGAGTTGGCAGGCTCCGCATATAACGCATTGGAAGTTGAATTATAAATCCTTGCCGTAATCCTTGAGCCAGGGGCAAGCCCTGAAGAAGCCTTGGCTTTTGGGACAACTATCTGCCTGTAGCTGTCGTCCCTGCCGTTTACAGAGGAGCTGTTGCTTTCCGTGAGAAGCACGCTTGCAGTCGTGCCTACTGCTGCCGAATTCTTAGAAGCCTGCATTGCCCTGACGAACCTTGAAAGCTCCGAGCTCCTTTCCTTTATTGTCTTGTCGTCAAGCTGCTTCATCCTTGACGCCATGGCGTGCGGCCTTTTCGTGAACTTGGATATGTTCGTAACTTCGGGCTTGAATTCTTCCATTGCCTTCATCGTAGCTTCAAAGTCCGAATCGGACTCGCCAGGGAATCCGACTATTATGTCTGTTTCTATGGTTATGTTCTTCACGCTCTCCCTGATATCTGCAACCATTTCAAGGTACTTTTCAACAGTATAGCCCCTGTGCATAGACTGGAGCACCGAATCGCTTCCTGACTGCAATGGTAGGTGGAGGAACTTGTATACGTGAGGGTCTTGCATAGCCTCTATAAGCTCATCGTGATACCTGTGAAGGTGCTCCGGGTTTAGCATTCCGACCCTTATCCTGAAATCGCCTTCGAAAGAGCACGCTTTCTTCACAAGCTCTGCTATGTTTGTGCCCTTGTCTATGCCGTAAGCCCCAGTGTCCTGGGCAGTAAGCTCAAGCTCCTTTGCCCCGTTCCTTATGCTGTAAGATATTGCATTGAGTATCCCCGGCTCCGAAAAGCTGTTGAGCCTGCCCCTTGCGAATTTGGTTTCGCAGAACGAGCACGAGCTCAGGCATCCGTCGCTAAGAGGTATTTTGGCTATTATGGATTTGCCCGGTACGTAAAGCCCTATCCTGTCATACCTGCTCTCTTCCATCAGCATGACTCTTTTCCCGGAAGCGGCATCCCTTGCTGCTTGGGGCATGCCAGATATGTTTTGGATCTTCGCTATGCTTGCGCTTGGAGCATATTTGCTTATTATGTCGCTGTTTGCGCCTGCCATGCACCCTGTCACCAGCAGCTTTTTCCCGCTTTTCTCAAGGCCCGAGAGCCTGTATGTTATCCTGTTCTGCGTTGCGCCTTTTACCGTGCATGTATTGAGCACGACAACATCAGCTTCGTCTTCGCTGGAGCATGTCTCTATCCCTTCATTGTCCATGGCGCTCGCTATCAGCTCGCTGTCGGCCTGGTTGAAAGTGCATCCGTAAGTCTCTATGTATACCTTCAAGAAAGCACCAGTAGATACGTTATTAATAGCCATAAAAGGCTAAAACACTTATGAAAAAAGAGCATTTTGGCAGCCAAATAAGCCAAAGATTTGGGCTTTTACAGTATCGAACGCCAAAAGGCAGAAATATATTTAAAAGATACGGTTCCATTGTGATGTGAAGTATAAAATATTGGGTGAAATGATGGGAGGAGCAAACAGCGGATGATTATAATAAGCTATTTTGATTATTTTTGATTATGCTTTCTGTTTCTGCATGCATTAATTTTTAGTAGTAATTACTAGTATTAGTATTTCTATATAGTATTCTTTCCTTTGGAGTTATTGCTTTTCTTTTAACTAGACTTAAGTACTGATCGCTGTAGAGATTGCCGAATTTTCTGTAGCAGATGTTTCCCACTATTACGCTTTCTACAATTAAGGAATCTTGTTTTACGCCTTTTATTGTTTGGGAGAGTTCGTTTTCTATGATTTTTATATAGCCCTATTTCAATACATGAAATATATGAAATATTCCGTCATAGGTTCCCGTGTTGCAGATACCGAAGTGGCCTTTTACTGGGTTATACATCCAACAGCAGAAACATATTTAAACACGACTATTCCATTTTGCTGTGAAGTATAAAATATTGGGTGAAAAAATGAAGGGAGGACCAAACAGCGGAGGATAATCTAAATATTTCTTTTACTTTTTATAGTTCATATTTTATTATAGTCACTATTTTTTATTGCTATATTCTATTCGTATAATGTTCTTTTTTGTGCTTGTATGGATTTTCTCTTTACCAAGCTAAGATATTGACTGCTGTAGAGATTGTCGAATTTTCTATAGCAGATGTTTCCTAATATTGTTCTTTCAACGATTAAGGAATCGAGTTTTACGCCTTTTATTGTTTTAAAAAGATCGTTTTCTATTATTTCAGTATAACCCTCTTTCAATACAGGAAATAGGTAGAATATCCCGTCAGGAGTTTCCATGTCGCAGATATAAGAGAATCTACTAATTGCAGTATTTGGCTCATTTATTATGTATTTATGATGGTTATCTCTAGACGCTACGAACTTTTCCTTATTTGTAATATCTGCAATTATTATTCCGTCATACTTTTTATTTAAATTAGTCAAGAATAGCGTTGGCCTTAATATAGCATTCTTTCCTTCCTCGCTCTTTAAATCTTCGTAAGCCCTCTTTGCGCTGCCTGTAGGTAAATCATATTTTTTGTCTATTGACGCAAAGCTCTTGGTGCTGTCTTCGTTCAATTCGTAAAGAAGGGCGTATTCCCTGTACATAAGGCTAGATGTGCTTGGCTTGTCGCCATGCTTTTTCCTATGCCATACCTTTTCCTTAAGGACTTCGAAAAACTCCTGCTGTAATGATATAAACCCATAGCTTGTTGCGATTGGGGTTATATACCATTCTGACTCTATGCCCTTCAGCGCCTCTGCTGTCCTTATGCTGTCAAGGACCTCTGCAACTACGTTATTGTTTTCTGCAACGCAGAAGATTATGAAGTCGTATGTGCCCTTGGTTGCTAGTGCAAGCTGCACCCTCGGATTCTTTTCCAATGCTGCTCTTACTGATTCGTGGCTTGGCTTGCCGCTTATGAATTTTGCGAGAATCATGTATTCTGAGAAGCCAAGGTTGTTCATATTAAGCTCCAGCGTATACTTTATCCCGAAGATTCTTTCCAGCCTTCTTATCCTGTATTCGAGTGTGTGCAATGGTATTCCGGTAATTGAAGATATTCTTGCATGGGAAAGCCTTGAATTCATGCTCAAAGCTTGCAGTAGCAGAATGTCCTCGTCACCTAAAGCCTCTTCAAGAGACCTTTCCGAAGCCGCTTTCCTTTTTTCATCAAGCTCCTTCTGGTGCTCAAGCATTTTATTGTATTCGAATTCCAGGGCTTTCAGCCTAGCTTCGTTCTGCTTCGGCTTGGCCGGGACCACTACGCCGTTATCGGTTATCCACCCTATGTAATGTGTTATTTTTACCGGCTTTTTTCTTTTGCTGTCCCATTTGCTGGTGGCCTCGAATATGCAGAATCTTTTGTTTAAGAATTTCAGCTCTATGTGCTCATCGTAAGACTTTTTGAGCTCTTCGAAAACCTCTTTTATCTTTGCAGGCGCTTCCACCATTGAAAAGCCTTATTTAGTTATGTTTACGCGTATAAGTTATTTATTGTTTCCTATGGGTATATAGATTTAAAATATTAAAGAATTCTTTAAAAAATCTGATTTTTAAAAAGCATGGTTTGGCTGCAGGAGCAGTGAAAAGGCAAATTTTATTTATAAGGTAAAAGCCGTAATCTTACTCAAGCAATGTGTGGGGGTTGAGGATAATGAAGAACGGTGGGATAATGCTTTTCGCTATGCCTCTTGTTTTCCACCCATGTACTATATCCCCCACATATTACTTTATTTTAACCGGTGGAAGTCATGTTGGGATGGAGTAAAAAGAAAGATATAACTCTTGAGAGCAACGAGAACAGGCCAGTAAGGATGGTGCAGATATC
>JAMCSF010000016.1 GCA_023380795.1 Candidatus Martarchaeota archaeon | reverse complement strand
AAAAACAGAAGCCCTTTTTCTCTATTGTGGATGCTATTTCCTTGCCTATGTCGCGGACTTTTGTGCCTGCCCTTACTATCGATATGGCGTTGTCAAGCGCTTCCTTTGCGGCTTCTGCCAAAGCGCCGTAGTCGCCAGAAAGGTCTACTGTGAGGGCGCAGTCGCCTAGGACACCGCCCTTTGCGGCTCCGAAATCCACCTTCACAAGCCCCTGCTCGGGGAATATGGAATCATCGTTGAGAGTAGGAGTGTAATGCGCTGCATTTGAACCTATGGATAGGTTTATTGGAAATGCCTTTCCGAAGCCCATGTCTGCAAGAAATTTCTCAGCTTCTTCAGCAGCCTTGAGCAGCCCTGAGCCCTTGATTATGTGTTTTTCAGCTTCTTTTATAGCTGAATACGACACCTTGCCAACCTCCCTGGCAAGCTTCTGAAATTCTTCATCGCTCATCTCTTCCTCGTTATCCATGCCTTCTGTTTTTTCATCCATAAAATCACTCTCCCAATTTTTTCTGCTTCCCGAGGCCCTTTATCTCGTCCTCGCTATAGTTCAGCTCGCGCAATATCTTCATTGTTGCTGGAACCACCTGATTGTTTATATAGTAGTCAGGATCGTAGTCTTTCGCGCGCTCTATGAGCTTGGCCTTGTCCGATATCGAATCGCCGTGCTTGGTTATAACGTAACTTATCACAGCATGTTCTACCTCTTCCTTTGTCTTGATTCCGGATTCAACTGCGTCTTTCGCAGCTGCAAGCTCCGGTGACTTGGAATCGTAGCTGTCTATACCCTTTCTGAGCTGCGTGCTTATCGCCAAATCGGCCAAAGGCACCTTGCCCTCCCTGAGCTCCTTTATTGTGTCCTTGACTATTTGTATCGCCTTCTCCGGGCTGCCTTCCTTAAGTATGGTCTCTAAAACCTTCCTTTGGGTGTCCCTGGCGACTTTGGACCAGTCCCTCCTTACTAGCTCAAAACCCCTAATCTTTATGTAGCCGCTTTCGGTTATGAGGGCATACTTTTTCTTTGCCCCGGTTATAGTCCCCTTTTCCGTCTTCTTGCCCACGAATATGCCTCTCCTGTAGAAGTCCTCAAGCTCCAGCTCCATGGAACCCGGGAGCTTCTTGTTGAAATCCGCAACAAAGCCAGTGGCTTCTTCCTTGGATTTGTTGCCAAGAAGCATCACTATTGAATCGGTATCCCCGTATATAACCCTGAATCCGGACGATTCCGCCTGCTCTATGGTGTTGTGTATGTACTGCCTTCCGTATGCGGTTACGCTGGATGCACACTCCCTTGAATACCATCTGGAGCGCGCATAGCCCAAATACCCGTAGAAGGAATTGGAAGTTATCTTCAGCGCCTGCGACCTAGAACCAAGAAATATGCTTCCCTTGTCCTTCTTGTATAACCTCTTCACTTCGGCTCTCTGCTTGACCAGCAGGTCGAGTATTGTGGGCATTATCACTTTCTTGTTCTTGTCAAACTTGTCCCCCGTAGGGGATTCGTAGTAATCGGTGCAGCCGCTGCACAATGCCGACGGGTCTATGTTGTGGGATATTATTATTGACGGATACAGGCCCCTGAAGTCGAATATCGCAAGGCTCTCGTATATGCCAGGGTCAGGAGTCTTGACGTAAGCGCCCTCTATCGGGTTCATCAGCCTCGATTTTATTTCCCTCTCCGTTGGCTTGTTTGGTATAAGCTCGTTGAATTCGTGGGCATACCGCATAAGCATGAATTCGACGAGCTGGCCCGTAGTTGATACTGCAACGTCGCTAAGGCTGTTTCCGGTTGTTCTTGAAAGCTCTATCATTATTGGCACAAACGTTTCGTACACCTTGCGCAGCGATTCGGAATCGCTCAGATTGTAGTCGGCGAGCAGCTCCAGGGCCTCTGCACCACCGTTCCAGAGCTCGTTTATGTCCTTCCATTTCTGGCCCTTCGTCTTCTCAACCGTGAGCTTCTCGTCCTTGCTTATCGCATCGTAGACGTTCTTCAATGTATAGCTGTTGAGCTTTAGTATGCTTTCCGCGGCGCCAACTACAGCAATAAACTTGACGACAAGGTACATATCAACATGAACACGCCCGCCCACTTTAACCTTGTTGACAAGCCCGTGGCGCTCTATCCTCGTTTCGCCTTCAAACCTGCTTATGTTAAAGCTTATCTTCAAAGCCTTGGCACGCTCAACCAAATACCATACGTCAAAATTTGCAGAGTTGTAGCCTGATATTATGTCTATGTCCAGCTCTGATACCTTTTCTTCGAACCTTCTAAAGAGCTCAATCTCGTCTTCGACGTGCTCAACAAATTCCCTGTTTATTTTTTTGAACGTTATTACCCCGTTGCCCTTTTTGCCTTTTGAAAAGTACGAGTAGCTAAGCATTATAACAGGGTCTTTTTCTGGCCTGGGAAGCCCAAGTGGACTATACGTCTCTATGTCGAAGCACATGGTGTTGAGGTTAAGCTCTTTTGGGGGGCCGGCCTTCTGCTCATAGCTTATGAAAAGGAGCTGGTTTCCGACCCTTTTCAGAGTGAATACCGAATCAGTAAGAGGGGATATTTCCTTGTCTATCAGGTAGCGCTTTGCGAACGGTATGTCATATTCGTAGGCGTCACCCATATTTCTAAGGCTTTCAGATACCTTGGGAACGTCAGCAGGATTGCTTACGTATACTTTGTACGAATTCACCGGCTTGCCTAAAATGCTTCTTGGCTCCATTACCACATCCGTTATGCGGCTGTCGTCCCTTTCTGAGGCAATCCTTTTCACAGAATCAAGGGCGTTATCGTTGCTTGGCACGAAATAAAAGTACGGCCTAAATTCATCATCTATGGCCTCGTAAGCCTTTCCGTCAGAACCCTTTATCGTAAGCCTTATTTTCACAATCTCGTTTATCGTAGTATAGTCGGCTTCTAGGAGCACTCCGTCTATCTTGACGAGTTCTTCGCCAGGATTGGATATTTGAAGTTCCGAATCTTTAGAATCAGCCATAGTTAACATTTTGATTAGGCAATGCTAAATAGTTTGTTGTATTCCAAGATAAAAAGAGGAAGGCCGCTTGGCTCGAGAGCCTGCGGCACATCAAACAGTTACTTCTTTTCCTCTATCTTAGTCCTTGTTATTACCAGAGGAGGGATCAGACCCAACGAGTATGCGACCAGAGTGCCTGTAGCGCTGCATCTGAAGTTCAGGCCGTTTATCACTTCTTCTGCCAGATCTACCGGCAATGTGTGCGATTCGGACCACTTCTTGAGGACGCTGCTTATCGCATCCTTAGACTCATTCATTTCTATGTTGCCGCTAAGCTTGATTTGCCCTATTGACTTGGCGTTTGCAGCCTCGCTTGCGAAATAATCGGCAACGAATGAATAGGTTATGTTGAGCGTGTCGCCCTTTGACGAGACGTCCTCCACATTTATGTTCAGCTTCGGGAACTTCTGCTGTGCCAATGCTGCACTGTCCGTTATCTTGCCTTCCACGTTGGAGATATTGAATGCTGTTATCATTTAATCACTTAAGAGGGTTTTAAAAACAATATATTTAAATTTTGCCTTGTTGATGCATATCTTACCTGTCAGTCAAAATCCATCAGAAGGGTAATCTCTGTTTTCCGAATACGATATTTCATAGGCTCCATCGACTTCAGGGCTGCCGGCGCCGCATTTTTCCGAGCTTTCTTGGTGTTTGTCTTCAGATTTGCCGCGCAGCATGTAAAGCCCTAACGCTCTGTCGAAAACCTTCTTTTCTTCTTCCTTTTTCGGCTCTGTTGTTATTGACATATTAAAGCACAATAAAAGTGCTCTTTATTTATATATTTATAATTATTGCATAACCTAACGGCCTTTTACCTGTTCTTCTCAAAGGCGGCAAGGGCCTCTTCCATGCTCTTGAATTTGAAGTCCGGATGAGCCTCTAGCAGCACGGTTTCGCTTGAAAATCCGTTTAGCATGGCCGCAGAACCCATTCCAGCCCTCTTCGCTGCCAATATGTCTTCCTTGCGGTCGCCGAAATAAATGCAGCGGTCCCTGTCCACATCCAATATCTTGGCTATGACTTTAAGCCCGGTAGGGTCTGGCTTGATCCTTTTTAGGGACTGGGCGCTTAGTATTATGTCGAAATAGTTGAATGCGTTTAGGTGCTTCATTTCCACGTATACCCTTTTCAGGCTGCCGTCAGTAAAAAGAGCGGTTTTTTTCCCGGAACTGTTGAGCTTCTCCAAAAATTCGCGCGCTCCCTTGTGAAATCTTGGCTTGAGCAGGGAAAAGAATATGTCAGCGAGCCTGACGAAAGTAGTAATTTCCATATCGTCAAACTCCTTTTTTGCTTTTCCGAAAAATGCATGCTTCATTGCCGATTTTATCTCTTCTTCGTCTGCCGGAAGCTCTGACATCATTCTAGATTTCTTGAATGTCAGCCATATTGGGTGGTTTACCAGCGTAGGGCTGTTCAGCGTTCCGTCCCAGTCGAATATGAAGGTGTCGAACCTGTGTGATATATCCGAAGGGTTTGCCACTACCACACCAAGTCTATGCTGGGTTTCAGCGTTTCGGCGCGCGTGGCCCTTTGCGATTCTGAAGCCTCTTCTGATTTGATTTCGACGCTGAAACCAATCTTGGATTCTATGAAGCCCTTCGCTTCTGAGAATGCGCCGAGCATTTCTTTTTGCGATATTTCTGAGTATGGCTGCAGCGAGTTTATGGATTTCATGTATTTGGACAGGAATTTCGCCAATGCCTCTTTGTCAAGCTTTGAAAATTCTGGCTTGGATAAGACTTTATCAATCCTTTTTTCGGCGATGAGCGACGAGTATGCTGATGCCTTCCAGTCGGCTGCTATTATTATCTTTGCTGATTTGGGCTGCCCAGATGAACCGGGAGGCTTTGTGAGCGATACTGCTTTCTGTATGTCTTCAATGGTGGACTTTATGGTGTCTTCTATCGATTCCTCCTTTGGGCTTATCATAGAAGCATCCTGCTCTGGCCATTTTTCGGCAAGCACGGAAGTGCTGTTTCCAAGCATGTGCCATATCTCCTCGCTTATGTGTGGCATGGCAGGGGCGAGCATGAGCAGCACCTTCTGCAAGTATTCGGAAACCACTATTTGGTTTGGAGGAGTTCTTTCCATGTACCATTTAAGTTCGTTGAAGGATTCATAGAATGCGTCTATGTAAGCGTTCCTTATTGCAAGGACCTCCATAGACTTTGTCACTTTTTCTATCTTGGAGTTGAGCTTTGAGTAGAGCCAATAGTCCATGTGCGTAAGCGGGCCGGAGTTCATGGATTCCAGCTTTTCGGCCATGTCCATCAGGAAGCTGAGCCTGGACTTGACGCTGTCGACCCCCTCAGGGCTGAAATCTACGTCGTTGCTAAGGTCTGCGCTTAGGACCTGGACGAACCTTACAGGGTCTGCCCCGTAATCGCTTATTGCCTTGAGCAGCGGGACGATGTTGCCGAGGCTCTTGCTCATCTTCTGGCCCTTGTAGTTCACCATACCGTTAGCCACTATCTGCTTGGGCCAGTCGTCCCTGTCGAAAAGCGCCACGTGGTTGAATAGGTACATAGTCAAGTGGCTCGGTATGAGCTCTGACGCCGAATGCCTGGATGTGAACTTGTACCAGTAGCTGAACGATTCCCTGCATCTCTTTATTGCTCCTGAATCGATTCCGCTTTCCTTGCTCACTTCATCGGCAGAGCCCGCGCCTCTGAAAACGTATTCGAAGAACTTTCCGACGAGCTGCTCTGGTTTTGCATTTGCATGGTGCAGTATTGGAACTATGGTGTAAAACGCCATGTATATCGTTGAATCTGACAGCGACTCTATTATGTGGTCTTTGTTGAACGGGAACCTTGTTCCTAGGCCCTGTGCGCGTTCGGCAGCCCTGAGGTCTATCCAGTCTACCGCGGCATTCAGCGCTCCGGTAAGCTTTTCTGGGTATACTTTGAGGTTGGGGAGATATTCATGCACCCTTGCCTTCCACTTTTTGTTCCCGTAGTCTATGAACCACTGGTCGTTTATTATTTTGACCGTGACGCGATGCCCGCATCTGCAATAGACTGGTTTGTCGTTAGCTATTACGTAAAGGTAGGCAAGCAGGTTTTCGCCTTCAAGCTCCTTGGCTATCTGTTCCCTTGCCACTGCCACCGGCATTCCCGAATATTTTCCTGTTATCATTACTCCGCGTTTCTGCTCATCCCTGTAAAGCTTCTTCGTTGCGGCTTCTATTTCCGCGTTCGTTGCCTTTTCGATGTCACTGGCTTCCGCTTTTAGGTATTCAAGAGCAGGCACTGACGCAGCTGCTTTATCGTCACTCAGCTTTATGACTTTTGGATAGGAAGTAACATCAGCCTTAGCCGAGGCGCCCTTCGAAAGCGCAACAAAATCGAAAGGAGCGTGCGCCGGGACTGCCATAACTATTCCAGTGCCAAAATCGGGCTTTACAAAATAAGCGTCTAGGATAGGAACCTCTTTTTTGTCCGTAGGATTTATTGCGGTTTTTTGCAGCAGCTCTGACGGCTCAACCGGTTTCTCGGTTAGTATGTCGAACTGACCAGACATCATAGCTATTGATTCTTTGGATATGTAGCACTTGAAATCGTTGATTTTTACCAGAACGTATTCTGAGTTTTTGTTTATGAAAAGATTTGTGACACCGTACAGCGTTTCCGGCCTGTATGTGGCGCATACGATGTAGGATTCCTCCCCCTTAACCTGAAATTTGACCATGAACATCTTTTCTATTTCTGGCTGAACATCGCCCTTTGTGTCATGCTGGCCAACTGCATTCTTTTCGTTGTCGCACCAGCCGACTGGATGCTTGCCCTTTACAATATATCCTTCGTCCATAAGGTGCTGAAACTGCCATTCTACCATTCTGCTGTAAAGTGGATCTATAGACACGAATTCCCTTCTCCAGTCTATGCCCATGCCTACCTTTACGAAGGCTTCCTTGAACTGCTTTCTGAACAGGTCCGCTACCTTTATTGGACTGTCCAGAGTGGCTATTTCATCATCGGAAATGCCGAACTGCTTAAGCTCTTCGATTAAGCCATGGTCATTCTCCTGCAGCCTTTTTACTATCGCAAGTATCGGAGTTCCAGTATAATGCCAGCCCATCGGGAATATGACGTTGTAGCCCCTCATGCGCATGTATTTGGAATAGAAATCTGCAGTACCGTAGGTCCTCAGATGGCCAATATGGGGAGGCATGTTTGTATAAGGCCATGCGGCAGTCACCAGCAGGGGCTTCTTGTCGTTAGGGTCATGCTCGAAAAGCTTGGATTCCTCCCATGCCTTCTGCCATTTCTGCTCAATCGCCGCATAATCTATCATTGGCACCACTGCATAAGCTTATTTGTTTTAGGCATAAAAAATAATAAAGAGTCTGTACACTGCCATGCTGCCGGATATCATTGATTTGGTCTTATCTCCTCACATACTGCTTTTGCCCAGATACCTCTGGCATAATGCTTTCCATTTGCGCAGTAGCGGCCCTTATGTATTCGGCAGCACTCCATATGAGGTCCATTGCTGGCTTTCTGCCCACCGCATCATTTTTGCCCTCCCTGTATGGATTCAGCAATGCTTCGTCCATAGGCTCCTGCTCTGGAAGGCTGAAACCTGATTCCGGAATAAGCTTTTCTATGCCCCCCAATATGTAGTCGGCGCGCGATTGATCCCCGTTTTTAGTGTTTAGATACGCTTCTGCTGCTGCCAGCAGTATCCATCCAGAACCTCCAAAATACCTGTCCCCTTCATAGCGCTTAGGGAATACACTCTCGTAAACCATTTTTCCGTCACGGGACCTGAATGTGTGGTTGTCCTTCAGCGCCTCCATTGTTTCCAGGTACACTTTTTTGCTCACTAAGGTATGCTCAGGATCGAAAAGGGCGAATAACAAGTATGCCGCGGCGTCGACCTTAGGGTTCTCGGCTACGCCTGAGCTGAATTCTCCCCTGAATTTTCTGAGTATCCCGTCCTTTACGAAAAGGTTGTTCATGAAACTGATTATACCAGTGCTGCCATACATCTCCCTGTTTATCTTGCCTGTATCAATGTCGATGCTTAGCTCGGAGCAAAGATGCATTGCAGAATTCAGGCCTGCATAAGCCGCGCCTATATCATACGAATGCAGCATTTGGGGATTCTGCTCCCAGACGTCAGCACATGGGCATTTGTAAACATTTATTATATAATCAGTTAGAATGCTTATATCTCTGCGTATAGACTCCCTTAAATTTTCGGGAAGGTGCTCCGCGCCGAAAGCCTTCACAAATTCCGAGGTTGCATACAGGACCAATGGCACAGAATCAAACTGCTTCAGCCAAGAGTTCGGATTTTCCTCTTCTGCTAGGTCGTTTATTAACAGGCCGTCGATTTCGATGTTGGCTAGCCTGCCGGTTCCGTCGATCCTGGCAGGTATGTGATTTTTAAGTTTTTTAAATTCAAAATCTTCCAAGTTCATTGCGGAGGTCGAGCGTAGCTTTTCCCTGTTGCAGTCGATAAGGTCCCACTGCCTTGAAAGTATCCTGAGCGCGCCGTCCCTTGCCTTTTCTGCAAACGGCATGAGTTCTGCATCGCCGAGCCTGTTTATCGAGGCAGCAGATTGTGACAACGACGAGGATATCATAGATGAATCCCTGAACCACATCAGCTTGTACCACGTATAATCTGTGGCTGCCCTGACGTAGCCATCAGGCATTATGTTTGAAATTATGTGGTCTATTGCCATGGCTACGTTCTGTTTCCTTTCTGCAAAAATACGTTCGGGGGTTTTGGTTGCTATAGAAACTTTGGAGCAGGTTTCGCCTGTTTTGTGTTGGTCCTGTGCGTATACGGATTTTTCCAACATTACACCCTTATTCCCATTACCACTCCATCTCAAACATATAAATAGCTTTCAGCATCTAACATTTTAGTAGATTGCAAGGGATTTTGCAATTTACGATGGTAGATGAATTTTTTTGTATGGTTGTTGGATGGATCTCTTAGCTTTGAGGGTTATTGTTTTTGCAGTCCTAGCGTTTGCGTACATGATGTTTGACGTCTTGAACAACAGGAACGTGCCTTCATATTTTGCCTATGCAAGCCTTGTAGTGGGCGCGGCGTTTACCGTGCTGTACTTAAATGTTGCGCTGATATTTTACAGCGCACTTATAGCGGTCGCAACGGTCGGATTCGGGTATGTGGTTTACAGAATAGGGCAGCTGGGCGCGGCAGACGTAATAGAGCTGGCTGCGCTGTCGCTTATCGTTCCATTCCTTTCAAAACCCTTGGTTTTCGGAGTTGCGCAGCAGTACATGCCACTTGTGCTGTCCGTTGCCATAAACAGCGGCATAGCCGCGCTCATAGTGGTTCCGTTATACTACATACCAAAGGCGCTCGCAACAAAACAGCATGGCTACAAGCGCAATACGCCTGCAACGTACTTTAGAATAGCGCTCATAGTTACGGTCTACGCTTTCTTTGGCCTGTTTCTTATACTAGTATTGCATGCGTCTTATGCCGCTATGGGGATCCTTTTGGTCATTGCAGCTGGGTCGGCCCTAGTAATGGGCTACGAAAGCAGGATGATGGCTTATATGTCACAATATGTCACATACAGGAAAATGGAGGCAGGAGACATAATAGCAACTGGAATGATGGAACCCAAAGAGGTCGATTATGCCGGCAAAAAGCTGAAGCATTTCGAAAGGCTTGTGACTCCTGAATTAATTGCTGAGCTCAGATCTAAGATGCCCAAGCGCAGGTTTCCTGTTTACAAAAAACCAATACCGTTCGCCGTGCCCATATTCATAGGCGCAATAACCGCCCTTGCTTTCGGCAACGTGCTTTTATTTCTTTTACCCGCATACCCATAATGTACAGGCGTATTAGAAAGCTTTTTAGCCTATCGCATGGAATGATTTATGTGATTGCTTGAACTATGCAAGAGAACATATCAAAAGGTATTGGATATTCGCTTACAGGAGAGCACTTGGCATATCGATGTTCACTTTTGCAATAGCTTTGGCTGTAGGCATGCTTTTCACATCCATGCTGTCCGACATTTTTTTTCTCAGCCCGATAGCAGCGCTGCTGTTCTGGGCAGTCCTTGTAGTAATAACAATACTTACCCTTACAGTGAGCTTCTTTGATGCGCACGTTTCCACAATAAAGTTCATGAACATGGAGGAGAGACACACCCACAGCAAGTACACAGGGATATGGATATTTTCCCTGGTAATAGGTGCTTTGGTATTCATACTGCCGGCCATATTCTCTCAGGATTACGGCGTTGAGCCCGTAATACTGCTTTTCTCTTTTGGTGGAATACTCTGGGTGTTATATGCTTCAGTAAGAGCACTTTTCAAGCACAGCTATTTCGAAATAGCGTATGGAGCTAGCGTGCTTTGGATAATATTCGTTATAGGAATAGCTTTTGTAAGCGGAGTCAGCGGAGGCCTTAGCTACTCTCAGAGCACTGCAGTAACCTTCATTTCCATGGCTTCGCTCATAGTAGTATTCGCAAGTATGGGGATAACTATGATGTTCAAGTCGACAAAAGAGTTCGTGGTCGATTTCGAGAACGTCATGCGCGCGATGGAAGGAAGGCCAGAGCTCTCAGCAAGAAGCTTTGGCAATGCAGCTATGGACAAACCACGCAGACACGCAAGAAAGCCTTCGGCAAGAGCATCCAAATCAAGAAAAAGAAGATCAAGATAAATACTTTGATTCAGGACCTTTCGGCAGCAATGTCATAAAGCTCCTGCTCGTCGCTTATTGCGTATATTTCGCTCTTTTTTATGGTTGGGATCCCGAAAATGCTGTCGTGAGCCGCCGCATCGGTCATTATGAACTGTATGTCGTCAAACACCTCGTTGAACCTGGAGTAAAATTCCGACCATTTTTTCAGTGTCCTCATGTCGGCAAGCTCAGCGAATTCAAACCTGCTTTTCTCCTTAAAGCCCTTGTTGAATGGCTCCCTGCCTATATCAAATATCGATCTGCTTCCTTTTTCCTGATGCTTTGCCCAGGGACTGTCGGACAGTGGATGCACGACTTCCAGCTTTGACGAGAGAGCACATTCAAGCTTTTCCAGGTTTTCTGGGCTTGCCGATGTGAATCCATGCTCGTACCTGTAGATGCTGTCTACGGATACTCCTGAGCTTTTGGAAAGCTGCCTCATGCTCATGCCGGAAAGCTTCCTGAGCCTTTTGAGTTCCTGCCCGTCTATTTCGACGTTTTCGCTGAAGAATTTCCTGGCGCGCTTAAAACTCCCGTTGTAAAGCATAACCTCGACGGCATCGTCGCTTATGCAGCTGATCCCGTGCCTTGTGAAAACCTTGCGTTCCTCCATTTTCGTGTTTTTGTAAATCTTTCCCACGACGTATGCTTCGGCATCGAAAAAATTCGACAGTTTTGCAATAGCTCTGCCATCGTCAGGCGTCACAGAATCTATGTTGCTCACAGTCTTTATAATTATTATACGGTCTTTCTTCTCGGCGATCATATCAAAGGGGGCATGAAAATTGCCTACGCTAACGCACGAGAATCCAGCCCTTTCTATAAGCTTTTCGCACAGCTCCTTGCTTTTCTTGGAGTTGCCCTGATTGAATCGCATAATGCTATTGCTTTTTTATAATTCTTAAATTTTCGCTTTGGGAATTTTCACAGCTGTGAAAAAACTTTTGCAGCTATCTCTTTCCCCAGGAGCATTTCCACCTCAGTCCTGCGGCTGCGCATATCGTTTACGGTACGTATGCCATTGTCGAATAGCTTCCTTGCCCTTACCCTGCCTATCTGCTCCAGCCTGACCAGGTCTAGCAGCTCGGCTTTTATGCCGTACCTCAGCCTTACCCTTATGTCCACAAGCTGCCTGGCAGAGACGCGAGAGAGCTTGGCAAGCTCTATTGCCGAGTATATGACCCAATCCGCATTTGACAGCTTTGCGTACAAAGCGCCCGGAGTTATGTGGTACTTCTTTATTATCGATTCCTCGTCTATTTCTGCCATCCAATCGCGCAGCATGAGCGCTGACGTGAACGGCTCGACGGGATTGTAATAGCCGAAGGAAAGCTCTTCGTACTTGTAGAGAAGGTCGCTTCCGAACCTGTCCTTGTAAAATACGTATTCTGCTTCCGCCTCTTCGGTTGGCCTGAGATATGGCTTCATCTCCACAGTGTTTGATATCAGGTACAGCATTGACACTTCGTCCTTCGCCCCTGGCATGAATTCGAGCATCCACTTTGCCGAGAGAGGGTCTATGTAAAGCTCGCTAACCCTCTTGCCTATCTTCGTAGCCAGAAGCTTGCTGTAGTCCTCTATTATGAAGCCCCATTCGTATAGCTCCCTCAGCACCTGCTTGACCGCTGCCTTTATGTGGGAATCGTTTCCGTATATGAAGCCGTAGAAGCTCTTTTTGATGAAGTCTTCTATATCTTCTAAGGTGTTGAGAAAATCCTCCGATATGAACGCGAGTATGTGCATCCTCAATACTGAAGCGACTCCAAGAGCCGAGTCTATAGGCTCCGGCGTGCCTATGATGTAGCGCATGTAAAGCTCTTGGACTTCATAGCGCTGGTTTGATGCTATGAGCGCCCGGCCCTCGGTATCATATTTTGGCCTTCCTGCCCTGCCGAAAAGCTGCAGGACTTCGTTTACGCTTATCCGCTCAGAGGTAACGCCATTGTGCCTGGTGAGGTCCCTTACCAGCACAGTATGTGCAGGAAGGTTTACCCCATATCCCAAAGTGGTTGTGGCGCATATGACTTTTATTAGCCCTTTCTTGAATGCGTCTTCCACGGCTGCCCTCTGCATGTTCACGAGCCCGGAATGGTGGAATGCTACCCCGGCAGAAGCGCAGAGCGCCAGCTTTGCGCACTGGCTTGTAGGCTTCTCCAGAGCATTCAGTATCGACTGGCTTGTTGCCTCAAGCTGCTTTTTTTCTTCGGGTTTAAGAAGCCCATTGAGCAGCACAGCCAGCTTTGCTGCGCCAGCTTCAGCGTTTCTTCTGGTGGAGTAGAATATTATGGCCTGCTTGTTCTGCGAAAGCGTGTCTTCCACGAGCCTGAACTCTGGAATCTTGCTTTTGCCGTTCATCTGGGTCTCGCTTATCTCGTCGTTGTCCCAGTAAAATATCTTGCTGCCCTCCACAACGCCTTTGCGCAGCTTCACTGGCCTGTAATCGCTCTTCACAAGCTTGGCTTTTAGCCATGCGGCAAGCTCCTCGTCATTGCCTATCGTCGCGCTCAGGGCTATTATCTGGGCGTCGCTTATCCTCATGAGCTTCGTTATCAGCAGCTCCAGAGTAGGGCCCCTGCTTATGTCTGAAAGCATGTGTATTTCATCGAAAACTATGCAGCCCACGGAGCTTATCCATGGGGCGCCGTGCCTTATCAGGCTGTCAAGCTTTTCGGTAGACACAAAAAGCATCTCGTATTCCGAGAGCCACTGGTCCGATGAGTCGAGATCCCCCATAGATATGGCTGCCTTTATGTATGGGTACGCTGAATGGAATTCCTCAAATTTTTCTGCCACTATGGCGCGCATCGGTGCTATGTAGATTGCCTTCCTGCCCTTTGCTATTATTGAGTTGGCGCATGCCATTTCTGCCACGAGAGTCTTGCCGCTAGCTGTTGGAGAAGCCACAAGTATGTTGCTGCCAGAAAAAAGCCCGGCATTTATGGCCATTTCCTGTGGAGGTGTAAGAGTAGTAATGCCCCTTGAGGCTATAGATTCCAATATCCCGTTAGGCAGCCTTCCCTTCAAATCCTTTAACTCCATTCAATCAACACTATGCTGCTGCAAATTAAGGAATGCGTACGCTTAATTATTTCCCAGTCAATCTTTAAGCTTGTATTGGTTCCCCCGCCACTTTATGGCTTTCATCCTGCTCGCAGTTATCAAGTTCGCAAGATACACGAAATTTATGAATAGATATATGAGCCAGAGATCGGCACTCTTTTCTGGACCTGCCCTTTTGTAAGTCTTTATTATGCCTATTGCGAACGGAGCCAGAAGCACAAGATACAAGTATGAGATTGCAACGGACAGCACGATCGATGATATAAGCAGTATTATATCTAGTGAGTATATCACCACTCCGAAGCGGAAAACCCTCCTGCTGCCCATTATCGAAAGTGCAGTCTGCCTGTTTGACCACTCCCAGAATTTGCCGAAGCCGTCATCGCTGTTTACTGCTGCTATCCTTTCAGGAACATAGCCTATTTTCAGGTTTCTTTTTCTTGAGGCCCTGGATATCGCTATGTCGTCCGACAACGACTTTTTGAAATCCTCGTAGGCTTCGCCCTTTAGCAGGTCTTTCCTGAATGCAAGAGAGCCGCCCCAGCCGAATCTGGTCAGCCCTGATTCCATCATCCCATCCCCAACAAACCCCCATGCCATCTTTACTCTTGACCAGAATCCGGCCTTTGGCCTGAAAAGCGGGAACGTGGTAGAAATCCCTACTGACGGGTCTGCGAGTTTGGCAACAAGCTTTGAAAGCCAGTCCCTTCTTGCTTCTACGTCAGAATCGGCAATCACATAAATGTCGTAATCGTTGTATGTTTCGTATGCCGTAGCTATTGCACGAACCTTGCCGCTGCACGCGGTGCATACCCCTTTCGCAAAGACATAGTCGACCATATTTTCGTTCAGAGCCTTGATTGCGGGATCTTCCTTATTATCCACTACCGCAACAAGCATAAAGTTTTGGTAGCTCTGCGCCTTGAGCGATTTTATATTGGAATCCAGCGTTACGTCCGTGCCTTTGCACGGGAGTATGACCAGAACCCTGGGATTGTAGCCTTCAGGAGGTTCAGCACTTGTTTCGGATTTCCTACGGAGCCCAGACAGGTTTATCAACATCAGCCCTAGCCATACCAGCGACAGGAATGCAATAAATAGGTCCAATGCAATATACATCCAGTTCACGGTTTCAAATCCCGTTTTTAGAGCGGAACGTGGAGTTGGCCATGATGCGCTCTAGCGTTTTTTGCAGCGATATTTTTATGTCACCCCTGAAATTGGCTTTCTTATTGAAGAAGTTCTCGACATTCGCATATTGCTTTTTGCTGCTGCACATTGAGAGATTTTCTATGTAGCGTGGCAGCATGTGGGTTCCTACACTGTATTTTTTCATAAGCTTAAGCCAATTTGCATATGTCCAGCGCTCCACTTCGCCCATTGCCCTGGGATTCCCTGACATCACAGCAGGTATTACAAAAGAATCCTGTAGCCTGACTTCTGGAGACATACAGAACCTTAACGCTTTGCCTATTTCGGCCTTGCCGGTGAAATAGCCGAACGTCTGCAGCAGGCGCCTTTTTTCTTCAGGGTTTTTTGCTTTCTTGTACATCTTCATGATCGTTTCAAAAAGCTTTGAACCCCCATTTGCAGCACAGGTTGCATAAATCGAGGAGCGCAAGTCCGGAGTTATATCACCCTTACCAGAAGAGTAACCGGAGAAAATCGAATTTGCCTTTTTGACCACATCCTGATTGCCAAGCTGGCCAAGGAGCCTTATCGAATGCGAACGCATTAACGAGTCTATGTTCTTCTCATTCTTTTTCTTGTCCCAACCAAGCTTTTTCAGCATTTCGCCTGCAAAAGCAAGACCTAGCGACTTTGCATTGTCATGCAGTTTTGTGCCATAAAGCATGAAGTCAAGCCAATCTATGTGAGAGAGTATCGATGCGTTGGCTGGATAGCCCACCCCAATGCAATAACTTTTTACGAATTCCATATAATCTGCTGCAGCCACGGCGCCTGAACGCATAAGCGCGAAGAGATCGTTTTCGGCGCCCCATGCGTCCAAGCCGGAAAGCCTGCCTGATTTTATCTCCATCCCCAGTTTCTCAAGATTGCGCTTTTCGTACATTACACGGTATAAGTAATCCTGCCCGTAGTTTAGCTTTAGCACATCGGTCTCCTTGTGGGCAATTTCAAGCCCATCCTTTGTCATCAGCTCAAAGCCCACCTTGTTTCCGCTTAGGTATTTTATCGGTATTACCCATTTCTGCAAGTCGATGCGGCGGCTCACAGGCTTCGATATTACGAACCTCTGCTGGCTTAGCCTTGCTCTCTGTTTACCTTCTTTCACCTTTATAAGCGGATACCCTACGTTGTCGAGCCATTTGTTCGCGAATTCTTTTATGAACTTTCCGTTTGGTACTGATGATTTTAAGGCTTCTTTGTAGATTGCATTCCAGAGGTCGTATTTGGTAGCGTTGGAATATGAATGCACCTTCAGGTAGCTGTGAAGCCCGGCCCTAAAAACCTTAGGTGTGGCAAAATCTTCAAGCATGTGCAGGAATGTGCCACCTTTCTCGTAGCTTATTTCGTCGAAAATTTCATTTATTTCTTCAGGGGTTGAAACGTCTACGCTTATCGGATGCGTATAAATCAACGAATCCGCAGAGAATGCGGTCGCTATTACTTCATCGAAGTATTGCATGCTCATCTGCCATTCCGGGAAAACAGCTTCCATGGCCTTAAAACTCATGTATGTAGCAAAGCTTTCGTTGAGCCATAGGTCGTTCCACCATTCCATCGTGACCAAGTCGCCAAACCATTGATGTGCCAGTTCGTGCGCCACAGTTTCAGCTATTTGCTGTTTGTACGAAATGGCTGAACCCTTTTCGGTTCCAAGCATTGCCGTTTCCCTGAAGGTTATCGCACCCCAGTTTTCCATTGCCCCTGCAGCAAAGTCCGGGATTGCTATCAAATCCACTTTTGGCAGAGGGTATTTTATGCCGAAATAGTTTTCATAGAATGAGATGAATTTCTTTGCATAGTCGAGCGCAAGATAGCAAAGCTGCTTTTTGCCCGGAGTGGCGAGCACGCTTATTTTCAGCTTTCCAAGGCTTGTGTTTACCCTATCGAATTTTCCTGCACCCAAGAAGAGCAGATACGATGACATATTTGGAGTAGTTAGGAATCTGACTGTCTTCCTGCCTTTGCTTGCGGTTTCCGATTTTATTGGCATGTTAGAGATTGCCAGCATGTCATCAGGTATTTCCATTGTGACGTCAAAAGTGGCCTTGAATTTTGGTTCGTCAAAGCACGGGAATGCTGCTCTAGCGTCTGCAGCCTCGAATTGCGATGCCAAAATATGCTCTTTTTCGCCATTCTGACCTGTATATTCGCTTTTGTAAAAGCCATACATGTCGTCGTTGTTTATTCCGCTGAATGCTATAAGCAATACGGCTTTGCCTGAGACTGATTTATTGAAACTTAATGTTGCTGTTTTGCTTTTTTCCTCGATTTTTACTTTGCAGTCCTGTGATACCCCTTTTGAGATTATTTTTGCATCCTTGAACTTTATTTTGTTGGAATTTATTTTTATTGAAGTTAAAGGCTTTGGTATTGATATCGCTATCTCTTCAGTTCCTTCATATACGAAGTTTTTGAAGTCCGTATTAAAAAACAGTTTATAGCTTAGCGGTTTTACTAAGTCAGATAATCTATTCGCGCCATTATTGGCCTTTTTGTATGTTGGTTGCATATATTCACCATATTGAAACGGTTTTAACATTTTTGGCATTAGCTATTCAAGTCCAGCTGTTCGATGGTTTCTTTTACCGCTACTCTTACAGCCTCATCACTGGAATGCCTGTTTTTCCATCCCTTTGAGTATAGTTTCGCAGGCGATAGCTCTGCGACTTTCACGTCACCCTTCCAGCCACCCCCGTCCTCAGTCTTTATCATTGCCTTTTTAACACCGTTTATCCCCATTTCTTCTATAACGATGTCTGCAATTTTCATTACCGAAGTTGTGCCTTCATTCGCAATATTGTAAATGTCAAGCCCCTTGGTCTTTTGGTGAGCGAAAACCATCGCATTTATGCAATCTGAAACGTGGAGATATGATTTCCTCTGCGTTCCGTCACCCAGTATTTCCAACCTTTTGCTGTCATACGCGAGCTTTTTTATAAAATCGAATATGACACCGTGGGTGGAGTTTTTGCCCACTATGTTAGCAAACCTGAAGATAGTTGATTTTATTCCGTAATAATTTGAATATGCGCTTATCATTGCCTCATCACTGGAATGCCTGTTTTTCC
>JAMCSF010000015.1:19681-33337 GCA_023380795.1 Candidatus Martarchaeota archaeon | reverse complement strand
CAGGACGTTTGCGGTGTTGTAAAACTCGAACGAGTAATTGCCTGCAGTTGCGGGCGCGTTAAACGATATGGCATTTGATGAAGGGGTTGTCGAATCCACCTTTATGTAATTCCCACCATCGACAGACATGTAGAGGTTGCCTATCGCGTTCGAAGGCGATATAGAAGCGGTTATAATAGCGTTAGAGCCATTATATGCAAAGCTGTGCGGCACGGAAATTGAAGTGTGTGCTGCAGCAGCTGATATCACGAAGCTGTCTATAATGTTAGCTGTGGTATAGTTTGCGTTTCCAGGAGTTTCGAATTCAAGAGAGTAGCTGCCTATGCTTATCGCGTTGATTGGAATTGTCTGCACATGGCCAAGAGCGTTAGCAGAATACGTTGCAATCACGTTGCCGTTAAGCGTCAAGGTCCCTCCAAGCGGCTGCAATGTATTAGATATTGAGAATGCTGCAGTTGCGTTTATTGAATTGCCAGTGTATATGTAACTAGAGGCTATGCCGGACAAGTGAATGCCTGGCGTTGCCTTTGATATCGTGTATATGTCGTTGGAAACGCCAATGTTAGTGTAGTTCGAATTTGTTGTCTGGAAGTCAAGCGCGTAGGTTCCTGCAGCTGCAGGAAGCGAATACTTAGTTTCTGGTTTTTCTGGATGTATTGCGACAATCGTATAATTATTTGCTTTATTCTCATACCCATAAGGCCCCATAAGGTAAACTGTGCCGTTTTTTCCAGTAAAAGCATAGTAAGAATCGTAGTAGAATGGAACTGTCTGAACGCTGCCAACTTGGGTGTTTGTAGTAGTGTTTAGAATCACTACACCGTACGCATATAGCCCATCATATCCGCTATAATATGGATAATAGCTGAAAAGGTAAGCATTGCCTCCTGATACGGCAGATGCAGATGGGGCGTATAACTGAACGTATTTTACAGGGGATTTTGTATGGGTGTCGTACACTTCAACATAGTATTCATCATATACAGGTATATACAAATATTTGCCATTAGAGGATATTGATATTTGGCCTAGATATTCATCATAAGATGTGGGTATTTTGTATTGCAAGGTATTCGTTGTAGCGTTTATTACATATATATTGTTATAGTATCCTGAAACATAGAGGTGCTGTCCACTGGGCGAAAGAGTCAGGTAAACGGGATAACTATCATAACCGAGGCTTATCTGTTTTATTGCGTTTGTGGCAAGGTTTATTGCATCCACGCTTCCGGTCCCGTAGTTTGATGCATAAAGAACCGAATCGTTTTTGTTAATAATGTCGTAGTAAATCTCTGAGGAGCTGTTTGGAATGGCTATGCTGTTTACAATCGTGTTTGTTGCAAGATTTAATACCAATATGGTATTTCCTAGATGTGACGATACATATGCATAGTCAGTAACATTTGATATCGCAATTCCATAAGATTCAAATCCGCTGGGCAGGTATATTATGTTGTTGCCGAAGGTGCTTCCCGGCTGGTAATAATATATTGTATTGGAATCGGTAGTGAAATATGCGGTTCCGTTTCTGCTTTCTGCCCCGGCATAGAATGCTGTAGTTGATAAGCCGTTCGAGCTCAAGAGTGATGGCTGTATAATGGTATTTCCGTTTAGGGTTCCGGTAAGGCCGAGCAGCGAGGTGTTGTAATTATATGCAGTTACCGTGAAGTTTGTTCCGGTGTAAACTGAGTTTGAAGGAAGAGCGCTAACAGCCTTCAGTTGCGCAGGAGATATTGTTAGTGTAGACACTGCGTTTGAGGGAACGTAATTGCCTGAAAGGACAGGAACAGCTTTCAAAGAATAGCTGCCCGTCGCTGCAGGGCCGGTATAGTGGAAGTGAAACTTTGCTGGAGCCGATGTGTTTTCTATTATCGTAATATTTTTAAGCTCTATGAAGTCTTCATAGTTGATTAAGTATATTTTACTGCCATCTGCAATAGAATATTCAGTATCGTATGAACCTGTGTTTATTGACCCTATCAGGCTTCCGGAAGAAACGTTTACAACATATGTAGCGCTATTGGCGCTTGAAGAATAGTTGCTTATGAAGACGTATCCGCCCAGAGCAGAAACTGTCATCATCCCGCTTGGAATTCCAGATATGGTGCTGAATATGCCAGTAGCTGTATCATATATAACAACTCCTGTGCTGCCACCGTATGCAGGTATGTAAAGGTTAGAGCCCACAAGTGCCATATTTGAACCAGCATATGTTAGGTAGGGAGAAAGCGATACATTTTTTACTTCGTATGTGCTCGTGTTTATCAAATACAGCAAGGAGTTTTCATCCCCTACATATATAGTATTCCCATTCTGCGATAGTGCTATTGTGTATGGATACAATGCACCATTAAGCTTAACGGTTTTTATTACAGAATCAGTGCTTGTGCTTACTACTGATATATTGCCAGTGCCGTAGTCCGTTACATATAACAGTTTTCCATCTGGCGAAGCAGTGATGTAATATGGCTTTATGGAAGAAAGCGCTGAGGAGTTGCTGCTCAGAGGTATGTCCTTTTCCACTGTATTGGTGGATAAGTTAAAAACCGCCAAAGTGCCGTTAAGGTAGTTGGTAATGTAAGCATTGCCTGTGTTGTTCGGGATCACGATCCCTGTGGGGCCGTTTAGAAGGCTTGACGTGATGTTTTTTACGATTGTGCTTGTATTGGTATTGATTACAGATATTAAATTATCATAGTATTCTGGAGAATAAAGGTAAGTGCCGTTTTGCGACACTGCGACTCCATAATAGCCGGTGTTGCCACCTGCGCTTATTTCCTGCAGCTGCAGATTTATTGGACTTTCGGTGCTGCTTTGGACGAGGGCATTGTTAACGTATAAGTCCATTCCGATCGTATTGCTGTAATATGTGGTAAGGCCGTAGCTTATTATCGCGTTCGAGCCATCGTAAGTGAAACTGTTGGACGGTGACACGGAAATGCTGGGCTGCGGGTTGTACTGGCTTATTATGTAGTTTGCTGTAGTGCTTTCTGAGCCATAAACAGAGTTTGCATCAGTAGCAAAGGTAAACGAGTACGAACCCGCACTAGCAGGGGCATTATAAGTAAGAGTATTTGACGCAGATGTAAGTGCAACCACATCTACTCCTGTTCCTCCATTAACGGACATTATCAGATTTCCAGTAAGGCCTAGAGGATATACTGACGCTGTTACAGTCACGTTTGCACTGTTGTAGGTGAAGCTTGAAGGAACATTAAGAGTCAATGCCGGGGTTACCTTTTTTATAACAAAAGCATTTGATGAATACACCGTAACCGCAGGTGACGCGCTATCTGTAAGGATTACGTTTGCAAAGTAAGAGTCTGGAGAAAGCACGTTTGTAGGATATGTTGCTATGTTGTTTGAAGTTGTTAGAGATATGGAGTTGCTTTCGACAACGGATCCTGTGGCCTGATTTACTATGCTTATTGTGACAGAATATGGAGATATCCCGTTGGCAACCTGCAAATTAACAGCAGGGAAATTTGGATATGTCAATGAGTTGGATGAAAGTGTTTCTGTTATTTCAGGACCTGCAGTTATAACGAAGTTGCCTGATATGGATGAATTTATTTCTGGGCCCGAGCTGCTGGAATCTGCAACGGTGGCTTTCAGGTAGTATGTCCCAGGTGCAATATCATTGCTCTGTATTGGTATGTTTGCAGTATTCGAGGAAATGCTGTTCACGCTGAGGCCTGTAAGCCCTGTTACCAGCGCATTTGATGTTGAATTATAAACGTAAACGTTGGCAGTGTATGGCTCCGTGCCTCCGCTCCATGACAGCGATGCGCTGAAAGGCTGCCCCTGCTCTACCTTGCTTGAGCTCAGAGATATTGATGGAACGGACAATGTAGGGCTTACTGTGTATGTGATGCTGTTCGGAGAACCGGAAGACTCAAATGTATATGGGCTTGTGCTGCCGTTGTTCGTTTCTTCATCTATTGCCTTTACGTAATAGCTGTAACTGCCTGGTGTGTCAGGCACGTTAAACGTAAAGCTGCCTGAAGAGCCAGGTGAGCTTAATATCAATGTATTGCCTATCTTAGAACTGTTTTGCGCGGATATCAAAGACACTTCAAATGGGCCTATCCCACCATTAAGGGCGAAGCCAAACGTAGCAGGCTGGCCTTGATCGTAACCAAGATTTGGGACTGATAGCCTGATTGTTGGTGTTTCGGCAACATATAGCGGCATTATAGTAGAATTTTTAGTTTGTGCACTGTCATATGAGCTGTCAGTCACCACTGCACAATAATATATGGTGCCTGTAGTTGTGGGAGACACAGTAAACGATTCCGAGTAAGTAGTTATGCCATTTGATGAATCTACAAGTGTAGCGCCCGATCCCCCACAGGAGCTTGTGGAGCTTGAATACAATTTAACTGTGAATGGAGGAGTTCCTGAAGGGAATGAATAATTAAGGTACTCCCAGTTGACATTAATAGTGGCTGATTGGCCAACGTCCAATGCATTTGTAGAAAGAGAGAGCGTTGGAGTTATAAGGTTGAAATTTACATTATATGTTGCTTTGGCCGATGCAATTTCTGAGCCATTGCCGGTTTCGTTGTATGTAGTAAATGTTATGTTATATGGGCCGTAAAGTGGCGCAAATGTCAAAGATCCGTTATCCAGACAACCAGTATTTTTAGTTCCGTTAGATATTAAACTATAATTAAATAATTCGCCGTTTGTTTCGTCCGTTTGGTTTATAAAACATTCACCACCAAGACTTGTTTCGGCTTTTATTTGTATATCGTATGCCATAGTGGGTGTTCCGTTTCCGCCCGGTGGAAGACCGACTCCACTGCCCGTAAATGTGAAAGTGGTTATTGTGGGGTGTGCGATGCTTCCGGTATCCACACTGACGTTCTGTGGGCTTATTGTGGCTGTACTTGCATGGCTTATGTGGACCATCGGTAAAGTAAAAACTAGCACTGCGCACAGGAAAAGCAGGAGTGCAATCTTGCTGCTCATTTTATCACGCCGGTTTATGCGAGCAAAGTATACAGGCAGATATAACAGACAGCACACACCTCCTGTTCCATATGCCCTGCTTACTAACGCAATATATACTTGCTATACCTAATTATAGTAGCTTTCATGTGTATATTAATAAATACTTTTCGCATCGTACGCTGCAACACCTGGCAAAAGTCATAATATGGCATTATACTCAAATGAGGAATTATTTTGGCAGTCCGACACCTCCCTTTACAGTTAGTTGACTTCTATCTGTAAATTATCTGCTTTTTGAAGGATTAGAACTTATGTTAGCCTTTGCCTTCGACCATGCCTGTGCTCCTGAAGCCCCTTCCTCCCCCGGGATTTTGCTGGGCAGCAGAACCAAGCGCTTTCTTGTACCCGTGCTTGTATGCAGCGTGCACAATTATCGCAGCTATCAATGCAGCCATTAATACTATCATGAGGCCGTTGCCCTGGCTCCTTCTCCCGGTGCGCTTTATCACGCTCAATGATTCGCTGAATGCGGTAACATACATGTAGACGTCGAAAGCGATTATGAAAGAGTTGAACAGCGCTATGAGTATGCTCCCTGCGCTCCTGCGCTTTGCGGCTATGATTATGGACTGTATCGTTATTATGAAGCCGAACCCTATTATCAAAATGCCAAGGAATATGAAGTCGAAGCTGAGCACGAATTCAAGCGTAGAGAGCGATATGTACGCAAGGTAATACGCAATGAAGCCTATGATTATAGCCATAACGTAAGTTGCTCCTACTAAGCCGAGGCCTACCGCCGCGTATGCCGATATCTTCCTGAATTTCGACTGGTCTCCGTTCTTCTTGATCATGCCAAGGCTGTAACCCCCTGCATACGCATCCCACATCGATATCAGGAAGTCGAATGCTACGATTAGCACTGTTATTATTATGCCAAATCCCAATTTACCACTTCGATTGCAAGCTCATGCAGTAAATTTGAAGCCAAAGAATATTAGCGTTAACGCAATATGCAGCTTTTTGCACCTGGATTTTGCATATGAGTTTTGTATACATATAAAAACGATTTTATGAAAAGGCTAAATATTAAGGTTGGGTTATTTTTATTATGAGAAAAGAGCTGGAAATGACGATAGAAGGGCAGTACTCCTACGATGGCGCAGGGGTAAAGCTCAGAAGGATTTTCGGAGGGCAGAACGCCGCAAAGTACACAGACCCATTCCTGCTTCTTGACAATTTCGGGTCAAAGGACCCAAAGGATTACGAAAAAGGCTTTCCGTGGCACCCGCATAGAGGCATAGAAACCGTAACTTATATATTGGATGGGAAGGTCAAGCACAGGGACAGCACAGGCGTTTCGGGAGTTATAGGCAGCGGAGAGCTCCAGTGGATGACTGCCGGAAGCGGGATATTCCACGAGGAAATGCCGCAGGTGGAAAAAGAGGGCAACAGCGGCCTGCAGCTATGGGTAAACCTGCCTAAGGAGCAAAAGATGACACAGCCAAAGTACAGGAACCTGAAAGACAAAAATATGCCGATGGTTGAAGATAATTTCGGGAACCGGATAAAAGTCATAGCCGGAAGGCGTGCAGATGCCATAGGGCTCATAAGCGACCTGTCAATACCCATAAGCTATTATGTTGTAGACATGAAGAAGGATTCTCAGTTCTCGCAGGCCATCCCTGAAGGACATACTGCCATAGCTTACGTGCTCAAGGGGAGCTTGGGCGTCGGAAAAGACACAGAGATAAAAGAGGGATCTGCAGCAATATACAAGCGCAGCGGCGACTCGGTGGCCGTAAGCACTGGAAGTGAAACCGCAAAGTTCATGCTCATAGCTGGAAAGCCCCTGAACGAGCCAATAGCCTGGTATGGCCCCATAGTCATGAACTACAAGCAGGAGCTGGTAAAGGCTTATGAGGAGCTGGAGAATGGCACTTTCATAAAGAAAAGCGCAGACGTCCAGGACCTTTGAGCCTGTTGCCCCGTGCGCAGACGTTTTATGCGCTTATTTTTCTCTCCAGCGCATCAGCTTTATCCCTATAAGCGAGAATATCACTATTTCTATTATGAGCACAGGTACTGCATAGTATGCCATCGGAGCCAGGCCGAATGCGCCCTGCGCAAGCATTGCCACAGATGTTATAGGGGATATCATGAATACGTAGAGCAGCGCCTTTGGGAGTATGGTATATGGATAGAAAGTAGGAGGCAGAACAGTTAGGAGTATGCTCACTATGCCAGCTATGCCCCAGATGTTCCTTACGTGCTTTATGAACCCGAATATGGTGAATGAGATAGCCATGGTGCCGAGAAGCACTGCCAAAAGGAGCACCACAAATGCGAGTGTACTCGCTATTCCGAATATGCCCAAAAGGATGCCGATTATCGAGTATACTGCAAGCCCAGGAAGCGATGACGCAAGATAGCTAAGGCCCATTGCCAGCATGTAGTCTGCAGGGCCTATGCCAGTTGCCACGAAAAGGTCCTGTGTTCTTAGCTGCAGCCTCTGGAATGCCATGTCGCTCCCGCTGTATATCGCATTCATGGAGACTATAGATATGAAGCCGCCGATGACTGCGTAGTCGATGTATTTGCCTGCTGAGAATATCGTAATCAGGAACAGGAACACTAGCGGGTACAATATTGAGGATATTATGTAAGACGGGCCCCTCTTTATGGACCTTATCCCGTAATACCAGACGAACGTGCCTATAAATTTAAGATTCAATGTCCACACCCTGCATTATGAAAAGGTCGTCAAGGGTTATCGGCTTTATTGCATAGCCGGCCTTGGCATATTTCTCTGCTTCCGAGAGCTTTATGTATGTTATTCCTGTGTTGCCTATGACGTATTTTGATTTTGCGCCTTTGGAAGACGTTTCGGCCCTGGCCATGCCCTTGAAGCGCTTCAACAGGGACTCGACCGTGCCCCTGGCCAGCACCTTTCCAGACTCAACCATTATGACGTCCTCGGAAAGCTCTGCGGCTTCCTCCATGTAATGCGTAGTAAGGATTATGTTTCCCCTGAGCATCTTTATAGCTGACCACACTTCTATCCTTGAAAGAGGGTCCAATCCAGTGGTTGGTTCGTCGAGAAAGATCGTGTCGGCGTTGGCCGCGAGCGCCATGGCAACGAATATCTTTCGCTTCATGCCTCCGCTGAGCATGTCTGCAGGGGTGTCCCTTGCATGCCAGAGCTCTAGCTCCTTAAGCGCCCTTGATGCTTCTATCGTGGAGTCTCCAAGCGACATTCCCCTTGCGCAAAGGTACATCTTGAGGTGCTCCATGGGAGTAAGGTACCCTATCGGGCTAGCCTCCTGGGGAATGCTCACTATCTTTTTCCTTATCTCCTTTGCGTCGGTTATGTTGTCAAGGCCGTCTATCCTTACGGTTCCGGAGCTCTGTAGCAGCTGCGTAGAGAGTATTCTCATTAAGGTCGTCTTTCCTGCCCCGTTCCTGCCTATTACAGTGGTAAGCCTTTTGTCAATATTGAAGCTTATGCCCTTGAGCGCGTGGTTTCCGTCGCCGTAGCGCTTGTCGAGCTTCTTTATTTCTATCATTGCAAAGCTTTTTTCTTTCTAATTTATAAACCTCTGCCATATGGTTCGGCATGTTTGGATATACGCTTGTGCCAAAACTTATATGGCACTAAATTTTTTAGAGATTGCTAAATCATATCCACAGAAAGCATTAAACAGGCTCGGGAATTAATATGCGTGTGATTTTATGCCGGAAGCAAACGAGCAGATTGTTGAAAAGGGAGACAGCATAGAGGTGTTTTACACCGGAACGCTTGACGATGGAACCGTGTTCGACTCCAATGTCGGAAAGGAGCCGCTTGCATTTACAGTAGGCTCAGGCGAACTGATAAAGGGCTTTGACGAAGGAGTCATCGGAATGAAGCTCAACGAAACAAAGAAGATATCGATAAAGGCTGCGGATGCCTATGGCGAAAAGCGGGACGAGCTTATAGTAGACGTTCCAGCAGAGAACTTTGGAGAAGGCGATGTAAAGGAAGGAATGGGAGTCAGGACCGAGGACGGCCACGAGGGAACAGTGATCAGCATAGGCGAGAAAACGATAAAGGTTGATTTCAACCCGCAGCTGGCAGGCAAGGACCTGAACTTCGAGATAAAAATAGAGAAGATAAAAAAGCACGCATAGATGCACGCTCTATGTTCCAATCCCAAATCGGCCTGTTGTATAGGTATTCGACATCGTGCTTGCTTCTAGGCATGCAGTTTGGCTCAGTGTATCCTGCTGCCTGGAGCAGCATCCTTGTCAGGCACTATGAGCGATACGTTGAATTCGTCTTCCGCAGCCAAGAGCATACCGTCAGATAACACTCCTGCTATAGTGCGAGGCGCCAGGTTGGCCACCACTATTATTTTCTTGCCTATGAGCTCTTCCCTGCCGTAAAATGCCCCTATTCCTGCAACTATGGTCCTTCTGCCAAGCTCCCCTAGGTCCAGCGTCAGCTTGTACATGGGCTTCCTCGTCGAAGGATGCGGTTCGGCATCAAGTATTTTTGCTACCCTTAGGTCTACGGCCTCGAACTTGTCGAAGCTTATTCTTTCGTATTCGGCGATTGACATCACGGACCCGTCGGCATTGTTCGGACCTGTTTCCGATTCCTGCGAAGAACCGCTGTCGCTTACCTTTTCTATCGAATCGTCGGAACTATTTTTATCGAGTTCGTCCCGCTCGTTGATGTCGCCCATTATGCTGTCCAAATCGTGTGAATTGCGCCCCAAATTATGCACCTTTAACCTTTAACCATTCTATCTGTTAATATATTTATGCATATAGTGGAGCCTCAGCTTTTCCGATGCTGCAAGCCTAAAGCCGTGTTTTTCAAGCATGGATTTAAGCTCTTCCTCTGAGATGCGGATGTGCTGCGGTGGTCCTGCCTCTGCTTCCTTCCTGAATTCTATAAATACCACTTCTGAGCCCTTCCTAAGGGTGCTTGACATGCTCTTCAGAACTTCCTCCTTGCACCAAATGTCATGGAATACGCTGGAAAAAAAGACCTTGTCATAACTCGAATAATCGTGCACCTTGCAGGCGTCCTCCTCAATTGCCTTTACGTTCTTTATTCCAAGCTCTGAGATCTGCTTTTTTATAAGCAGAAGGCCGTTGCGCCCTGGCTCAAGGGCGGTTATTTCGGATTTCGGATTATCGGATGCGAAGGACAAAGAATAGAACCCGTCCCCTGCCCCGACATCGATAAGGGACTGGCCGTCCCTGAGGCCTACAAACGCCTTTACGGTGTCAAGCGGCACGAAATTATTGCGCATCTCCTTTATTCTTGAATAATCGAAATGGTCCCATTCCATTGCATCGCCATATTTGCTGCATTATACGGATTACACATATTGCAGCCCAGGTTTAATAACGCTTTTGAAGCGCTTGCCTTAGTGAATGGCTAAAAGCTTGCCGCAACATAATTGTTATCGTGATTAGGATGGCAGGTCCCGAAAGCGACTCTCCAGTTAGAGAGAAGATAGGAAGCATAACTGCAGACAACATAAAGCTTATAGAAAAGTTCGGCGCAGGGAGAATATCTGATGTGAAGGGAGTCCCGGACTTTTACACATTCAACAACGGCTTGATGTATTCGCACAGGGATTTCGGAAGGTTCTTGGAGAGCCTTAAAAGCAAAAAAAAGTGCGCAATAGTCTCTGGTTTCAACGCGAGCGGGCTTCCGCATCTTGGGCATATATCGGTTTTTGATACGAACCTGTTTTTCCAGAGGGAATATGGAGTCAATATTTTCATGCCGATATCTGACGATGAGAGCTACGTCTCAGGCAAGGTGGATACGCAGGAAACAGCAATAAAGAACTCGCTAATGCTTGCAAAGACAATGATAGCTTACGGGTTCGACGTTTCCAAGACAAAATTCATAATAGACCACATTTACACCAACATATACAACCTTGCAATAAAGCTTTCCAGAGGCTTGACCCTCTCCGAAGTAAAGGCGGTCTACGGGTATACCCCTGACCAGAATATAGGCCTGCATTTCTATCCGGTTGTCCAGTCGGCGCACATAACGTATCCGCTCACAATTGGCTATGAAGACGTCATGGTGCCCATAGGCTCTGATGAAGACTCCCACATGCGCGTCTGCAGGGACCTTGCAGGCAAATTCGGGATGGTCAAGCCTGCTGCCATACATTCAGTTTTTATGCCAGGGCTTGACGGCGAAAAAATGTCAAAGTCAAGGAACAACGGAATATTTCTTAACGAGACGGAGAAAGAGATAAAGCGCAAGATAATGAGCGCATTCAGCGGAGGGCAGGCGAGCGTAGAAGAGCACAGGAAGCTTGGCGGCAACCCTGACGTCGACATGGCTTTCTTCTACCTGAAGAGCTACTTCTTAGGCAAAAAGGAGGCAGAAGAGCTCGCGAATGACTACAGAAGAGGCAAAGTTCTTAGCGGAGAGATGAAGAGCATGCTTTTCGAAAGAATGATGGAGCGCATTGACAGGCTCAAGGCAGCATACAAAAAGGTTAACGAGAAGGATATGGAAAAGTCCATAATGCTTGACGAAGGCGTTGACCTGCGCGCACTTATGGAAAAATACGAAATTTTCAAGTGACTGGATGGAAAAGCTGCTGATAGGTACCAGGGGAAGCGCGCTTTCGATAGCGCAGACCATGATAGCTGTAAGAAAGATAGAGCAGGCATATCCTGAAGTCAAATGCGAATTGGTAAAGATAAAAACCCTAAACGAGAAAATAGACAGGAGCAGCGAGAAAGCAACTGACAAGGATATATACACAAAGGAGATAGACATTGCACTCGCCGAAGGGACCATAGATTTGGCAGTGCACAGCCTCAAGGACCTTAAGAACAAGCTTGCAGAAGGGATAATTCTCGCCTCGGTTCCGGACAGGGCAAGCCCGTTTGACTGCATAGTCAAGGGAAAAAATTTCAGTGCAAAGGAAAATCCGATAATAGGGACTAGCAGCATAAGGAGAAAAGCCCAGATCAGCAACATAGCAAAAAACGCAGTGGTAAAAAGCATACACGGAAATGTGGACACAAGGCTGAAAGCGCTGGAAAGCTCAGAGGTGGACGCGCTGGTGCTAGCCTCTTCAGGAATAAGCAGGCTTGGCTACGATGTACATGCTGAAGAGCTCGGAGTAGACCTGATGGTACCTGCAATAGGGCAGGGTGCGCTGGCCATAACCGTAAAGAGGGGCAATAATGGCATCCTTAAAATGATGCAGGGAATAAGCGACAGGAAAGCTGAGGCTGAAGTTATGGCTGAAAGGGCTTTCGGCAGGGTTTTTGGGATAGGATGCGACGTGCCAATAGGCGCTTTGGCTTCGAAAGATTCTGCAAGCGGGATTATGACGCTAACAGGATTCCTGTCAAATATGGAAGGCACAAAGCAGATAAAGAAGAGCCTGTCAGGCAATCCTGAAGATCCTGAAGGGTTGGGAAATAGGCTCGGAAAGCTAGTAATGGAAGAAGGAGGAGATGACATAATTGCCGAAAACCAAAGCGAATAAAGTTGCAGTGCTCTGCGCAGAAGAAGAAGCCGAAGAGCTAAGGTCAAAATTCTCGCGATTCAAAAATGCCGATTTTATACCTGCAATAAAATTCATTGATGATGAAAAGGCCGCTGCCGATGCAGTAAGCATGGCAGAGGAAGCGCCATACGTGATATTCGGCTCCAAGCATTCGGTAAGGCTCTTTTTCAAAGCGGCAAAAAGCATGAAGAAAAAAGACCCATTGAAAAACGCGCAAACTTTTGCTGCAGGAACGTCTACTGCCAAGGAGCTGGAGCACAACGGAGTAAAAGTTTCTTACGCGCCTGAAACAGGTGGATTGCTTGAGGTATACATAAGGATTGAGGGAATGGAGCACGGCCCCGTTCTTGAAATATCTGGAGCCGGACCAGGGAAAAAAAGCAGCAGGAGCTTTGCGCCGGGGTTTATGTATATCAGGGCCATTATTTATTCGGTAAATTGCCTCAAATTGGAATTCAAGGCAAAAGATTATTCTGCAATTTTATTTCCAAGCAGCATGGAAGTCGAATCGCTTTTCAAGAGCCTGGATTATGATTTTAAAAGTTTGGCAGGAATAAAAGCTATATGCATAGGAAGAAAAGCGCTAAGAAAAGCCAAGGAGGCATTCCCGCATGCGGAAGCAGCCAAAATTAACAGCATGAAAGAGGCAATAGTTGCCGCTGGTGGCGTTTATGGGTGAATCTGGAAAGAGCCTGCTCCTAAGGGCTATGAAAGGAGAAGAGGTTGAAAGGCATCCGGTCTGGTTCATGAGGCAGGCCGGCAGATACCTCAAGGAATACGCACAGCTCAAGGGAGGTCGCAACGTTCTCGACGTCCAGTCTGACCCGGAAACCGCATCGGAGATTACAGTCCTCCCGGTAAAGAAGCTCGGAGTCGATGCGGCAGTGCTTTATTCTGACATAATGGTCCCCCTTAAGGCAGCAGGATACAAGCTGCACATAGAAGAGGAAATAGGGCCGGTCGCCGATGAAAAATTTGACATTTACGACAGCGGCGCTATGGAGCGCTTTGAAAAGTTCAATTGCGAGAGGGATGCACCCTATGTGATAGAAAACATAAGGCTTTCCATAGACAAGCTTGGCGGCGTGCCCCTGATTGGCTTTTCCGGAGGGCCTTTCACGCTTTTCAGATTCACCCATAAACGCCACCA
>JAMCSF010000015.1:0-19671 GCA_023380795.1 Candidatus Martarchaeota archaeon | reverse complement strand
AGGTAATCAAGTATGAGCTTTTCAGCTACATAATTGAGGGAAGGCCTTCAAGGACATTCGAAAATTCAAGAAGGCTTATGAAAGAAGACCCTGAGAGCTTCGACAGGATAATGAATATAGCTTCAAAGCTCATACTTGATTACCTGAATTCGCAGATAAGGGCCGGAGTCAATGTAGTTCAGATATTCGACAGCTGGGCTGGCTTGCTGGAAAAGGGCGAATACGAAAGGTTCGTGCTTGAGCCCACAAAGAAAATAATTTTGGGATTGCCTAAAAGCGTGCCCAAGATATACTTTTCAGCCAAGACGGAAGGCATGCTGGAATCCTTTGCAAAGGCAGGCCCTGATTTTCTAAGCATAGACTCGTATACCCAAATAAGGGAAAGCTATTATAAGCTCGGAGAGAGGTTCGGGCTTCAGGGGAACCTGAGCCCTGAAGCAGCAAGGCGCGGCGGCCCAGAAATGGAAAAGGCAGCATTCTCCATATTGAAAGAAGCCGATGGCATAAGCAGGTTCATATTCAACCTCGGCCATGGCGTGCTTAGAGACACCCCTCCAGATAATTTGAAGAGGATAGTTGAAATTGTGAAGGGCCATAGGATTTGAGCTTTAAGGGGAAGACGCTTTTTTGTAGGCGCCGAAAAGCGCCCTTATTATGCGGTCTGAATCGTTGGGCATTTTTGGCATTATGGCCTCAATCCCAAGGCTATTGCATAAGCTTGAGTATTCAATCCCGGCATCGTACATCGTTTCCAAGTTGTCCGATACGAAACCTATAGGTATTATTACAATTTTTTTTATTCCGTTCTTTGCCAGGCCTTTTATCTGCCACGACGCATCGGGGCCTATCCATTTGCCAGGTATGTCAGCGGCGCTCTGGAAGCCCAATGACCATTTGCAGCCGAAACGTTTTTCTACCGAGTTGGAAGCGTATATTAGCTGCCGCCTGTAAACGCTTAGGTCGTCTGCTTCGCTGATGGGCAGGCTGTGGGCAGTGAAAAGCATTGTCCAGCTTTTGTCAATTTTTAGTTCATTCAGCTTTTCAATCCATGCTTCTGCCAGATTCGGCTCATCATGCCATGAATTTACGAATATCAGTTTCCCATTGTAACCGCATTTTTCGGCCGCGCGCTTTGCGTTTTCAAAATAGCTCCCAGTGCCTATTGCACTGTAGAACGGAGCTACCGGTATGCAAAAAAGCCTTGTTATCGAATCAGATTTTGCGCTTTCAATGGCATCCTTTATGTGCGGGCTTGAATACTTCATTCCGAAATAGACTTTCGTGCTTTTTGAATTGGAATAGACGAGATTCTGCAGCTTTTCCGCCTGGCTTGCAGTTACGCCAAAAAGGGGCGAGCTTCCACCTATGGCAGAATACCTTTTCTTTAGCTTTTCAAGCTGCGCCTCCGAAGGGCGTTTTCCACGAAGGATTTCGGTATAATATCTTTCCACGTCTTCGATTCCGTTTGGCGTCCCATAAGCCATGAGCAGTATTCCATCCATTTCAAACATCCATGCGTATGCCTGCAAGTATTGGTGCCTCGTTGGTTATCCATTTCCTCGCTTCTGCCGACCTGAGTTCCTCCGTAACCGCCACCCATTCAAAGATATTGGGTATCTCGTATATAACTACGAATTCGCAATCCGCTATACCGAAAGACTTTGTAGTGTACGACGTTATTCCCTCGTTGTGGCTGCTTTCCACTGCTATCTTTACGTGATCCGCGATTATGCGCTTTGATTCCTCCTTGCCAAGCAGGTACCAGTCAGACTTTTTGCTCATAGGGTATGCTACGAAATAATCCCTGCCCTCTGGGCCTGCCTTTTCCTTTGACGAGGAATAAACGGAAAGGAAGCCGGATTTTGCGACCGCATACTCGGATAATGATTCCCCTATCATCAGTTTTGCTTCCATGATTTCTTCTGGGTCCTGGCACATAAGCCAGAAAATTATGTCTGAATCCCAGCGGAGCGAATGGTATAGCTCCGCCTTTGCCGCATTGCATGAGGCACCCCATGATTTTAGTTTTGACAAGAGCCCAGAAAGCTTTGATTTCCTGTCTTCGTTTTTTAGGGCCCACCAGTCCGGTGCATAGGCAAACGAAAGCACTTCGGAGATGTAGTCTACAGCCAATCAAACACCAAATTTTACAGTATTAGATTACAGTATAAAGTATAAATATTATTAGAGCTGCTTTATACAAATAAATGGTGTAAACATGGCTCACAGGTACAAAGGCTCAAATAGCATAGAGTACATAACACTCAAGGTCCCGAGGATTAGCTTTACCGACATTAAGCCATACTTGACAAAGGAGATTATACCGGAGGCAATAAGGACTTATGCAGAAATGTGCGCGAATGATGGCAGCGCGCATGAATACGCCAATGACAGCGTGCTGTACGGCATATGTGCGCTGAGCCAGAAAGCCATAGCGAACAGCCTAAAGCTATTCAGAGAGTCTATTTCGGATTACAAGCTGAAGCATGGGTATTCAGATTCGTGCGAATCGATGGAAGAAACCATGAGGCTTTGGGAGAACGCGAAGATAAAGATGCTTGACGAAAAATATTTTGAGGAAGTAATAGTTGACAGCATCAACAACATAAAATCAGGAAAGGCGAAAATGGACATGTCAGAGTTGACGCCAGAGGTAAGGGATGCAGCAGAAAAGGCAATAGAGAGGATAACTTACGAAATAAACAATACGCACTTCCTGCCAAAGACCGATCCATTGGGCAGGCTTCTAAGGGGCGAAAAGAAGTGAAAAAGGATAAGGCAGCAAAAAGGAAAATCCCGCGAAACCAGCGGACCTTCGACGATTTCGCGCTGCTCAGAAACGATGAAATCGCCGTCATTCTGGAAAGGATGAAAGAAAAGATCGATAAGCTTAACGACGATGCGGATATATCCGAGATAAACGCTTTCAGCAGGTCAATGGAAAGGGATCTGGAGAGGCTCAAGATAAACGTGGCAGGCGTCAAAGAGAGGTTTGGAATGCTTGACATGCTGAAGAAACAGCTTGATAAGAATCCTGACGACCCCATAATAGAAAGCGCAATAAACTCCCTGGAAAGAAGCTATGCGCTTAGGCTTGTGGAGCTTGCGAATGAGCAGATAGAAAAATATTGCTAATCTTTGCCTTCGAACGCATTTTTGCGCCTATATTTGAAGTTTGCGCCGCTGTTTGCCGCAGTGTCGACATTCGGTTTTATCTGGTTATCTGATAGGACCTTACCTTTTCGTAAAGCTCTTTTGCGCTCTTGTCGTTTTCAAAATGCTCCCTTATCGGGCGTATGAGCAGTTCCAGTTCTTTGGCAACATATGCCTTCATGTCCACAGGATGTATTTTGCCTTCAGCATACATAGATACTATCTCATGGTAGCTGCTTGCCTCTATGGGCCCCCCGAATTTCTCAGGCCTTTCAATTGATATAGGGGCCTTTGGGTCGTCGATTATTATCTTTTCCAGAAAATCAAAAATTGGATTTCCTACAACGACGCGCTCCGGGCAATAAGCCGAATTTATCTTTTTCTTAATCTCTTCCTCGGAATCGTGGACAAGTATTGTGCTCTTCGGATTCGATTTTGACATCTTGTATTCAAAGCTCGTGTCAGGGTCCATGCTTTTCAGGTCGGCCGGGGCGCCCTGCAGCCCAAGAATGTACGGGTGATGAACTGCAACAGGTACCTTAATTCCCATCTTTTTAGTGACTTCCCTTGCAAGGACGTTTGCCTTGCGCTGGTCCATTCCCAGCTGGCAGATGTCTATGTCCATCATTATTACGTCAGTAACCTGCATCGGCGGATAGAATAGCTGCGCCGCTTCCAGGGAATCTCCCTCCTTCCTGCCCATTATGGTTATAGCGCGCCTGACCCTGTCCAGCGACATCATTTTGCCGACCTTCATGAAGGTCTCCCAGTAGTTGAAGTCTCTCATTAAATCCTTGGCCCATATTATCTTGACTTTGCTTTCGTCAACGCCGGCTGCTTTCCATACCTCTATGAAGTAATTGCCTACGTCCCTTATGCGGTCCAGGTCTCCCCCCATTTTCTTGTTGACGTACGCGAAATAATCCGCAATGTAAATGTTGAATTTTATGCCAACGCCCAGGAGCTTCTTTATGTTCTTCGACCTGTACAGCCCGAAGGGTATGTGCGCAAGGCCAGATGGCTCAAAGCCGTCGTAAGCCAGCGGATGCTCGTTAGACTGCAGAAGCTCCCTAAGCTCCTGCTCGGTGATTATTTCCGCGGCGAAGCTCTTTATAACGTCAATTTTTGTTTCTATGTCCACGCAGGCACCATTTTAATTTTTTAAATGCACTATTTATTAATTGTGTACTGAAATACTAAATGCATCGATGAGCGCACAAATTTGCGTTCCGGGCCATGGCTGCAAGGTGTCAGATTGGCAAGCAAAAAGGATATAGAAGAGAGGTTCCTCAAGGACGAGATTTCGGATTACAAGCTTTACGAAGCAATAGAGAGAAATGAAAAGGACAGAAGCCTCAAGAGCCTAGTAACCAAGCTCAAAGATACCGAGCTGAAGCACGCGAAGATATGGGGCTCGCTGCTAGGCGCAAGGCGCATGGAAAATGTTGAGATACCGTTCAGGGCGAAGCTCAGGCTTGTCACATACCCTCTAGTAAGAAAAGCCCTTGGAATAGCTTTCGTGACAAAGCTGCTTGAAAGGAACGAAGCAAACGGGTTGGCCGAATACAAGGAGCTTTTGGTTAAAAAGGAATTGAGCAGCAAGGAGCTTGGAAAGATAAAGCACATAATAAGCGAAGAGGAGCAGCATGAAAAGCTCATGCTCGAGCAGGCCCAAAAGCACGAAGCCAGGCTCAACTACACGAAATCTATAGTATTCGGGATGAACGATGGGTTGGTTGAGATACTTGCCGTGATAGCCGGGCTTGCGATGGTGTCGACATCAAGCATTATAGTCGCCATAAGCGGCATAATAGTCGGGGTATCTGGCACCCTGTCGATGGCAGCAGGAGCGTACATCTCGTCGAAATCCGAGAAGGTCGTCGAAACGTCCCTGAACGAGAAGCACGTTACACAGACAAAGCCCTCAAAGGAAGCATATTATACAGGGATATTTTATTTTCTAGGGGCAGTGGTCGCAACCTACCCGTTTATACTGGGGGCCGTAGGATACATCGGAGTATTGGAATCCGTGATATCGGTAGCCATAGTGCTCTCCATAGCCTCAACCCTTATAGCAGTGATAAGCGACACAAGCATAAAGAGAAGGATAATCGAGATGCTCACTGTTTCCCTTGGCGCAGCTTTGATTACCACCATAATAGGCCTGGTGGTCAGGTTAGTCTTTGGAATAGCGATATCTTAAACTGAAATCATCGACAGGAGAGTTATGGTACATCCATTTGCTCATTCCTTTTTGGCATGGTTGAAGTACAATGAGTTGGCCGCTAGCACCATCGCACTTGCTATGCCTGCGCCTGCGAAGTATAGAGATGAATAGGCAAGCTTCATGCTGCCAAACAGCATACCAGAAGAGAGCATTACAGCCATGCCGCCCATCGATACAGTTATCGCAATGGCTGTCGCATCTCGCACTGCGCTATAACGCTTAGATATAAAATTATAGCGCATGGCGTTTCCAGATTCGCTATCGTTTTGGTCTTTCCTCTGGAACGGCATGAGCTTGTCAGTGGACCAAGCTTTCCCTATCGGCTTGTCTGCAGAAGCAATATCGGTTTCTCTCCTTTCTATTTTTGAGAAGGTAGCAGATTTTTGTTCTGGGCTATGATTGGATTTCGAGGTTTTTTCATTCATTAGAAGCACCAAGTATTGATAAGGTTTTATTCTTTTTTCATATATTTATGGCTTGCCTGGCGCTTCTGACATCAATCCAAATTGATAATAGCCGTGCAGTTCCGCTAAACGCTGATTGCACAGTTCATTTTTAAGCATGAGCTTAGCATTAGGATAGGCGCAAGCATGTACTACAGCGAAACCGAACGTTTAAATAAGATAGAAAGCTATCTGGAAAAATTAGCCTACGGCTCGGTTGCGCTTGACTTTATGGTTGCTGTCGGCTCTTTCCTGCTTTTGCATAGGGTCGGCTATGCCAAGTTTATAATAGAGGTAAGCAACTACGCTATAACAGCAGAGATAGTTATCGCTGCGGTTCTTTTCCTGGCTCTGATAGCAATGAAGCATTACAAAAGGGTAATATTGAATTTTGACATGGAAACTTTCAGGATGAAACATAAGAAAAGCTCGCTTTATGCGGGGATGGAAAGGAAAAAAGAAATGGAAAATTTTAGAACCCAAAATAAGGCATGACAATTTGCATACAAGGCTTAAAGGCAGAAAAGCAATCCATGAGGGGCATGGGGCTTTGCCTTCAGGCTTTGTGCTTTATTCTTATTGTCCATGCCACTAGGGCCAGCATCATGCTCTTTATCAGGTCGCGAAGTTCTTCTTCTACAACGTCTCCATTTTCTATTTTTTCCGATGCTCCTCCGATGAAGAGAAGAGGCCTTTCGAGAGGGTGCATGTTAAGGAAGGAGAATATCTGCCTTAGGTGTATCTGTGCGGCTGAAGTTCCCACTATAGACCCTCCGGTGGCGCCCAAAGCAGCGACTGGCTTGTCGTCAAACGAGTTGTCGCCGTAAGGCCTGGATGCCCAGTCTATGGCGTTCTTGAGCACGCCAGGGATGGACCTGTTGTATTCCGGAGTAGCTATGAGAACGGCGTCGGCAGCTTTTATTTTCTTTTTGAAAAGCTTTACTTGTTCGGGCATTTCAGGTTCGTTGTCCTGGTTATACAGAGGTATGCCATCAAGGTCGAATATTTCGACCTCTGCATTTTCTGGAGCCAGTTCCTTTGCTGCTTTTATGAGGGCCTTGTTGTAAGAATCCTTACGCAGGCTGCCTGCAAACGCCAATATCTTTATTTTTTCGTTGTTTTCCATTTTTTGCACCTATTGTCGGTTTTGAGGCTTGATTCTTTGCATTATTTATTTAATTACAAGAAATAAGCAAACTTATTTATCTACTTTAGTATTTTATTAATTTTTGGTTTGGTCTTATATGCAGGTAAAAAATCAGGAAGAGGAAAAGGCGCATATATGCTTAGTGTGCGGGCATGCGATGTTCAATATGCAGGCCTGCCACCTCAAGTGCCCTAACTGCGGAGCGGAGATGGACTGCTCAGACAAGGGCTTCATCTGGTAGCATTCATACATTAAAGAAATCGCTCTGGGATGCGCCAGAATTTTCGCTGTTTTCTTCGATATTGTCTGCTCTGGAGCTCTGCGGCTGCTTTTTCTTCTGCTTTGCTTGCTTGGCATCCTGCTGGCTGCTCTCCTGTGCAGATGGCTGCTGCTGTGGCTGCGCCATCGGCTTAGAGGCAGGCTTGCTTGCTGAATCTGGGCTTGCATCTTGCTTTTTGAGGTCTTCGTTGCCCATATTTCCAATGCCGACCATCTTGTCTATCCCAAGTACGCCTATAGGGGTTGGTATGCCCAATCCTCTCGATTCGGTTGGTATGAAGATGAGGTGGTTCCTTCCGCTTATGCCTATCTCGTAAAGCATGTTGAGGGCCCTGAGCTGCATGGCGTATACGTTGGAATTGTACGTCTGTGCAGCGGCAACCATGTTAACTGCGGCCAGCTTTTCTGATTCTGCGAGTATGACCCTTGCGTCGCGCTCCCTCGACGCTATGGCCACCTTTGCCATTGCATCCTGAAGGTCGTCGGGTATCTTGACGTCCCTTATCTCAACGGATATTACGTTTACTCCCCACGGGGTAACCCTTTGGTCTATGAGCGCCTTTACGCTTGAAGCTATTTCGTTCCTTCCTACTATCATCTGGCTGAGGTTGACCTTTCCTATGACATCCCTGAGCGCCGTCTGCGCTGCGAGAGAAACCGACTGATCCACGTCGTTCACCTGAAGCGCGGTGTTCTCGGGGTTTTCTATCCTTGTGAACATTATGGCTTCGACATCAACACCGACGTTGTCCTGAGTGAGCGTTTTCTCTGCAGAGAATACGGTGGAAAACGTCCTGAGGTCGAATTTGTAAGGCATGCTCTGTATGAGCGGTATTATGAAGAACAGGCCAGGGCCATACGTCCCCTTGTACTTCCCAAGGGTAAGTATCGGTGCGCGCTTCCACTCCTGAAGCACCTTGACGCTTATTAGTAAGTATATGATCAGCACAATTACAAACAGTGCAGCTCCGACCGCCAAGCTCGCCGAGGAGTAATATCCCGCAGCGAAGAATATAACAGATATTATTATGCCTATTATTATAGCCAGGGCGGAATTGCCGTGCATGCCCTGCGTGCTTTTGTAAGAATATAGTTGTGCCGTCATTTTACCACCTTAATCGCAATATTTCTGCCTTTCCTGTTAATCTATAATCTCATGCAAGGTTTAATAACGAGCTAGTTCAGCGACCCTGCTTTTTCATAGTTCTCAGCGTTTCGAACAGTTCCTTGAAATCCTTTACGTTATAATCTGCTTCCCTTACCTTTTTCCCGTATGCGAATGTCAGCATGCCGGCAAGCTTTGCACCTCTTATTTCTTCGGCGGCATGGCCCACGAATATCGAGCTTTCAGGGTCCGCCTTGAAAGGCTCCAGCGCAGCCATGTAGGCTTCCCTGCTCGGCTTTGTATAGCCGGTATCGGTAGGCACGATGATGGCGTCGAAGAGTCCACGGAGCCCTGCCGCGCTCAGCATAAGCTCCATTTCGGATTTTGAATGCACTGTATCGCTGAGCACAACGGCATAGAGCCCAAGCCTTTTTATTTTTTGTATGTTCTCCTTGAGCCCGGGCTCTGATGGATCGCAGTAAGCCAGAGAATCCCTGTCTATCTCGGAATACTTCGCCAGCAGCCTCATTGGTATGTCCATTCTCTGGAAAAGCTCTTCCCTTGCAGACTGCAGCGAGCCGTTGGAAAAATCCATATCTGCGGCTATCGACCTCCATTCCTTACTAAGGGCAGCCATCTTGATTAGAATTTTCTCGCTCTTGAAAAGCGCTTCGATGCCTTTTTGGAAGCGCTCATTCATCCTCTTTGTATTGAGAAGAACCCCGTTCGCATCGAAAACAGCAACGTAAAGCGGCATGGAAACCGCTTGTAAATGCCATCGCACTTATTTAAGCTTTTCAGGAATCACAGCTGTCAGCACCATCGCTTCGCGCAAATTTAAGAATCATATTTATTTTATTCTGTGGAAAAATTAATCATTGCAAGTTTGCACAGTTGATTCGTTGGACAAAAAGCTCAAGGCGTTGATATTCACTACGTTCGCTCATTTCTCTAACGACAGCGTATTCCTGATCTATCCGCTGCTCATAACGTATTACACCTTAATCCCCGGGCTGAACCTGGTGCTTCTGGGCGCGCTGGCCATAGTGTACCAGTTAATATACGGGGCAGCAAGCACTCCGATAGGCATTATGGCCGACAGGAGCAGGAATGAGGGCTTAATGGTCGCAATAGGCATAGCCATACTTGGAATCTCTATGCTTGCGTTTGCCGGCTCATTCGCCATCGCAGGCTTGCGCTTGCCCCTGATAATAGCCGGAGTATTGCTTTTGGGCACTGGAACTGCGTTCTACCACCCTATAGGCGCATCCATATTGAAAAGCGCCTACGAAAAAAAAGCGGCTTCGATGATGGGCATAAACGGGAGCGCCGGGAGCGTTGGGAGGTCTGCAATGCCAGTAATACTTGTTTTCCTTATAACTGCACTTGGCGCGTCCTTTGCCCTTGGGCTCGTAGGCATTGAACTCCTTATAGCTTCTGGAATTGTATACGTAGGCCTTACTGCGTTTAATAATGGTGCAAGGGCAGGATTCGGTAGCCTGAGCAGCTTGAAGCGCAGAAGTAAAGCGGCAAAAGCAAAAGCCAGCATATTCAAATCCAGGTATGCCGAGGTCCTGCTTCCGCTTGTGGCGGTTATCTTCGTTAGGTCTATGTTCATGACAGGCACGGTCACTTTTGTGCCTGAATACCTGAAGGTGGTGACACATTCAGAGGTATTGGTAGGCACGATACTTAGCGTAAGCTTCGTGTTTGCCATATTCGGGCAGCTCTTCTTCGGTTATGTTACTTCCAAAAAGGGCGGCCGCTATGTGATAACAGCAACTGCCTTTGCCTCGGCAGTAAGTTTCGTGCTTTTCCTGCTTGCAAAGGACAACATCTATTTTGCATTGGCCATGCTCTCAATTTTCATTTTTGCTACTTTCAACGGCTTTGCGGTGATACTCGGATATGTAAACCAGCTTGTACCTGACAAGGTAGCCAACAGCTCCAACGCTTTCACGTGGGGCGTGGGCCAGATACTCGGAGGCGCTGCAGGCGTGGGAGTCATGACCCTGCTCCTCAATTATATAAGTGTAACGTCTGCAATGTGGTATATGTCGATATTCATGTTCATTTCAATATTAATGCTCCCGCTGCTTTATCGCAAAGGCAAAAAAGAACAGGCAGTAAAAAAGCAGATAAGAAAAGCTTAAAATTAGGCTTTATATAAATAATATCTTGCGGCCGATCGCATTCATGGGCTGGGCTCGGATTTTAATCTTTAACCTGCTTTAAGAGTGCTCACATGGAGATTTCAAAAGAGAACACAATATTGGCAGTCATAGTAATAGGCACGCTGATGGCATCGATAGATTCTACGATAGTGCTGCTTGCATTCCCAGCTATGACCCAGGCCCTGCACTCTACGATAGCCACCATAATATGGGTCATATTAATTTACATGATAGTCGTGGCTGTTTTCTCTACGCAGTTCGGCAGGATAGGGGACATATACGGAAGGAGCAGAATGTTCAACCTTGGCTTCATCATATTCACCATCGCATCTTTCCTGTGCGGGATCGCGCCCACCGACATAAGCTTGATTGCATTCAGGGCCGTGCAAGCTATAGGCGGAGCCCTGATAGCGGCGAACAGCAGCGCGATAATAGCTGACACCTTCGAAAGGCACAGGATAGGAAGGGCATACGGCTTTACAGGAATGAGCTGGAATATAGGCGCGCTTCTTGGCATACTCCTCGGCGGCATAATAACTACTTACATAGGTTACAGGTACATATTTTTCATAAACGTGCCCATAGGCATAGTGGCGGTAATATTGGGCCTTCGCTATGTCAAGGACAGCAACAGGAGCACGGACAGGCTAGACTTGCCAGGCATGGCTGCGCTTGCAGTCGCAATAGCGCTCATAGCTTATGCCGGCATAAACTACGCTTCCGTAGGGGTAAGCTCGCTCAATATCGCGCTTTTTGTTCTGGGAGTAGTTGCGGCAATGGTCTTTGTGGCCATAGACAGGAAAGTTAAAATGCCGACAATAAACTTCTCCATGTTCAAAAACAAGATATTCAGGAATTCGCTGATGGCATCTTTATTTCAGGGGCTTGGATTTATGGGCGTGACGTTTCTGCTCATAATGTACCTGCAAGGTGTGCGCGGCTATTCCCCCCTTGACGCGTCGTTGGTGCTGTTTCCGGGTTACGTGGTGAGCGGAGCGCTTGCGCCTTATATGGGAAGGTATTCGGACAAATTCGGAGCCAGGCTCATAGCCACAATAGGAATCTTGTTCATGGTAGGCGGAGTTTTGTTTTACCTTTCTTTTCTGGGCGTCACTACGCCGATATATTACGTTGTAGTTGGAACCATAATAACCGGATTTGGCGGAGCAATGTTCTGGCCTGCTAATAACAGCGCAGTCATGGCAAACGTAACCGGCGAGCTTAGGGGCTCAGCATCAGGAACATTGAGGCTCTTTAGCAGCCTTGGCTTGATAGGCAGCTTCATAATAGCGTTTGTAGCAGCGGCATCCGCTGTTCCCAGATATCTCGCTTTCGAAATATTCGCTGGTACTTCTAAGGTCATAGGTGGCATAGGCAAAGGATTCGTCGCAGGAATGCACGTTGCATTTGTCGCCCTTATGGCCATGCTCATAGTGGCCGGAATATTCTCCTTTGTCCGGGGCAAAGAAGACAGGTCGGCAAAGCTCGAACAGAGAAATATCCAGGGCTCTGGAGATAGCGAGCGCACAAGTAGCAAATCTTCTATGAGAAAAGGCAGGGTACGTAGCTAAATACTGCACCAGCAATTTAACTATAATATGCTTTTGTATGCATGATGGTGTTGCGACGGATAATACTGAAAAGACAAGGAAAAGAAGCTTCAGGTTCCTGCCTTTATTCCAGAGCGCTTAGGAGCGCGGCGCTCATATACATGACGCTCTCGTTTTCGCTGTACCTGCATGCGCTGAAGGTAAGCATAATAGACATAGGAATAGTGGCTGCCCTCACGATACTTTTTGCCCTCTTCCTGACGTTAGGCCTCGGAATGCTTGGGGACAGGAAAGGCTACAGGTACGAGCTCGCGATATCAGAGTTCTTCACAATGGCTGGGGCTTTCCTCATAGCGGCAAGCTCAAGCGTGCTCCCAATAATGATAGGCATGATAATTGCCGGGATAAGCACTGGATCCGGAGGCATGAGGGGGGCTTTCTCCCCTGGCTCAAGCGCTTATATAGCCAGCATATATGGAGAGGAAAAGGAACGCGTCAGGAAGTTCTCTTCGATAAATATCATTGCAGCGGTTTTCTCAATAGTCGGGAGCCTTATGTTCGGAATGGTTGGATTGGTAAGTGTTTATGCAGGAGTGCTACACGCATACAGGTACCTTTTCCTCGTAGCTGCATTCATGATGCTCGGCTCGCTCGCTTTTGTTATGATGCTCGCCGAGCCTGCAAGGCCCAAGAAGTCAACCCGCATTATGAAGAAAGAGAGCATGACGTACATAATGAGGGTCATAGCTGCCAATGTAGTTGGAGGCGCGGGAGTTGGAATAGCTATACCGCTACTGCCTTTATGGTTCAACCTCATATTTAAGGCCACCAACGTTGAAATAAGCACAGTATTCGGGATTTCGTATGTTGCCACGGCGCTGGGGGCATATTACGCATCGCGCCTTGCGGGAAGGGCAGGAGTTCTTAACATGGCTGCCGGAACAAGATCGCTCAATGGAATACTCCTTGTGGCCCTTGCACTATCTCCAGCGTTTCCCATAGCAGGGGCCATATACATAATCAGGGCTTTCGTAGCTGGCTCAGGCAGCCCGAACAGGTCCACCGTGACTGTAAAGGGGATAGGAAACGAGGACTACGGAACGGCGACAAGCCTGCAGGGAATAGCCACAAGGGCCTCGCAGCTTAGCTCCGGGGCCAGCGGATACCTTCTTGATTACGCGCTGCCATTGCCCCTTGAAGTAGGGGGAATACTGCAGCTCATAAGCGGAGCCTTGTACAAGATACTGCTGAAGCCCAAAGGCAAATGACTGTTTTTATATTTTCCCTGCAAAAAGCGATTGGTAGTTATGGCTAGGGTTCCTCACGGGCAGATAGTCACCAAGGGATTCCCTGTGCTTAGCGCCAGCCACGCGCCGGAAATAGATCTTTCTTCCTACAGGCTCAGAATCTATGGCAGCGTTGCCAACGAGGTTTCCTTGTCGTGGAATGAGCTGCTAGCAATGCCGATGTCAAAAAAGACTGTTGACATACATTGCGTGACAAGATGGTCCAGGCTCGGGGACGTGTGGGAAGGGATAAGCCTAAAGTACCTGCTCGGCCAGGCAAGGCCAAAGGGCAAATTCCTTATGCTCAGGAGCTCTTACGTAGGATATTCCGCCAACGTGCCAATGGAGTACGTCGATGACGACTGCATGGTGGCTTTGAGGTTCAACGGAAAGCCGTTGGAAAAAGAGCATGGCGGCCCAGTCAGGGCATTAATACCTATGCTCTATTTCTGGAAGAGCACCAAGTGGCTTGACGGAATAGAGGTCATGGATGAAAACAAGCCAGGCTTCTGGGAAAAAAGGGGCTACAACATGAGAGGCGATTATAACAAAGAGGAGAGATATTGGAAGGGCCTCAACTTCGTAAACAAGCTCGTATTTTTCGGGCAGAAGGACAACGATAATGATGACAAACTGGTGCAATGATGGTAATTGCGTATTTTGTAAGGCACGGCGAGGCCGAAACCAACAAGAACGACATGCTGTCCTCCAAGTATGACGGTTACCCGCTCACAGAGCACGGTAGAGCCCAGATATCTGAAACTGCGGCGCAGCTTGAAGGGATCGAATTTTCCAGTGCTTATTCGAGCCCGCTCTTGAGGGCAAGGCAGACGGCAGAGATACTCGTGGGGAAAAGAAAGCTTGATATACAAATAGACGATAGGCTGCGCGAGCGCGGGATGGGGGCCATGGAAGGCAAATCCGCAAACAAGGGCAATTGGATAATCCCGATGCTGAGGAAAAGGGAATACTCAATGGGAGTGGAAAGCTTCGAAAGCATATCCGAAAGGGTATACTCGTTCCTGAAAGGGCTCGAAGGCGATGGCAACGTAATAGTGGCCACGCATGAAAGCCCAATATCGATGCTTGCATGCAGGATTCTTGGATTTGACGAGTTCACAGGAAAGGGCATAAAAGTAGGCAACGGCTCTGTTACAGTGATTGAAGTAAAAGATAAAAGCAGCCCAAGGCTATTGGCTTTAGGATCCTATTCCATAGACAGCGATTACCTGAATGAGGTTATGCGAAAGTAGATCAGTGATTGCATGAGCCAATATGTCAAAAAGGCAGTGGTAATATGCGGCGGGGAGGGAACGCGGCTCAGGCCGCTGACCTACCAAACCCCAAAACCGTTAGTGAAGGTAAACGGCATTCCAGTAATAGACAACGTCATAAGGGAACTAAAGCGCAACGGAATCGAAAAGATAACCATGGCAGTGGGTTACAAGAAGGAGATGTTCATTGAGCATTTTGGCAACGGCTCGGAAAAGGGATTGCAGATAGATTATAGCATAGAGGACAAATTGCTTGGAACCGGAGGGGCTATAAAGAAAGCCTTAAAAGAGAAGTCAAGGCCGGAAAACGGGGAAGACATCCTCGTAGTGAATGGCGACAACATATTCGAGATAAATTTAAAGGCAATGTATGAGCTTCATCGTTCCAAGGATGCCATAGCCACGCTCGCAGTCAAGGCCATAGACGACGTAACAGGATACGGAGTAATAAGCGTCGAGAATTGTATAGTAAGGAAGTTTGTGGAAAAACCGGACCCGAAGGATGCCGAAAGCAACCTGATAAACCTCGGAATATACATATTCAATTCAGGGGCCATGCACATGCTGCCGGACAGTGAAGCCTTTTCTATGGAAAGGGACTTTTTTGCAAAAATACCGGGCACTGGAAGGCTTTGCGCTTACGTATCCGACAATATATGGTACCCTATAGATACCATTGAGCGATACAGGAAAGCCTCGAATGAATGGAGGCCCCCGGAATAATCGCGCACCAAGCAAACACATGGCAGAGAGCTTATTGCCCCCTGAGCATAAGCCTGAGCTTTTCCAGGTTTTCCTCGTAGCCCTTTATCAATTGCTGCATCTCCTTTGAGCCGCCTTTTGGAAATGCCTCATTCGCAATTTCCTTGGCTGAGACCGATTCGTTTCTCTGCGCTTTTGTCAAGGCAGAGTTCGAATACTCTAAAGGCGTCATCTGCCCGTCCAGCCTTGCAGGCCTTCTTGGCTTCCTGACGTTCTTCTTCTGGCTCTTCCTGAATTTTATGATTTTCTCTGCCTGCCCGGTTATTATCACAGAATTCTCCGAAAGAAGGAAGCTCTTCTGGCCATTTGATTTGTGCCTATGCCTGCATGTAGCTTAAAACATAAGACAGTCCTATCTAATTCGCGAATTATTTAAAGTTTTGTATCTGTGGCGTTTGTGGCTTTGGCTCTTTCAGGAAAGGACCTTGCTTTGCATACTGGCTTTTCGCCCAACCGATTTGAGCGCAAGGATCGCCTTCTCCATCTGCGCCCTGTTGCCGATAGCCACCCTTATGCTCGGGTCTGAAAATGCAGTAAACTCTTCATGCGTGTTTTTTAAGGTTATGACCCCGTGCTTGAGAAACGCGTCGTAGCATAGGTCCCTCTCAGTTTCTGAATTGAATATAAGGAGCGTGAACGGAAGAGCGTTCTCCTTTATGCTGAGGCCAAGATTTTTGCAGGCTTCTTCAAAACCAGATTTTATTGATTTAAGCTGTGCCATTTTGGACTTGTAATAGCCCATGCTTTTGAATACGGCAATTCCTGCAGCGCGCGCAGTCCTGTTTACGTTGTATTCTTGCGTCGAATTCTCAAGCGCGCGTATCGTTTCCGGGTTCGATATTATATAGCCTAGCCTAACACCCTCTGTGGCAAATGCCTTTGAGAATGTCCTGGCTACTATAAGATTCTTGTGGTCATTTACGGAATCTGCCACGGTTTCATTGCAGTATTCATAATACGCTTCGTCCACGGCAACCATGCCGCCCGCATTTCTGGCAATATCAAGTATTTTTTCTCTTGGAATAACGTCACCGGTTGGGTTGTTCGGGGTGCATATCCACGTAAGGGACGCCCATTTGAGGTCAGTTCTGCTGAAGCTTATCTTGAATGGGGCTTTGGCTATGCTCTGCTCTTTTATCCTTATTTCGGAGCCTGAGCCCTTTGCTATCCTTTCAAATTCCGAGTATGTAGGCGCTTGAATCAGGACCTTTCGCCCGAACATGTATGTAATAAGCGCTATTGCCTCGTCGCAGCCGTTCGTTACCATAACGTTCTCAGGCTTTACTTTTGAGTATGCAGCTATTGCCTTCTTAAGCTCCATGTAGCCTTCATAAGGATAATAGTTTGCCATGTCTAATGAGCTTTCCATTGCCTTGCGTACTGCCAGAGACGGCCCATAGCATGAGCCAGTATAACCGAGATGCGTTTCCGTTATGCTTTTCCCCATAGTTTATTTTTCGCCATTGGCATTGTGAAGCCAGTATTATTTAGCATAGAATTAAAATAATGTGTTGCATCATTTTGTTTTCAAATAAAAAAAGTGTTTGGCGCAAATGCGCCAAACGCCAGAACCGTTCAGAGCCTGTATCCCACCATTCCGCCGATCAGCGAAAGGACAAACCCTGCGAATGCCAGCACGAAGTAAGATGTGCCGAGAGTCATTGCAGTGAATGTTATTCCCGTAGCTGCAGCGAAGTAGAGGCCCAAGTTCTTGGTGTGCTCGCCTGATATTACCTTTGGCTCTGCCAGGTATGTGAAGCTGAACACGAATAGCGCTATTGCTGCTATCACAGACACTCCGGCGAACACCGGAAGCCAGAATGAGCCAGTCCCATTGAAGACCACTCCCACAGGCATATCGTCAGCTGCCATCAGGTAAACGAGTACCAGATAGAAAAGGCTGCCCACGAACTCTAGTGCGAAGACCCCTCCGTTGGTCTGCTTGTTGCTTGAATGCATCATATGTTTTGCCATATAAATCTATTTTAAAGCAATTAACAGATTTTTAAATCTTTCGTTAATATTAAGGCAAGTGTCAGTATTTCGCAATTAGGCGCATATGCGGATCCTTCCACCATTGCACCCCAAAATCCGAAAGCTTGCCGCGTGCATGATATTAATAAATATTTAAAAATTAGAATCGTAATGTTCAGCCGCATTGTGTGCCTTGAAGCAATGCACAAGCGTTTTGGCAGTTTGTTGATTGTGGTGATTTTTTGGAAAGAGACATGAAAGCGCCAAAAGAGATCGAAGCGCTTTATTCTTACATGGCAAAACGCTACTACGGCTCGGGGATGTACATCTCTGCCTTCCATTTGGCAAAAAGGCTTGGTGACAAGGGCCTCGAATCCAAGGCCCTTGAGAAGGAAGCTTCAAAATTCTCGCTTTTTGGCTTTGATGCTGGCTCCAAGCTTTTTCTAAGTTTGGCAAATGAGCGCATGAAGAATGGCAGCCTTGAAGACATAGACATACCGCAGATAGAGCTAAGCATAATCAACGCAGAAGCAAAAAGACTTGTTGCACATTACAGCAATGCCAAAGAGTTGTTTGGCAAGGCTTCTGGAAAAAGCGCGCTGAGGCATGCCAAAAAGCTCGTTTCCAGCATGTATGCAATGTCGCGCCTTGATTCGCTTTATGGCAATATTTCCCAAAATTGGCCTTTCCCGTTCGCTGAAGAGACAAAATATGGAAGATATGATGGCAGGGACTATTTCATTGCTGAGAATCTGGATTACTTGGACTCTGTGTGCCCAAAAATTGCAAAGATCGCTGGGGATTTTGACTTTGTAATGGGAAAAAAGATACTTAAAAAAATAAAGCCTTTGTCCGTGCTTTTGGAGAAATTGGGAGTAGAAGAATCGCTTGTAGGCAGATTAGTACCTATGGCGTCAAAGCTCATTGGAAGTGCAACCGATAACAGTGGCCGCTTCCTGAATGTTCTTTCCGACCTGGGCAAAGACAGGATGTCCGAGGCAATGCAGACCATAGGCGGGGCAGACGGGCCAGTTACAAAGATGAACTGCTTATACTTGTCAATAGAAAACTTGGAGCGCATCGCCGAAAAGGGCAACGCCCGAAGGGCAGAGGATATCTTGGAATCGATGCAGCTCATGGCTATGTGGAACAGCTGTGACATGCACAGCTTCGAGAGGCTTTTGGCAATTTCCAGGCCTATGAAGAGCTACGGAAGGCAGACCAATCTTGACAGGTACTTGAAGCTTAGAAGAAAGTAGGTTTCGGAATAAAAAATAATAAATAATTGAACAGTGAAATAGGAACCTTGCAACCAAACCCATGGTGCTGCGAATGAATGCGGATTTTGAAGTAGATACAAAAAACGAGACCATACGCGACAAAATATCAAAGGCGCTTGCAGACGTGCAGAAGAACAGGAACGGCAATGCTCTGCTTTTTAGCTATAAGGAGCTGCGGCCTTACTTGAAGAACAGCAGAACTAGATATTACGAAGAGATAAAGATAAATTATGAAGGGCAGAGGATATCTTTCAGCATGAGCGCAAGGGCTTATTTTATCGGAGGGAATTTCAAAAACATATATTGCAATTCCAATGAGGGCTATACAAAAGCAACAATGGACGACATGATGGCTCTCTCCGGAATTGAAGATTATATAGGAATAAGCGGAGGGCTTACGCAGGTCATAACACACCTTTCAGCTCTTACGCATAAAAACAGCATACGGCACGTGAACCTGTACGACAGGAATGGATTCCAGCTTATATACAATGCATTGCAGCTCGCAAGGTACGACGCAATGCCAAACTCAATTAGCCCGATGTGGCATGTAGAGTCAAGGGACAGCAGGGAAGCTAATGACGTCTTGGCACTTTACGGGGAGAATAACAGGTTCAGCATGAATTTTGCGCTAACACAAGACACTTTGGAGCACGCAGTAGAAAATGCCGAAAACAAGAGGCATTTCGTCTACAGCTCGAACGCTTTCGAAATTGCTGTAGGCAAAGAAGATGGGAACGAGGCCAGAAATGAGAATTGCTGGCAAGATCAGGAAAGCGGAAGTATGCTGGTAGAAAAGCTAAGAACGTCAAGGGGCTTCGAAAACGGAAGCGCATACATGGCAGCATCAGTGAATATGCCGATAACAGTAATTCTCAGAAAGGAAAGCAGATACGAAGGCAGAATGCACCTGTATTCCTATTGCACTGGGAACAGAGAGCATTCAGAATGCGTGCATCCCAGGTGATCCCCACATAAAAAGTTGCATGGCAGTATTTATCAGCGCTATGTGCAAAT
>JAMCSF010000014.1 GCA_023380795.1 Candidatus Martarchaeota archaeon | reverse complement strand
AAAAGGGGGCAAAAGAGCCTATCCTTGTCTTTTCCGCAGGTATCTCGTGCTTCTTGAGCCAGATGCCGCACGCGTAAGAATAGAAGTCATTAAAGGGGTCAACGGACCTGTCCATGTTTTTTACTGAGAACCCTATCTTATCCAATGCTGATCTCGCATTTGCTGCCATTCGATTACCGCTGTTTTGCTTGTTTAAGCCCTTCCGCATCTTTCTTTTTTCTGTTCTTCGTTTCTTTTTAGCTTGCTTGGGCTTGATGCATAATCAGCAGTCTCCTTCATGGCAATCCCATAGGCAATGCCCTTTGTTTCTTTTTCTGGCGTTTTCCTTTTTTCCTCTCTCTTCCTAAAAATTGGCATACTTGTTTTTGCTTATTAACCAATTTAGCGGTTTCGCAAAAATGTGCGTATTCTTATTCCCTGTTGGGGCTTTTTCCGCGCACAGGTGCATAGTTAAATATTTTTACCCGAAAATAGTCAGTGCTAATGCTGATGATTATTATGCCGAATCTTGATTTGCCTTGGACGGAAAAATACAGGCCCAAAAGCCTTGAGGAGGTCATAGGCCAGAAGCCAATAGTTGAAAGGCTAAAGTCTTTCATAAAGGGCAGCAACTTCCCGAATATGATATTTGCAGGAAGCGCCGGCATAGGAAAGACAACGTGCGCGATTGCGCTTGCACGCGACCTTTACGGCACAGACCTTGAAGGGGCCTTCAAGGAGCTGAACGCTAGCGACGCCAGAGGCATAGACGTGATAAGGGGAGAGGTCAAGAACTTCGCAAGGACAATGTCAATAGCCAAGGTGCCTGTCAAGATCATATTCCTTGACGAAGCGGATTCGCTTACCGCTGATGCACAGCACGCCCTGAGGCGCACCATGGAGAAGTATTCTTCGGAAACGAGGTTCATACTGAGCGCCAACTACGCAAGCAAGATAATAGAGCCGATACAGAGCAGGTGCGTCGTTTTCAGGTTCAAGCAGCTCACTTCTGCGGACATGCGCAAGTATGTGGAGAGAATAGCCAATGACGAAGGGCTTGAAATGGACGACAAAGCCATAGAAGCGCTGATATACGTCGGTGACGGGGACATGAGGAAGCTCACCAACGTGCTGCAGAGCGCCGCGATGTTTTCCAAGAAGATAACGGAATCGGAAGTTTACAACGTGGCTTCGAGGGCCAGGCCAACGGAGATAATATCTATGCTCAAATACAGCGTGGAGGGCAACTTCGAGAAAGCGAGGGAGGAGCTAGACACGCTTATGCTGAAGCACGGGCTTGGAGCCGAAGACATACTCACGCAGTGCTACAGGGAGATACAGTCAATGAACATAGACGAGAGGGCAAAGCTCAAGACGATAAGTTATATAGGCGAATGCAACTTCAGGGTGGTTGAAGGTGCGAACGAGCGCATACAGCTGGAGGCGTTCCTTGCCAACCTCTCATTAATAGCGAAGGGGCAGCAGTAGCTTTAAGGCATTCATTGCGCGGTGGAAGGCTCTGGGTGCTCCTGTGGCTTTACCGCATCGCCCTTCTCGAAAATCAGTTCCAATGTCCCTGCATAGTCGAATTCAGGAGCCTTTATGTAGAAGCTTGCAACGAAGCTGCTCTTGTTGTCTATCGTAAATGGCAGCTTTGGCTCAGATCCCACAAATTCGAACGGCTTGTTGACCGAAACGCCTTTCACGGTATCGTTGTAAGTAAGCACCCTGTACATCTGCATAGATATCTCGAAGTTTGAGCCCTTCTCTACGCTCTTGACCTCTCCGTGCTCGTTCACCTTTACCCTTTTTTCCCCGTTCACTGCGATTATGTCGGGCAGTTCTATGTGCACCATTTCTACAGGCTTGGGTATCATTTTGAGCACGAGGGGGCCGCTGTAGTTGTACTCGGGGGCGCTTATCCTTATGTCAAATTCTACCGATTCTCCGGCCTTTATGGCAGCAGGAAGCGCCGGCTCGACGCTTACGAGCTTGAACGGGCTCCTTACCTCTATGCCCTGGACTATCTCAGTGGTGTCGGCTTTCTTGAGGAAAGAGAGGCTTTCGTAGTTCTTGTTAGTGAACGGAATCTTGAGATTGAATTCCCGCTCGGCAATCTTCCTTCCGGGAAGCCCGTGCATTGAGTTCTTCCAGTATATGCTTATGCCGGTTATGTCGCCACTGTAGCTGGATTTCTTTTTCAGGAAATTGAGGCCTATCTTCATCTGAACACTTCAAGAATGCTATGCGGCTTTAAGGTTAAATAGTGTTTTGGCAGGTTCTTTTACGTAATTACAGCATTTCCCAATTACTGCGTCCTGACGCGCGTTAGTATTATCCTGTTCTTTGACCTTTTGCGCGCGACCGGCCTTTTGCGCATGCCTCGCAGATACACGACTTTGGATACCGAGGCAGAATGTTTGGGCTGGACAAGGGCAAGGTCGCTGCATTTTATGACGTTTTTGCGCCCGGCATAATTGGCATAGAAAGAGGCTTCTCCAACAAGCTCGTTGACCGTCTGCTCAAGCTCCTGCTCGAGCGTTATTACCGCTTTCTCGTTTATCTTCTCAGCACCGGCCTCTTTGAGGAACTGCTCGATGTCGTACAAGCTGAAACTCCTTTGTTTTACCAATTCAACACCCCAAAATAAGCCAAGACAAGTTGGCAAATAGTTATTAAAACAAAGGCTTTTAAATGGAAGCAAATCCGTGCAAATAGCGGCAGTATAGGTATCGCGTCACGCGAGCAGCGCGCCCATTATCCCGTATGCTATGGCCACGGTGATGTTGTCGTCAAGCTTGTTTCCAAGGCTTTCGAAGAGTGCCAGGAGGAGCGCTATGGGTATGCCTATATATCCCACGAGCAGCACTCCGAAAACCGATCCAAGCACGAAGTAAGAGAGCGTGCCGGCATAGCTCTTGCTCCTGTTGTACGGAAGCCTTGCCTTCCTTCCAAACCTGAGCCCGAATATTGTTGCAATGGGATCGCAGAAGAGCAGGACCGCTATCCCAAATATGGCAACCCTGAAATCGGGGTAGAGCGACATGAGTATCGTAAACCCTATGGCCAGGAATATCGCGCCCCTGCCGTAGAACACGCCGCTCTTTTCAAGGCTGCGCAGGGCGGACAGCGGCCTTGCCTTTGAGTTTGCGGAAAACGCTATCCCGAATATGCCGAGGAGCACCAAATAGAACGATAAATAGAATCCTGAAATGCCCATGAAGAGCAGCACTGCAATAAGAACAATGCCCATCAGTACCTGCAGGTAGTCCCTGCGCAGCTCTGTGTCTATGTCTTGTTTGTGCGGCTTTGACTTTCTTGATTCTATTCCTGAAAAAGCTATCCCGTAGAGCGCGCCGATGCCGAAAGCCATGGTGGCATATGTCGCAGCTATGCCGTAATGCACCCAAAGCAGGAACAGCACCGCTATGGAGCCCAACACGGCGTAGAAGACTGCTAATCTCTTTGTGGCATAGGCATACATGAAGCAGAACGACAGAAGCAGCATTGCCGAAAGTAATGCAGACAGATACGAAACCCCGTAAGTTGCAAACGAAATCGCCACGAATGCGAGTATCCCGATTATTGATATATGCCTGTGCGTGTAGTATTCCGTAAGGAAAACGGCGGCAAGGGCGATTATAGATATGATGTAGTAGTACAATCAAGCACCGCGCATGTTGTCCGGCAGTAATCTCCGGAGCCATTGTATCCTATACTGTCGGACTTTATATTAATGTTATTATCCAGGCTGCAACGAGGAATCCAGCTGCTATTATCGCTGGTATCAGTATCTTTGCAGTAGCCATCATTGAGTCAATGGCCGTCAGCATCTTCTCCCTCTGGTTTATCCCCCATATGTAGAAGTTTTTCATAGTTTCGGAATACCAGAATAGGCTTGACGCTTTCATGTTTGACATTGCCGATTCCACCATTTTGTCCAGCTCCGATGACATCCTGGAATAGCTGGAGGTGCTGCCGAGGACATTGCTTGCTGTCTGTCTTAGCGAATTCACGTAATGCGTGTCGGTAGTGTAGAGCTCGAAATCGGCATTGAATTTTTCCGATAGGTGTGCCAGGAGCCTTTCCCTGAACTTGGGATTCATGTTGTTGGCATTGAACTGTATTATTCCGACATCCTTGCTGCCTATGCGGAACACTACAACGTTGGAATTTCCTGGGGCAAGGTCCTTTGGGTTTCCAAGCTTTTCGAAGATGTTTGCAGATGCAGAGCCAGCCTCCAAGGCATTTGACGACGATATTTTAGAAAGCTTATTTATTGCCTCCAGGTAGTCCTTGAGCACCTTCGAATCAAATTTTACCGCTGCGAGCTCCTCCGCAGGGGCGGCTTCGTATCTGGAGTTGTGCGCGTCAACCACGGTTATGTTCTTGGCAAAGCCCGAAAGGGCGTGCTTTATTATCACGGAAGCTTCAGGCGTTATGTCCTCTGTAACTCTTGGGGCCCTTGTAAGGGTGGCAATTGCCGAGTCGCCGAATTTTATGAGCTTGACCATGGAGCCGTTGGATTCTCCGTAATAGTACGAATATTCCTGTTCCCCGGTCGCTTGCCTTTGGCGCTTCATCATGCTGTCTATCGTGCGCCTGAGCTGTGAGAACTGGTCGCTGGATATGGCGTTGTAGTCCTCGTTTATCGACGCATGCAGAACTATGCCTTTGGCATTGTAGTGCGAATTTATATGGCGCTCTATCAGGTATGGAAAATTGCTGCTGCCTAGGGTGCCCACAGGGCCGAAATGTATGTTTGGCACCGTTATTACGAATATGGGCTTTCCGGATTTTCCGGTGCACACTATTGAGTCGACTTCTATGTCCGCTTTTTCGCCGAACGGCTTCTTTACCTTCCTGTTCGGAACGACTATGTTTATGCTGAATAGCCAGTTCTGTATCATCTGGGAGAACGTGTCTATGCCGCTGAAGCCCAGGCTCTTCTTTATCGGGGAGTCTATCAAGTATATTATTATGTAGCTTATCAGCAGGAATACGAATATCGCGGCGTAGAGCTTTATCAGAAGTACGCCTATCGGAAGAGTTACACCGAAGAATATTATGCTGGCAGGGAGGAAGAATATCAGGTTTATTGTCGGCTGCAGCAGCGAGAACATTGACGCATTCTTGGACCTGTTCATTATCAGCTTGTTTACGAATATCCACCATGCGAATATGCTGGCATCGCCCACTATTATCACAGCAAGAGCCAAGGCATAGGAATGAAATATGTAGAATATGGCGCCTGAAAATATCAGGAATATGCCATATGTGAGCTCTGCGAGAAGGGAAACGAATATTATGTATTTTACGCGTATGTAGCTGCGTATGGCCTTGAAGAGCATTATGTTTATCGTTGTCGGGACTATTATCGCAAGTATGCCGCCTATTGCACCGCTTATTACAGCATAGGCAAGGCCGTAAAGAGGGTCAGAGATATGCGCAATGTATGCAGTTATAAGCCCAGCAATAAGCCCAAGGACAACCAGCATCGCATATAGGCTGGCCGAGCCTGGAAGGCTCTTGGCGAACATGCCAACGTGGCTCAGGGCACCCGTATAACTTTTATCTACCATGAAATGCACTGTGTGCTTGATGCGTTGCACGGGCGCTTGCATGCCCGCTAATTAAGCTGTCTTGTGGCTCTGCTTCCAGTGGCTACTTCCCGTACCTTCTTTTGCGCTTTGAAAATTCGCTTATTGCGTCGCTTAGATCTTCCTTGCTGAAGTCAGGCCAGTACTTCTTGCTGAAATAGAGCTCTGAGTAAGAAGACTGCCACGGGAGAAGCCCGGATAGCCTTTCTTCTCCAGATGTCCTTATTATCAAGTCTGGATCAGATATGTTTGCAGTTCTGAGATTCCTTTTCAGCGCATTCTCGTTTATGGAGCGAGGAGTAGCGCCTGCCGCTATTAGTTTCTTGGCCGCGTACAGTATATCATCATGGCCACCGTATGCCAGAAGCACGTTTATGTAGAACTTGTCATATTTTGCAGTGTATTTTTCTATGTATGAAAGTGCCTTGTTTACAGACTTCGGTATGAGCTTTCTGTCGCCTATTATCTTTAGGCGTGCCTGCGTTTCGTCAAGCATTTTAAGTATCTCCTTGTCATAAGCTGCGCGTACGTAGAGCTTGTAGAGTATGTTCAGCTCGCGGCTTGTCCTACTATGTATGTTTTCCGTAGACAGGGCCCAGATAGTCAGGCTCTTTGAGCCGAAACCTTTCAGCCACAGCGAGAACTTTACGAACTTCTTTATCCCGTAGTTATAGCCGTTGAAGAGATTCATCTTGTTTGCCTTGGCCCATCTCCTGTTGCCATCGGGAATCAATGCTACGTTTGCAGGGATTATGAGCTCTCTGTTAGACATTACTGCACCTAGTTAACGCCACTTCAAATACCTTTTATTGCTATTAGTTTAAATTCTTTACTAAAATTCTTTCAAAAACCGTATGCAAAACAGTTTCGCTTATAAACTATTACAACGTAATAATATAATAAGCAAGCGCGGCTTGCTGCGGTGCATTTTTTGATCAGGGACACGCTTTTTTACGAGCCGGAAAACCTTGACTCAATAAAGGGAAACGAGAACGCCATAGCGGAGCTCAGGCGCTTCGCCCTTTCCTACAAGATGGGCAAGCACGAGAAGCCGCTCTTGGTCTACGGCCCTACAGGAACAGGAAAGAGCGCCGCAGTCAGGCTTCTGGCAAAGGAGAACGGCTGGAACATAGTAGAGCTTACAGCCAGCGATTACAGGGACAAGAACGCGATAGGCGGGACCATGGCGGCGGCTTCGCAGTCCAGGGGGCTCTTTGGAGGAAGGAACCTCATAATGCTTGACGAGATAGATGAGCTTAGCTCCAGGTTTGACAAGGGCGCGAGCGCTGCCATAAGCGAGCTCATAAGCGGCTCGAAGAACCCGGTAATAATGATTGCCAACGACATGTGGGACCAGAAGATAACGTTTTTGAGGGGTGTGACCACCCCTGTTGAATTTAAGAAGCCGAAGCAGTTCGTCGTCGAAGAGATATTGGCAAGCGTAGCGTCAGAAGCAGGTATAAAAGCCAACAAGGACGTGATAACGGCCATAGCCAGGCGCTCCAACGGGGACGTGAGAAGCGCGATAGGCGACCTACTCATACTCGGGGACGCTCCTGACGAGGCCCTGGACTACATAGGAATCAGGGACAGGAAGGGCTACATATTCGAGACTTTGGACAGAATATTCCTTTCAAACACAATGGCAGCGCCGCTCAGGGCTATAACCAATGCCGAGGACGCCGGCGAAATGCTGATAAAGTGGATAGACCAGAACATACCAAAAAGGTACACCTATATTTCAGACATAGCAACCGCTTACGAGAACCTGGCCGACGCGACAGTATATTTTACAAGGGCGATAAGGGCCCAGTATTACACTTATTGGAGATACATGAACGTGATGATGTCAAGCGGTGTCGCGCTGTCTAAGAACGTTTACCCCGCAGTAACGCCGCGATACGAGTTCCCGAAAACCATAAAGGAGCTGAGCGCCACCAAGAGCGACAGGTCAGTTGGCAACGAAATCGCGAAGAAGTTACAAAGGCAGATACACGAGAGCTTGTCAAAGATAAAAGAGCACTACATACCCCTGATTGCGGCAATGGTGAAAAATTCGGACGATGAGGAGATCAGCGATTTCCTGGAAAGCAAGTACGGGCTTGAGCGCAAGCAGATAGATTTCCTTAAGGCTATGAAGGCCTAATCCCCAAGCCTGGATTCTATCTCCCTGTAAAGCAGCGCGAGGAAATCGCGCATGGCGTACTCATCTTCAAGCTTGACGCTTGCCGCCTCGTTGTGGCCTCCGCCGTTGGATATGTAGTCTGTGTCATTCTTCATTTCTGATATGAGCGAAAGCAGGCGGAGCTTTCCCGAAAGCTCCTTGCTGACGCGTATTGACGCAAGGCTCTTGTTGTATACTATTGTTATCGAAGGGCCGAACTTGGCTGCCACCGAATCGCTGAATACGGATGTGAATCTCCCGTGCCTTACGTACCCGTAGTAGTTTTCGGATATGTGTGAATAATCAAGCGTTGCTATCGTGGCATTGCCGGCCTTGCGAGCCTTTAGGTATTTCATGCCTTTCGACACAGCTTCGTCCATCTGCGATTTTGCCTGCGTGAAAACCAGCTTGTGCGACGATTCGTCCTCTATGGTAGCCAGTATGCTCTTCGGCGTCACGTTGGTGCCCCTTGAGCTCGCGTCGGTTGTCATTGCGTCCATTATTACCGCAAGCTCGGACGGTTCCGGCTCGTCCTCCGCATAGGCACTGTGGTCGCTCAGGAGCGATGCCTTTGTCAGATTTTTTATCCTTGTGCCAGAAAGCTTGCCTGCAACTGCACACGTCAATGCGCCGGCGGTTACGTCAGAGCTGAAGCCCTCAAGCCAAGGATTGATGTATGAATGTACGCTGCCTCTATTGAAACCGTCATAGACAGGGTGATGGTCAAGCCACACGATGTCCATCGAATCCTGCGCGCTTTTGACCGCGGCTTCGCTTTCCTCCAACGTCCCGAAATCGGTCATCAGCAAAAGAGGCTTTACAACTGAATGATATGAAGAAAGCCTGAGCCTGTCGTACGAAAGCGATTGCATTGTGTATGCAACTCCCTTATTCATGGTCCATATGCAGTTTGATGTGCCTAGCCTGGTTTCCTTCGCAAGCTTCTCCAGCGCCTTGTAGAGGGCTACGGCTCCGGAAGCGCCATCGCCGTCATTGTGAAAGCGCACTATTATCGGAGCTCCGGATATGAAATTAAGCATAATCCTTTTGGCGGCTGCGCACAGCTTTTCTTCCATTGAGGATAAAGCCTCGTCCAGGGGCTTTATGCCTGTCTTTTGCAAAGGATGCATCTCTATCCTTGAAATCAGTGCTGAAAGAACGCTTTCGAATTCAGGCATGGGTGCCTTCCTGCCGGTTATGTCCTTGGCTTCTAGCTGGATTGCCGACCTTGAATCGACGATTGACACGATGTCCAATGGCTCTGCTATTGCAGCAGAATACAGCTGCAGCTGAGTCTTTCCGAGAAGAGTGCATAGCTGCATTCTGTTTGAAGTATCCTTCACGCTAGAAACTATGAAATCTTCCATAGATATCCTTGTCTCGCAATACAATGCCGCAGGTTTTACTTTTTATCTGCAGATATTTGTATTTATGTATTTGCGATTTTGACTGCCGCGTTGCGCTGCCATTTTTGAAGTTGGCGCTTTACGTGGAAGAATTAGCTTGGGCTTTGACCACTTCAGACACACATATGCTTTTTGTGCTGGCGTTGGTTATTGGAGAGCAGTAGGACTCGTTGTCGTACGAAACCGCGAATCCTATGAAGCACGCGTTGGTAGTAGCTGATCCCCCGTATATGCCCGCTATGTTGCACCTTGATATCACTGTTGAAAGATTTAGCACCAGCTTTGGGGCCGTGGTGGAGTTTACATAGTATTCGCATGCGGTCGATATGGAACCGTATATGTTTCCGCAAATGCTCAGATTGGCGTATGCCACCGCAACAGAATAGTAGCAAGCGTCTGCGTTTGAGGCATTCAGCAGCGTTATGGTTGAAGACGAAAGCTTGGAGCTTTGGCTCTGCGGTAGCGATTCAAGAAGGTCGGCTATTGGCACCCCTTTCCCAGGAGTTGTATTCATTTCCGAGCAGTATGAAGGATTCCCAGTTTCCATTGCGCGCACATACGTGCTTGAGCCAGTGCAATGCCCATACAGCGTGGAATTGCTTATGCCGGAGCAGTATGAAATGTTGCTGAAGTTCTCCGCTTTTGCGAATGAATAAAGGCATTCTGACCTTGATGACTGGTTCTGCAGGCTTGAACATATTGCCTCGTTGCCTACGCTTATGCTCAGGCCACTTGTGCAAGAGTAGGCGACCGAGTCGTTCTTTATGGAAGTGCATACGGAGGCGTTCTTCGTGGCATAAGCGACGTTTTCAAGGCATGATTCCTGGAGCGGTTGGGATGATATGCCGTAACACATTGCCGGATTTCCGGTAGAAACAGCTTCGGCCTCAAAGCAGCTGTTGCGCTGAGTGGAGAAAACGACGCTCGAGCAGCTCTTTGGCGAATCGACATATACCGCTGCCGCGAGTGCTGCCACAAGTATTATGCCGACAAGAATTCCGATCCGCAGGTAGTCATTCCGGGATTTATGCAGTTCCTGCCCATCGCTCTTGTCGCTGCGGTCCTCCTGCTTTTTTGGCTGCTTTCTTGCCTTGTTAATATTTTCCTGAGGCTGCATTAAGGAATTTCACCCATCTGGTCTACGGTATATATGTTGAATCCTCCCGAAGTTATTTCATATGGGGACAGGGCCCAGCTATGGTTCGTTCCGCGCATCTTTACCACCTCCGCGGTAAGGGTCCTGCGGTCTTCCCTGCTCATTTGGTAGAGCATGATTATTCCGTCAAATATGAAGAATTCAGGCGAATACCTGAGCTTGTCCCTGTCCGCAAAATTTATCTCTACAGTCAGCAGGGTAGTTACATTGAGCCTGCGCAGGTTCGACATCAGCATGAGCATTGACCTTCGGTAGTGGTATTTGTCAACCAGCATTAGCTTTAGCAGGGATATTGAGTCTATTACAACGCATTTGGCGCCGTTGCGCTTGACTGTTGCTTCTATGTCCGATATTATGTTTCCGAAAGAGTAGGACGCGGAATCGCTTTCTGTCTGCAGCCTTGACGAAGGGTCCTCGCCGTCTATTATTATCATCTGGTTTTTTATCAGGTCGTCTATGTCCTTGAATTCCTTGAACGCCTGCTTCACATTGCTGAGCAGCACTTCTGGCTTTTCTTCCAGCGCTATGAAGACCCCTGGTATTCCGGCTTTGGCGTTGTGGTAAAGTATCTCGAACGAGAGCAGAGTCTTTCCGGCTCCCGGCCCTCCTGCTATTATCGTCTGGTTGTGCTCAGGAATGCCTCCGTCGAGCATTGAGTCAAGGCCCTCTATCCCGGATTTTATTCTCGCTAGCTCGCTCATTTTACCACGCCAAGATTGAATTGCAATCGCACATTTAAATAGGTTTTCAACGGAATTATCATTAATAGTAAGAGTGCCAACATGATGATTATTTCCGTGGGAAACTTTATGCTGTTGCTTGCGATAAGCATAATCTCGTATTACGCGATATTCTCGGCCCTTGTCAGCCCGACTAGCTCTGCCCTTGGCCATAACATTACCAGGGTTTACGACAATTACAGCATAAGCGGCAATTCCATAAACGTTTTCAGCTTCAACTCGACTCCGGAAAATGCCAGCGTATATTTTGAACGGTCAAGCGCACCCTTGGAGGTGTTCCTGCTTAACGGCTCAGGTTACGGCCTGTGGAGAGCCGAGGTCAACAGTTCGGCGACTTCTGCAGATTATCTGTCCATAGCAAAAGGGCTTGAGGGAAGGGGCGCGTTGATAATATATGACAATGCCACCAATGCCACCATACCTGTGACTTTCTCTAAGCCAATTTATTCGGAAAACGAATCTAACCTTTCCTTTGGGATTCTTGGTGCTGGCAGATTCTACGTGCTGTCTGCTGTATCCCCATACTCGACAGTGAGCAACGCAACCGTAAAAAGCGCACTGGCAGAAGGCATTTCGCTTGGAGGCAGTGCAAACAAGCTGACAGAGTTCAGCCTTTCAGGCATAGTGGTCACGCTTATGCTAATCGCTGCGCTAATTATAATACTGGTAGGCATAATGAAGCAGGACACTAAGAAGCAGGCTGAAGAGATAAAGCCAGAGGTTGTGGATGCGCTTTACAAAGGCATAAAGGGCACAAGCTCAGAGGAGCTTGCTGAAAGGAAGCTTAAGCACAAAGCAGGCAAGAAAGGGGCAGGGAGGCGCAGATAGCCTTGCATGTAGCTTCTGCATAAGCTATTTATTCGTTTCCTGTCTATATCTACTTAGACAAAAGCCAAAGTTGATACCATGGACGAGCTTGCGGAAAAAATAGCAGGAGAAATAGCCCTGTCTGAAAGCCCCGGCAGCGTTATGAAGAAGTGGAGGGAGCTTTTCGGAGTGACGCAGGCGGAGCTTTCGGGAGCGATAAAGATATCTGCATCTACAATAAGCGATTATGAGAGCAACAGGAGGCTAAGCCCCGGAGTTGCGATAATAAAGAGGTTCGTCGGCGCTCTTTTCGAGATAGACGAAAGCAGGGGCAGCACAGTCAAGGCAAGCCTTGAGAAGTTTGCAGGGCAGCAGAAGAACGAGGAATTGCCCTACATAATACACGATTTCGGCATGCCGATAACGGGCTCGGATTTCAACAGGATAATAGAGGGCAAGGTCATAGCCAACCCGAACCAGCTTGACAACATAAAGCTGTTCGGCTACACGAAGCTCGACAGCCTCAGGATAATACTGGAGATGCAGCCGGCCGACTACCCCAAGCTCTTCGGCTCGACCACCGAGCGCGTCTTCATATTCCAGAACGTGAGCACAGGAAGGTCGCCGCTAGTAGTTATCAGGGTGGCTCCGATAAAGCCCAGAATAGTGGTCATACACAACCTTACCAACATAGACAAGCTCGCCGTGAAGATAGCGCAGATAGAAAAGATACCGCTGCTCACAAGCAAGCTATCGATGGAAGAGATAGAGGCAAGGCTAAGCAAGGTATAAGATCAAGCATGCGCGAAGCCCTTCAGCCCCATACATCTGCATGTATCTCGTTCTGCGGGACGTTGAGCTGCACCAGCGCATTTTTTATGGCCTGCACGAACGGCAGAGGGCCGCATACGTAAGTGGTCCTGTCGTTTATGTCTGGAGCTTCCTCCTTTATCATGTCAGCGTTGACGTGCCCCGTTTTACCGGTCCAGCCGTCTCCTTCTTCTGGCCTTGTAACCGTTATAAGCAGCTTTATGCCGAGCTCGTCCTTGAGCTGCATCAGCTCGTCCTTCCTGATTATTTCCGTGGGAAACTTTATGCTGTATATCAGTATTACGTCAGTCCCCGCATTTATCTTCTTTATGTGCCTGAGCATGGACATGAACGGCGCAAATCCTGTTCCTCCGGCTATGAAAAGCACTTTATTGTTTTCTTCTGGAACAAACTGAAACTGCCCATACGGGCCGGTTATTTGGTATTTGTCCCCCGGTTTTGAAGTCGTGAAATAGGATACGTGGCCGCCGTGCTCCTTGACTACGTAGAATTCCATTTCCTCGGAGTTGGGTTCCGATGCTATAGAGAAAGCCCTGCCTATGTAGAGCTTTCCGGTATCCTTGTCAATCCCGGATATCATGGCAAACATTCCGGCATCGAAATTCATGGTGCTTGAGTCGACTGCCTTCAGCCTTACCAGCTGCACCTCTGGAGTTTCGCTCTCGGATTTCGTCAGCTCGTAGATTTTTTTTGAAACTGGATATATTTTTCCTGCCATTGATACCACTAAATCGAAATTTCTTTTTACTCCATTTTGTATATTAATGAATATAAAGTGTTTGTAGCTTTGCATAGATTTCAGGTATTATGCGCAGCACTGCGTTCGATTTTGTAATCGTGAAGAAGCAGTGCAAAACCTATAAATATTACTTTTGCAGTATCATATTCGTTCCCAAGGGAACAGTGAATATTTATGGTAGAAAACACTGGGAGAAAACCCAAGAGCGCAGATTACAAAGGCACAGAAGTTGTTTCAGTTTCAGGAAACGATTTATACAATTTGAGAGAACTTAACATTAAAAAAGAATACCTCTTAAAGGTGGTTCTCCCTTTTGCACACAGCATAAACTCTGGCGAATTGGAAGCTTCGGATAAGTCGGATCCTTTGGACGTTCTCGTCGAAGACAGTGCTGGCTTCGGATACATAAGAAGGCTCGCGGCTGAGGTGCTGCCCAATGGAACCGTAGGCCTTTATGAGATAAAGCCCAAAAGAAAGGTCCCGGTGTCACAGTACAGCGTTTCCTTCGATGACGAAGGAAGAATATACAAAGCTACAGAAGATAGGGATATTGACGGAAAACACATAAGCGTAGTTTATGAAGTGAACGAGACATATAATGACCATATGATATCGTTCGAGGCACATCCATCAAGCGTCGTCGTAAGCTTTAACCGTGGGGACAAGAGGATAACAAAGCTTTATATGAACTCTGGCATCGCAAGCGAGGACATATTGGAGGAGAAAAAGTTCCCGAACAACTTTGTCCAAGTAATCACATTGAGGTCTGATGAAGAAGCAAATGCTGAACCGGTGAATTGATGGATAGAAAAAACAACTCCGTGGAAAAAGGATTTATGGAAAAGACCATCGAGAAAAGCAGCGCGATGATGTTATTTGATAGGGAAGAAATTGCCATCATAAGGGACCTGGCCGGCAATAGCAAAGACGCCCTGCGAGTAGTAAACGATATTATACTGGCGCACAACAACGAGAAGGGATTTGTTGTAGATGTGCTGGAAGAGTTGCTGAAGAACGACGTCAGAGGAAACTCTCTAGTGACGCTATACGACAACTGCGACAGGGACGTAGAGCTCCTCATATGGAACGTCGAAAGAGGAAAATTGGAAATGAAGCGCGAAGATTATCTCTGATTTTAAAGCTTTTCTTTTTGTTTTCTGAGCTCGCACATCAAACGTACGAGCTTATCCTTTTTTGCATTATTATTTCTCTTAAGAGTCTGCTATTGGCTATCCAGTTGGCCGGCTTTATCTCCATTTTCTGGGATATGAACTGGAGCATTTCTGCAGTGTCGTGAAGT
>JAMCSF010000013.1 GCA_023380795.1 Candidatus Martarchaeota archaeon | reverse complement strand
CATCCACCTTATGTCCGTGCTTCCGGAGCCGTTTGTGATATTGTATGAGAACGTGCCTTATAAGACTCAGCCAATGCACATACACTTCGACATGGTTTATGTAGGAAGAGCGGTAGGGGGAAAAGTTTCCCAAAACGACGAAAGCACGGACATAAGGTGGATGAACAAAGAAGAGATAAGCAGCATGGAGACTTTTCCGAACGTTAGGGAAGTTGCGTTGAAGGCCATGGAAAAATATGCAGACATGTAAGTGATGCCAATGAAAATAGTAGCCGATTTGCACGTTCATTCGAGGTTTGCAATGGCATGCAGCGACGCAATAAACCCCAAGTCCATGGCTGAAACCGCCAGGGAAAAAGGCATAAACGTTCTCGGGACCGGAGACATACTGCACCCGGAATGGATTAAGGAAATTGAAAAAAGCACAGTAGGCGAAGGCAACGGACTGTACACGCTAAAGGGATCGGACAATAAGACGGCATTTATACCAAGCGCAGAGGTCTCAACCATATTCGAAGGCAGGGACAGGAGAATAAAAAAGATACACAACTGCATACTGCTGCCAAGCCTGGAATCCGCAAAGGAGCTTTCCGAAAGGCTCAGCAAATACGGCAGCATGAGCTCCGATGGCAGGCCGCAGCTGCAGATAAGCGCAGCCAATTTCGTAGACATAGTTAAGGAGGTTGACAAAAAAGCGTTCATATTTCCAGCACACCTGTGGACGCCATACTTCGGCGCGCTTGGTGCCATGTCAGGATTTGACTCTATAAAAGAAGCGTACGAAGACATGGAAAAGGACATACACGCTTACGAGAGCGGGCTGAGCTCAGATCCAAAAATGAACTGGAGAATATCCGAACTGGACAAATACACGCTTATATCCAACAGCGACATGCACTCGCTTGCGAACATGGGCAGAGAGACAAACGTTCTTGATCTTGAAGAACTTTCATACGATTCCATAATAAAAGCAATAGTAGACAGGGATGCAGAAAGGTTCAGGTTAACTGTTGAATACTATCCGGAGGAAGGAAAATACCACTACGACGGGCACAGAGAATGCGGATATTCCGTCAATCCGGAAGAAAACAAATCTACAGTCTGCAAAGTATGCGGGAAGAAGCTTGTAATTGGGGTGCTCCACAGAGTAGATGACCTTGCTGACAGGCCGGTCGGATACGTGCCAAAAGCGCACATACCCTACATACATTCCGTGCCGCTCATAGAAGTTATATCATATGCAAAAAAGAAGACAAGATACACGGAAGAGGTAAAAGGATTGTATTCAAAACTGATAGAAAGATTTGGCGATGAGATGGACGTGCTTACAAAAGCCAGGATAAGCGATATAAGCGAAATTGCCGGCGATGACATAGCGGAGTGCATAGACAACGTGCGCAACGACAGGATAAAGATAAGGCCGGGCTATTCGGGAGTTTTTGGAGAGCTTGACCTTTTGGGAAGGGAGCCTGAGCCGAAAAGCAGGGCCACTCAGCAGAAGAGCATGAAAGATTTTTTTAAGGGTAATTAAATGGCGGTGCTTGAAGACGGAGAAGTAAGATTGAGGCCAGTTAACCTAAAAGAGGACATGGGCTTTTTCCTGGAGTGGTACACTAATCCTGATGTGCTTTTTTATTCTGAGGGACCTAAGACCCTGCCGTACGGGCCTGACGTAATAGAAAGGATGAACAAATCCCTATCTGAAATAGGGGAGGCTTACGTGATAGAGGTCAAAGAAAACGAGTCTTGGAAACCGATAGGAGACGCGAGCATAACCAAGGACAAAACTCCGATAACGATAGGAGCAGAAGAATACTGGGGCAGGGGCATTGGAACAAAGGTGCTTAATCTGCTCATAAAACGCGCTAGAGAGATAGGATTGAGAGAGCTCAAGGTAGGAGGAATTTACGAGTATAATGCAAGGAGCATTAAGCTTTACTCAAAGGCGGGTTTTATCGAGACTGAGCGCAAGGAAGAGGACGGCTATACTTGCATAAGCATGAAGCTTGAGCTTTAGATGATTCAATGTCGGTAAGCTTAATTTCGTGGAATGTCAATGGCATAAGGGCAGCAAAGGAGGAGGCGCTGGAGCTGATAAAAAGCGAGAAGCCAGATGTAATAGGGTTCCAGGAGATAAAGGCTGACGAAAAAACGGTCCCGAGGGAATTCTACGATTTAGGCTATGAAGTTGAGATAAACCCTGCCGAAAAGAAGGGCTACAGCGGCACCATGAGCCTTGCAAAGAAGAAGCCAATCTCTGTACTCAATGATTTTGACGACAGCGAAGGCAGGGTGCAGGCGCTGGAATTTTCCGATTTTTATTTCATAAATTCTTACTTCCCGAACTCAAGAAGGGATCTGTCCAGGCTTACGCTCAAGCGCGAATTCAATGCGCGCATGCTTGATTACATAAAAAGGCTTGAAAAGAAGAAGCCAGTAGCAATATGCGGAGACTTTAACGTAGCGCACGAAGAGATAGACATTGCCAGGCCAAAGGAGAATACGCACAATGCAGGATTCACGGCAGAGGAGCGAGCAGACATGGATTCGTTCATAGGCTCTGGCCTTGTGGACACTTTCAGGATTTTTAACAGTGAGCCCGGCAATTACACCTGGTGGTCGTACATGTTCAAGGCCAGGGACAAGAATATAGGATGGCGCATAGATTATTTCCTAATATCAAAAAAACTTAAGGACAAGGCAGCAAGCGCAAGCATATTGAAAAGCGTTAAAGGATCGGATCATGTTCCGATAAAGCTAATCCTCGATTGCAGGATTTGAAGCTCATTTGACAACTTCCTGTATGTAGGATGGATAAACTTTCCTTACCCCTTCTATTGACATCATCTTGCCTATCTCCGAATCTATAGATTCTGAATCCGAGGCTATTACCGCTATTGCGGAATGGTCCCCGCTTGACCTGTAAAGCTCTTTGACGAACTGAAGCCCTTTTATAGAGTTCATTGCCTTCACGTAGCTCTCCGGCTCTATTTCCAGGCCGACTATGACTTCTGACATGCCTAGCCTGCTGAGCCGAGCCCTAGCCTTATAGCCTATTATGACGTTGGATTCCGAGAGCTGGGCTATCCTGTTGCGTATGGTCCCTGGGCTGACACCGTATGCAGCTGCCAGCTCTTCCATTGGGACTTTGGAATTTGTTATAAGCCTGTCCATTATGAGCTTGTCAAGCATTTTTGGCAAATCTTTTCTCATTTATATCAATTTATATGATAAAAATAACAAAATATTTATATATTTGGATAAACAATATAATAACAGTGATAATATGGAAGGAGTGCCAATAGAGGAAAGATTTGAACAGATGGAGGCAAGCGCTTATTTTCCGAAGGAAGACAAGATAGAGAAAGTCAAGGTGCCGGAAAAGGGGCGCTGGAGCATACTAACGTTTTACCCTGGCGATTTCACGTTCGTGTGCGCCACGGACATAGAAGCGTTTATGGGTGTCTACGACGAATTCAAGAAGAACGATGCTGATGTGTTCGCGATAAGCACGGACAGCGTTTTCTCGCACAAGGGATGGGCGCAGACGAGCCCAAGGGTACAGAAGAGCTCAATACCCATGATCGAGGACTTCAACAAGGAGATAACGAGAAAGTTCGGGCTACTCAATGCGACCACAGGGCAGGCAAGGAGATCAGTAGTTATAATAGACCCTGACGGAAACATACAGTACATGGCAGCTTTCAATATGCTT
>JAMCSF010000012.1 GCA_023380795.1 Candidatus Martarchaeota archaeon | reverse complement strand
CAGACTCCTGAGCATTTCCACCTTGGCCGGGATAGTAGAGCTCATAAGCGTTATAAATCTCTTCGAGAAGCTCAGCAACATAGGCGTGCGCAAGATGAATAACGGGATAATAGTTTGCGGCTACAACGATCTGGCTGAAAGCATATGCTTGGCACTTAAAAACAAGAACGGGAAGTTTGTAGTGGTGGACAAGGATGCGGCCAAGGTGGAAATGCTCAGGAGTCTGGGCTACATAGCAGTCAGGGGCAACTTTACAGATGACAAGGTCTTAAGAAAATGCTCAGTGCAGTCGGCAAAGTCGATAATATTCTCCACAGAAAGCGATTTTGAGAATCTCCTTGGAATAGTCACTGCCCATTACCTTAATCCGGGAATAAACATAATATCCAGAGCGAGGGAAGAAGCCAGCGTGACGAAAATGCACAGGGCAGGGGCAGGGCTATGCGTCGTTCCTGAGGTGCTTGCCGGCCTTGACATAGGAAATATAATAAACAGGAAGGCAAGGAGTGGTGCTTGAATGATAGACGAAAGGCTGACCATAATTGCTTATTCCTCAATAATCCTGTTTATCGCAGCTGTGGTTCTTACGGCTGCATCCGGGCTCGGGATAGCCGTTGCGATAGCGTGGAACGCGCTGCTGGCGCTTGACATAGAGTATTATAAGCTGCCGTTGTCAGTGGCCGAAAACCCGTTCCTAGTAGCCGCAAGCATAATAGACGTCATAGTGTTCACCCTGCTGGCAGTATGGCTTGCTGCACTCTTCTTCGAATTCATAAAGGGTCTTGGCATAAGGGAGAGATTTCAGGAAAGGAAAATACGCGGATTCCGGGGCCACGTGATAATAACCAGCATGAACAGGCTTGGCGAGCTCGTGTCTGTTAAGCTTAAGGAAAAAGGGATGAAGCACGTATTCATAGTCCAGAGCCAGGAAGAGCTCGAGAAGGCTGACGAGCTCGGCGTCTTCGCCATAATGGGAAATCCCACAATAAAGGAGACGCTGATCAAGGCGGGGATAGGCAACGCCGCTTATATAGTGGCGTGCAGCGATGACGACATAAAGAACAGCATGATAGCGATCTCGGCCAAAGCAGTGGACAGCAGGATAAGGATAATAACCAGGGTAGCCAAGGAGGAGAACATACCTAAGCTAAGCAGAAGCGGAGTCTACAAATGCATAATGCCGGAAGCTGCAGCAGGGGACAGCATGTCAGAGAGCATAATATCTGCATATTCGTGATGGCAGCACCAGTAAACGGTGCAGGTTTTTGCTCGCATAGATAAAAGGCAGAGGCGCCGCTTTTAAGCAATTGTGCTAAACAGGTTTTTGGCATATTCCAGCTCGGATGGCTATTTCATGCCTTTAAGCGCTTTTTCGTATGCTTTGTTCCAAAGCTTTTTGCGCTTTGCTTTTATGCTTTCTGACCCATGCTTGCCTGCTATCGGATGCAGCACTGTGTGGTCTTTGGATGCATCCATTTCCCTTCTTATTTTGTCGTAGTCTCTCCTCCTGTCCCTATAAGTACTCCAGTAGTCTTCGTGAGGTAATCTCTGCAGTTTCTCCTCGTGATAGCGCCTTCCTATTGCATGGCCTATCAATCTTCCCCCCGGAACAGGCAGGCCAAAAGACACTAGATCATTAAGCCTTCCCGCATTTTTCGACCTCAGTTCGCCTTTATTGGCTGATTCAAAGGCAGATTTTGCAGAACTTGCACCATAGTGCATTTTTGCGACTACGTCGTTGAGCTTGCCTAGGCGCCTTTCAGCCCTTTCGGCATGAGGACCGCCTTTCTCAATCTGCTTAGACCAATGCCTTTGCAGAAGCGACATGGCGATTGCACTAGTGGCACCACTCTGGACGAATGCAGATTTTGGTATCTTCAAGACATTAGTATGCGTGCCGGTCTTGGAGTTTACAGTTTTAACGTAATTGTTAAATTTAGGCACATGGCCTATCCTGACCCCTCCTTTACTTATAGAAGCGTACCTTGTAGCTGTAGGAATATCTTTGAAACTAGCGATCCCGTGCTGCTTATAGACGCCACTTTTCATGTGCTGTTGCTGCAGACCCGCTTCTTTTTTTTGCTGGTTGTTGAGTTGAAAGTTGAACTTTGAAGCGCGTCCGGATATCTTTTTGCCATGTAGCCTGCTTATGCTTGCAGCTGAAATTGCCATTCCGCCTGCCAGCGTTGGCACTGCTAACTTGCCGTTCTTTCCGAGAGGATTGGTGATTACGGACGTTGCAACTTTTTTGGCATTATAGCTTGCCATAGTAGCGGCTTTTAGTTTAGTGAGTTTTCGCTGCAATTTTAGCGCTTTTGGTGAATTTCCTCTGCCACGCTTTTGAAGATTTTGGATGCGCTTGTTTATCAGCTTGGCCCTTTTTATACGTACCCTGTTTTTCGCCGCAGGAGCCTTGGCCTTTGCTGCTGCATATTTTGCCCTAGCTTTTTTGGCGTTCTTGACTAAGCCACCTCTTGCCTTGCCTGCGGCCCTGCCCCTTTTTATTGCATCTGCCCCGTATCTTGTTCCTTTCAGACCCTTGCCCACACGTCCAGAACCTGCATTGGCAAAACCCATAATAGTTCCGAGGCCGAAGAGCGCGAATATATCTGTGCCCCTCGTAAGGCCAGCTGCTGCCGCAATTAAAATCAGTATTATTATCACAGGCACTAGTGCTTCTATTATGTCAAAGCTTAGCAGCACGGATATTAATAGCCAGAGCATTTCTCTCAATAATTATACGCATTGCTTAATATAAATATTTATCTGGGGTGTTTGCCGCCGTGTGCAGCCGCATGTTAAAGCCTTTTTCGCCTTGAAGATATTTGGTATGCCAAAACAGCAGCAGCGGCGAGGAGCGTAAAAGCTATGCTTATGTCTCCCATGCTTAAGTAATAGCTGCCTATGCTAAACGAAGTTTCGGTTTGGTTCGGTGCGGACGAATAGTTGTATTCATACGTGGAGATAGGGGAAGGAGGAATGCCAAAATATTGGCTAGCTTCCGATTCACACGTGCTGGCGGATGAAAAAGGTAATGATTCGCAGAAGTTCAGGTAGTTTATGTAAGCGTTGTAGTTTGGAGAAAAGCTCAGCACGGAGTTTGAGATTGATGACTGTTGATATATCTGGGGCTCAGGCGCTGAGGCGCCGTAGTACTTTGCAATTATCTGGCTCGTACCAGTGCCGCATGCAGTTATTGTATTTGTGGAGAAACCTCCGGTGCTGTTTGTGGTCACTATGGCTGCAAGCCCGAGCTGCGAAGTAAGTATTCCTGTGCCGTTCATGAACTCCGGCTCGCAGTAGCGGTTGTATGGGACTGCGATAATGTTACCTACGGTAGTGCCTGCTGGCACCATTGAAGTATCATTATTGATGCTGCAATCTACAGGCACCGTTATGTTGAGCAGGCTGTGTCTTGGAGGCGGAGGGCACACCCCAGAACTGTTGTATTGGGGATTGTAAGATATTGTGTTTGCCTCGACTGCACCTGTGCTTCCTTGTATGTACTGGTTTAGAGGGCTTGCCATACTGCAGCCTACAGAGAAGTTGGCTTCGTACGCACATTTTTCTGCATAGGTGTAATAATTGTCAAGCTGGCTTGACACTGCTGGACTTTCGGTTGAATTGTAATAGTTGAGCGGAGTATCGTAATACAGGTATATGTCCGAACCCTTTGGCAGCGGGGCAAACTTTTTCGAGTATATCCCGTAAACTTCGCCGGCAGTCCCAGTTATGTTCAAAAGGGTCTGATTGGAATTATAGACGTTGACTATCGGATCGACGTTAATGTTTATTACCGTAGTGTTAGCTATATCAACATCCATGGGTGCGAACAGAGTGTTGTTGAAAGCGTCCTGAAGCACATAGATCAGCCTGTTATAGCCCAGTATGGGCCTGTCCTTGGGAAATGATATTGACATAAGGTCATAATACCTGAAGTATGTAAACTGCTGGAACAGATTGGTGAAGCTTATCTGTGAATCGTTTATGTATGTAAATATGTTGTTGCCTGAAAAAACTTTTGGATTGGATATAAGAGAGTTTGCAGCACCATAGACTGGAATGTTTGAAGGAGGGTTTACGCTGATGTTTGCCAGTTCGACTACAGAGTAAGCGTAACCCGGATAGTTTTTCCCGCCTGCGGACTGTTGAACCTTGTACAGGCTGTAGTTGTACATGCGCGAGTAGTTTATTAGTTCTGAGGTAGCCAGGCCAGACGGATTTATGCTCTGATTTAGCATTATGGAGCCGAACAGCCTGTTTGTAAATATGTCATATGCAGTGCTTGGCGGTATGATGGAGTTGTTGTCGGAAAGGTTAGCGTTATAGAACGTGTTTGACAATATGTCCTTCAGGTATGTTGGCCCGCCTTCTACGACTGAATTATATGATGATGGGGTTGCGTTGACCTGGAACACGGAATAGCCGTTGTATGTGTATGTGCCGCTTTGGGGAAGAACATTGGTGCAGCCTGAAGGATCTGTGCTTATGAGCTGCCATGATTTTGTCACGGTGTACGATGTATTGTATGGTATCAGTGCATAGCCGTTTATAGAAGAAGTAAGCTTTATGAAGCTCGCAGCGGCGGTTGGAGAATTTATTGAGCTTATCCCGTTGTTTACAAGGCCCGAGCTAAGGCCCGTTCCTGAACTGTTGCCGTTTATGCCATTTTCCTTGTTTGAGGAATAACCGCTACCGTAGCTGCTTATGCCGCCAGGGAAAAGCGACTCAGAAACTGCCTGGGCATCGTAATAATCATTAGCCGAGCCTTCGCCCAGCACGAATTTTATGGGGCTTGGAGCGGCAGCGATAGGAGGGTACATGCTCGATATATATCCGTTTTCCGTGCATGGAGATGCGACTGAAATGTTTATTAGGCATTGGTAGGGAGAATATGAGGAAAGCGCTATCTTTGTATAGTTTACCACATGCGGCACAAACCTCAGCAACTCGGTATAAACACCAGTAGGAGGTACGGGTAAAATAGATTTTCGGCGTATGATATGGGCAATCATGTAAACTGTGCCGTTGTAGTTTATATAGAACTCAGTTAAACTAGGGCTAAATAATGGTTGTATGTATGAAGTAAGATCAATGAACGGCCCTATTGGATAGTATCCGTTGTAGTTTTTGTCGCTTGATGGCCCATATTCGCATTCAGCAATGCAATATGAGACATATTTGTTGTTTGGGAGAGATATGTTTGCGGAGAGGGGCCACCCATAAGGAGGATTTGAAGCAGATGCAGATACGTTGCCGCCTAGCAGCCGTATCAGATTGGCTTGTGACGCATTTAGTATCAAATCATTGTAATGCTGGCCGTCTACAGGGATCTCTGTGCCGTTGGGAAAGAATACGCGCAGCATCAGTATATTGGAATTCAAGCCGTTTACCGAAAAGGCCCAATCATCCACTACATATAGCAAATCCCCGGAATCGAAAATCGCAATTGGATGATGGTTTGAGCTAATATCTATTGAATTTGAAGCGCCAGCGTATGCAGTGGCAACCGCATTGCTCCCGAATGGGCCCCCGTGTGCAAGGTAAGAGGTTATATTTAGGTTGTACGTAAGATTTGAATATGAGAGGCTTATGTTCTGCTCGTACGTGAGCGAATTGGAAGAGAACATTGGTATATTTGGATATGAGGCATTTGACAGGTACAGGAACTGTCCGCCTGAAGTAGTGGCCAGATTGGTTGGAGCCTTTGGAAATCCGTAGTCGCTGGATTGTTCGGGTTTTGCCACTATGGCTGTGCCATTAACGAAATACGAAGCAAGTTCTAGATGAGTCACAGTATGGGAGAAGTGGTTGCTGGTTTGAGTGGTTTTGTATAACCCAGCCAAAAATATGTCACCCGAATAATCAGAGGTCATATATGTAGGTATAAATCCGTTCAGCTCTGAGCCTGCGCCGCTTTCGCATTCAGCCACAAAGTTTATGGCCCATTGTAGGCACACGTGTGAGGTGCTGCTTGACATCTCTGTAAGGTTCGTTATGTAGAATGTTTGGCTTTGCTCCGCAAGCGAATCCGCCCAGTAAGTCTTCCATGCAGAAACCCAAAGCGAATTTGTAGAGTAAGGAGAGTCAGCAGTAACAGAATTTACTGCGAAATTAGGCTGTATGTTGCTCAGATTGTAGTAGCCAAGAGGTATCGACCTTATCGAATAGAAAGACGTAGCAGTCTTTGATGAAAAGCCCCCAAAAGAGGATGAATAAGTGTGATTTATCAGATATACATAATCGTTTGGAGTCGCATATGCGAACGAAGGAGATTTTATCTTTCCGGACTTGAAAAGCCCCACAGGAGTTTTTAGAAGCGAAGCCAGAGGGCTGTTCGCGTTGTTTGTTTCTGATTCCTGCTGGTTTGAGTTGAAGGCGCTTACAAAATTGGAATTAGGGTCGTCGAAAGCAGCGTTAGAGGTAAATGACACCTCAGAATACGGATATTCCACAAAATAGCTATTGCCGTCCGACGTATGATGAGATGCGAAAAACGAAGAGCCTACATGCAGGCCGAAAGGCTCAAGGGCATTTGGATTCATATAATTGTAAGGGCTGTAAATGTCATACGATTCGTTCAGGTATCTTGTCTCTCCGTTCAAGTCGCTGACAGTAGCAGGAGTGGAGAAGTTATAAAGCAAGTACGGCACTGCGGCTACTTCTGAGAAGTGCAGCTCCGATGAGGGTATGGCATAAGCCTTGTAGTTATATAAGCACCCAAAAAAGCTGTCGCACCCGTTTAAAGGATCGAATCCTTCAAAGCTCGCCGTAGCCACTAGATAATCGTTCGCATATTTGTTTACGCCATTTACCATATCGTTTGCGGTGTATACGTAGGATGTGTGACCTTGGCAGCTGCCTGCAATGCAGCTATCTCCTCCTGGCTGTATCGAATTGCCATAATAAAATGATGCCGAGCTAGACACCAATGAGGGGCTAAAACTGCAGCTGGAGCCCCCATATATGCCTCCGTCCCAAAACAGCCATTGCGCACACCCGGTTCCCGCGGTTGCAGTGTTGGATGTTTGGGAAACAGTGCCGTTTGAAAATACTATCCTCTGCGGCAATTTATGGGGCAGATTGACCGGTATAGGTATTTTCTGGTTGCTTATGCTTTTGAAGTCAACAGACTCAGAATAGGTGTAATTGTACAAGCAGTTGTTGGAGTTGTTATAGTATTGCAGGAACGGGAACGAACTGCCCTGTTTGGGAAACTGCCTGTTGTTCTGAGAAAGGCTAGATATCTGGCTGTTCGTCAGCTTGCTGAAGTTTGCGAACTCAAGCGTCCATGTCCATATCCCAGATTGCGAAACAGATTCTGGCTGATTGAATATGTAAGACTCTGTATTGTATATGTTTGAGATGGCATAAGTCGAATTCATCATCTGCGTAGAGCCCAAATAGCCAAGATTTGAAACCGTGAGGATCCCTGGGTCCGTAGCGGTCAGCACAGTTGTGGAGTTTGCTATTTGATGATAGCCCCATGTTACAGTAGTATTTATTGTAAGAGTGGTACTAAGAGGGCTGGAATCTGCTAGGCAACGGTTTCCGGATATGAATTGCGGCGTTGACGTATTGAAGTACTCTGCAGTATAGACAGGATTGGGAGATATAGGGCACGTTATGAGCCACTGTGCGCTCTGCTGCTCATAGCTAAGCTGATTTGCAGTTGTAGGCTGGCTAGAAGCAGGACCAGAGGACTGCGGCTGCAGTGAGCCTCCGAGAGCATCAGGATAAGGAGTTGTTATCGTAACCTGATTAAGGAAAATGCAGCGCCCGTATTTTTCAGTATATTCAGTTCCTGGACCTTGGCAGCCGCTAGGAGGAGGAGCAGGAGGCAATCTGCTTATAACCAATTGCCCGTTTGAGCCGCTTGTTCCTGATGGGCAGCCCGATGTGCTGCTGCCCGAGCCGCCGGAGACATCGACCCCTGAAGTGTCTATATTGACTCCTGGCTCAACTGTAATGTTTACTACGCCTCCGCCGCCTCCGCCGGCACCGGCACCGGCGCTTCCGGTATCACATGCACCATTATTTACAGATCCGGCATTTCCACCTGCAGCAGATATTGTCCCCAGTTGTATATAATTTGGATTATCAGTAGTTATTTCTAAGTAAATGAAGCCTCCGCCGCCTCCGCCGCCGGGCCAGTTGTCTCCGCCACTGCCATTGCCACCTGCGGCGCTTATGACACCATTATTTATGAACTCGTTGGAAAATATTCCTATATAACCTCCGCCGTTGCCACCGTTAGCCGCACAGTATAGGCAGAAGGCAGCGCCTCCGCCGCCTCCGCCTGAATTGTTACCCCCGTTTGCTTGTGTAGGGTTTGATGTAGAAGAAGTTCCGCCTACTGCGTCTGCACCTCCGCCTCCGGCGCCTGAGCTGCCATAAAAGTTATGAACCCCGTTGCCTCCGTTGCCGCCTGCTACATTGTAGGTAACTGATTGACCGTTTGGCCCGTTGCCCCCGTTGCCGCTATTGTAACATGCAGAACCGTGGCCACACGAGCCGCCGCCTGAACCTCCGTTGCCCGATACTATTATACCATTATTTACTAATTCGGTAAGCGCATATATTGGATAGCCGTTGGTGTCTACAATAGCGTCTTTTTCTACATAAACATAATAGGCGCAGACTTGGTTTTGCAGTATATCAAATGGCACAAACGCATTTTTACTTGGCTTAAAGGTTACAGATTCTACAGGATTTGCACAAGACAGAGAGGGAGACATCACTGCCTGGCTTAAATTTGCTGCGGATTCGGTTGTGTTTGAAGCATTTGGAGCAGTGGCTTGAGAATATGATATATGCATTAAAAAAATCAGTATCAAGATGGCTAAAACCACGTGTATGCGTACGGCATTTTTTGCGCTTTTATCCATCACATGCACTTTTGCGCTTTTTTAATATTCTGTTTTAAATTATTTAAATATATCCAAACCGTGTTTGTACATCAGAGCATGGATGAAGCTGCGCTGCAGCTTTTCAGCAGGTTTTCAGGGGCAAGCTTGAAAACCCTGTTTTCTCCAAATTCCAACGATGAGGCAATTTCAACCGCCCTTGCGTGAGTTATGCCCAGCGCCTCGCGCGAGTCTACAAGCGCGTTTCTCAGGCTTTTTTTCTTGTGCTCCATCACAAGCGATATAAGCTTCATGACCTTTGGCGATATTTCCTTATCGTTGGGTTTTAGGTATACCAGCACAGAGTCGACGCGAGGCACAGGATAGAAATTGTTGCGTGGAACCCTCATCATTTGATAGGCTTTGAACATGAGCGATGTTGTCACGCTCAGCTTGGAATACTTTTTGGTATCTGGCTTTGCCAGCATGTGCTCGGCAAACTCCTCCTGCACGCAGAGAAGAGCTTCAATCCTGTATTTGGCTAGCCATGATATTGTCTTGCTTGACAGGTTGTATGGGATGTTTGAGACCATTATGTCGCATCCCTCGAATAAGGAATCTGGCTGCTTGAAGAAATCGCCATTTATAAGCGTCAGGTTGTTGGATCTGAGCTCTTCCGAAAGTATGTTGTAAAGCCTCTCGTCACGCTCCACAGCAACTACGCGCTTTGCCCTAGCGCAAAGCCTGGCAGTAAGTATGCCTAGGCCAGGGCCTAGCTCGACTACAGAGCGCCCAGATGCATATTCGGCTTCGGAATCGGCTATCGCTTCATTTACCATGAAGTTCTGCCCTAGCTTCCTGTTTGCGCGCAGCGCTTTTATCCGTTCTATTGTTGGGTTCATTTGAAACATAGGGATTTTATACGTTTATAACTAAAAAATAGTGCATCAAGCATGCCTCGGTAGCTCAGCATGGTAGAGCGTCTGCATGGTAAGCAGAAGGCCGAGGGTTCAAATCCCTCTCGAGGCTATACACAGCCATGCCGCAATAGTATTTAAGGATTCCTTATTTATATTATTGATATACATGGGCTTGCAAAAAAAGGATAAAAATCCAGATACGGGAAGAGCTATTTCTGAAGACCCCTTTGGATACGGGGAGATAAGGACAGATTATAGGACTGGCCTCAGATCCATTTTCGCCCTTTCTCGCAAGGACAGGCCGATAGACTACCTAGCCAAAGAGGTTATAGAGGACAAAGGAAAAGAGCGCTGCCCGTTTGAGCCGGAAAAATACGGCCTCAACGAAACTTTTTTTGAGATAGGGGATCCGTGGAGAGTCAGAGTAATATACAACAAGTACCCGCTTTTCGAGCATAGAGCCAGGAACTTGCATGATAATGAAGACATATTTGAAAGGTCCACAAACTACGGGTTCAGCTTTGTCATAATAGATTCCAGAGAGCATAACAGGAGGTTTGAGCAATTCTCCGAAGATGAGATAGGAGAGTTAGCCAAAGCTCTGGCCGAGACCGAAAGAAGAACATTTTTAAACGAAGGCATAAGCTTTGTCTACCTCAACAAGAACTTCGGCAGGAAAAGCAGCGGTACGCTATCGCACTCGCACTGGCAGACACTAGGATTCGCCGGAATTCCTGGAATAGTGGGAATGAGGCTTAGAAAGGTCAAAGAATTCAAGAACACGAATGGTTCCTGCCTGATGGAGCACGCTTATGGAAAGGAAAAAGAGAGGACCATTTTCGAGGACAGCGATATAGTTGCGTTCGCCCCGTTTGCACAGCTTTATACAGGGGAAACAGTGGTCATGCCGAAAAGGCATGCTAGCATGCTTAGTGAATTGAGCGATGTGGAAATGGACAAGCTGTTGTCGGTTTGCAAGAGCATAGTTGTTGCGAACAACGCATATTTCGGCACCCATGCATACAACATATTGGGTTACAGCCTTAGGGACGAAAAGGATTTCCATTTTTACATGGAGATAGTCCCAAGAGTGTCAGATATCGGTCCGACACAGATGGCAGGTTATTTCGGCAGCAGCATAATGCCGGAAGATTATTCCAAGAGCATAATGAAAATGATAAGAGGGCAAATGACTGCTTCCGAATGATTCACTTTTCTGTGTTTATCGAGGAAATTGCGTATGGTGCCGAATAGCTGCGGATAAGCAGGCCCCCGGATTCTTGCGTCATGTCTATTTCATCTATGGAAGCGCTGCCTTCCAGTTCCCTGTAGAGCACCGATGAATTTGCCTGAGTTTTTGCAAGGATTGCAGAGGAGTATGCGAAGGCTTCAATATACGCCATGTTTTCGTAGGCCATCGTATCTTTCAGCTCGATATTTTCCGAATGCATTATTGCAAGAGCGTGTGACACGAGCATTGCTATTATTACCGATGTAGCCAACACACCCAAGCCAAATAGCGACATTCAACCACACATCCTGATGCATGTATATTCTGTGCCGTTGCCCTCGGCGGCTATGCAGTAGGTTTTGCTATAGCCGCAGCTAGATGCCTGGCCCATTGCCATAGGATGCCCTCCTGCATCGATACTCATGAACACCAGGCCGTAAATTTGCATTATGTCTTTGATTGTAGCATTGCATGCTGCGGAATAAACCCCAGAATTCACACATGTGCGCATGGACTGGTTGGCTTCATATGCCGAAATCACGCTAAATAATGCTGGGCCTAATTGGCTCGGGAATTGGGATTGGCTCTCTGAGGCAGGAATGAATATTGAATATGCGGCGGAGAAAAGCAGCACCATGCATATCACAGATTCCAGAATTGCCATCTGCGCTTTCGTCAGCTCACCCTTATCTCTGAGCCCATGTAGCTGTACTCTGACTGTTTACCTGTGTAGTTGTATATGTCTGCAGTAACGTTATAGAACTGCATCGGGGAATCAGGCCTGCACTCATACAGTATGCTGTTGCCATTAATGGAAGCGTTGCACAGGCCCGAATCTGCCGGCTCTAGTGTGCTTATCAGCCTTGACAATGAATTGTTATAGGCATATATTTCCCTGTCTATCGTTCCCGTAGCGCCATTGCCTGAATTGTTGTAGTATGCAAGGTTATCCTTTATGTTTGAGTACGCATATCCATAAGCGGAATAATTCGCATTGCTTCCGGTATAAATTTTGTCGCCAGAATTGAAAATGTATAAGGAACCTGGCTGTATAGATTGGGCGTAAATTGAATTTCCAGGCGCAGCGGTTCCGAATACCTTCCCGTTGTAAGTTATGTTAGAATTGGAATTCTTGTTCATATCCGAGCTCAGATTTAGGCCCTCGTAGCCTATTTCAAGCGTGACGTTGTAATTGTACCGCAGGGTTGATGAAAGCGCACTGGCGTTGTATCCAGAATACGTTTTATATACACAATATGTCTTTGTAGGGACCTGGGCACTGCCATAATAGCAGTTTGCTGAGAACGCCCAAAAATACCATGATGCACCTGGGCATTGCGATTGTATTGGCATCTGCTGTCCCCAGAAGTTGAGCTCGCTGCAGTGGGAACTCTCAGTTATGTAATAAAGCCTTGAATGCTTTCCAGCTGTATACACTACAGATTCGTTTTCTGGGTGCAGACGCACGTAACTTATGGCGCCGGCAGCAGGGTTTCCGAGTGATTTGCTTTGGTTGCTGACATAGGCGTAAAGGGATGCATTTGCATCGTATTCCGATTTGCTGCTGCCGTTAAAGGCAGTTATTTCGAAGGATACGTTGTTTGCGCCGGTTAGCGTTGGTATTGCATAGAAGACGAATGAGGCTTGCTTTTCGTAGCCGGAGCTGCTGAAATTCTTCCTGCTTAGGCCGACGGATGGGCTTTTTATGCTTACAGATATGGCCGATGGGAGAGATGTGGTTATAAGCAGCGTTGCCATTGAAGCGCTTCCCACCTGCATCTCCGGAGCAAGAAGATATGCGCTTATGGTATCGTTGGCTGCAGCCATGGATTCGTGCAGGCCAACTGAATTTGAATTTTTTGCATTCAGCGTGCCAATCATTACGGAATGAACGCGGGAATAGTATGATACCCCAATCATGCCCATGCTTGCAACGGCTGCCATTATGATTATGAATTCTATCGAACCCTGTAGCTTCATATTATATGATTCACCCATTTTGATACACCCTGATTATGTATAGCTTCCCAGAATATGCGGCTATGCCGCAGACATAGTTCTTGTCTGCAGTGTAATTCATGCTGCAGGTATGATTTCCTGGGCCATAGTCAGATAAACTTGCAATTTTAATCGAATTTCCGGTTTGCAGCACAGGATAGGAGTTGCCAGCAGCCATAGCGTAAGCCACTTGCTGCATTTCATAGTATGCTGACAGCTTCTCCATTGCGGAATTATCATTAAGCACGGATGAGCGGTAATGATTTACCAAAAGCCCGGATACCAGCAAGATTGAAGTAAGCAGTATTGACAGCGCCACGAGCTGCTCAAAACCGACCAACAATGCCTTCATTGCCATTCAACCCATATGTTATAGGAATTAGGGATCTGCACGCCCTGGCTTATCGTGTTCCGCATCGCAGAGGACGGCGCCGCAATGCTGTATGCCATTCCTGAAAGAGCAGATGCGACATATGCCGAAAATCCAATTAGCATTGCTAGCGCTGAAACCGCTATCACTAGCGATATTATGAAAATCGGAGTAATCTGTCCCATCATCGTGAACCGCTTATTTTGTATATACCCATTCCAGTGTAAGATTCGCTTATGTTTTCAACGGAGCCCGAATATTCGCATACCGAAGGGCCAAGCCTGATTCCTGCGCCGGTGTACACAGTATAGTTGCCGCACACCACCCTTTCTGAGCCTGAGCACGAGCATACGGATTCGGGAACGTATGCCGCAAACGAAGAGCTCCCGTACTGCTGCATTGCGCTTATATGGCTGTAGAATGACTCAAGCTCGTATTTTGATATGCCTGCAATATAGCCTGAGCGCATTCCTGCGGTGGCGTAGATGGCCGTGGCGAGGGCCGAAATGCTTATCGCCATGTATATCAGGAATTCGAGAGTGATTTGCGCTTTTGCATTCATCCTGAACACCTATCTCTGCGTGGTTATATTTCCAAGCTCTGACTTCAGCGTTGATATCACGCTCCCGTTCGTTCCGTTGAAGAACGAATGAACTGCTGCGCCCTTAAGCTGCGTTATCATAGCCAGGGCTATTATGATAACTATGCTTACTGCTGATAGCATCATCAGGTATTCTATCGAACTTTGCCCTTTGCTTGACCTTGCCATGGCCCCCACGGCGCGGATCAGTGCGGAATATTGCGTTTCCATTTTTACACCTCAAAGCATGAAAGCGGACAGGCGGAGTGCAGCCTGCATAACAAGCGAGGCAAGCGCGCTCATCCTAAGCGTTCGCATCACCACACCGTCACGCGGGCGCAAAGAATTTGATAATGTCGAATAGTTTACAGCCATTATGTAATACAGGAACATTGCAATCAGAGCCGTAGAATACACCTTGTATCCGGAAGGGCTCGCGAACCTGAGGATGTTTATCGTTATTCCTGCAAATATTGGAAAGAAAAAGTTTATTCCGCTGGCTATCATTGTGTCGCTGCTTTCCGAAATCTGTGCCATTTTGGCGATTTGCCCCATTAGCCCCGAACATTTTGCCTTCATCCACTTAGAAGCGCCTGCCATGCCTGCGCCTCCGGAAAAGGCAGAGTATAATATTATGCCTATCGCGCTCAGGCTGGGATCGTTATTGGAAACCAGTTTGCCGAAGGAAAATTTGGCATCGCCAGTTGCCTTAAACCTTTTCATGGCGGATTTTATTTCGCTGCGATAGCGGAATTCAGATGGGATTGAATGCATTACCTTTGAGTAGCTTGTGCTTTTCTGGCTTTGTGAAACTGAATGCAGAATTGAGAGAGTGCTGATTGGCGTGGATTTCCAGCCCCAATCTGGGCCTGACTTCGATAGACCGTGCAAAACCATCGCGGAAAGCATAATCGGAAGCGAAAGCAATACGGAGTACATGGAAACGGCTATCGAGCCAACGTACATTGCAGCCACGGCCATGCTTGCATTTGAGCCAAATGCGCGTTTTAATGCCACGGGCTTTCTTACAAGATTGCTATATGATTGCATTGCTTACCGCCGATGTCACTTTAGATATTATGAGATATGCAATCGGTGCCGAAACAACGAATATGGCGAATGCCTCAGGCAGGAACGATGCGCTCCCCGAAAGAATTGAATATCCTGCTATGCCGAAAAGGGCAAATGAAGGCAGCACCGTTGAAAAAAGCATAAGAACCGTTGAATTCCTGTTGCTCCTGCCGTTATGCACGGAAAACGCGTTTTCGAGATTCTGTATTGATGAGTCCATTACGGCAGATATTGAGCCAATCGCATCGAAGCCGAAACCTGATTTCTCCGCAACCGATTTCATTATAGGCACGCGGTTGTGGTGCTTGCCTTTTTGCGGTTTTGCTGCGAGCGCGCTTATTGCGCCGTTAAAACCTATTAGACGCATTGCCAATGGAAGATCCTTCACCGCAATGGAAACGTCGTTTGGATTATATTCAAAAATCCCGACCGAATCGGATAATGCCTTCGCGGTGGGCACATGGTTCATACGCTTTAGCGTGATTAAAGAAGCCAGCCCAACGAATGAAACCCAATCCCGTATTTTCGAGGTAAGCTCCAGGGTCTTTAGCTTTGCTGCATAGTACGCGAAGAACATCACTGAAGAAAGAGCGGCTATAGGGTAACCGTATAGCCCAAAAAGCAGAATAGCCGCTGATGGGATTATGACAACATACCCAATGCACATCAGGTATGGACCTAAGCCCGTATCCCTTTTATTGTCATAATGATTCATTTCAATCCCCTGTACCCAAGGATGAACTCCTGAAAATCGCCTGAGCCTCTCGCCATAAACGATGATGCTGCCTTTGACCTAGCCTGAAACTCCTTAATCGCTTCGCTCGGCGACATCTGCTTTCTCATAGCGAAGTATGTTATCACCTTGGAACGCCTGAGCTCGTCCTTCTTAGGCATGTCGTATGAAGATATGCTGTTTATCTCGAATTCCTTTGCCTCTTCCGGATTCATCTCGGCGCGCGATAGCCATTTGTATTCCGATATCCCAGTTATTTTTCTCTGCATGGCACTGTCGAGCGACATATGGACCGCAAGATCGAGGTTTGAAACAAGGGCATGGTCAACAAGCATGGGCCTGGATTCCAGCCTTGATATCACGCTTATTCCGTTGCCGGAAGCATGCATTGTCGCTATGAACGGCACCCCGGTGTTCGACCCGAAAAACGCATCCTTGGCCTCTGCGCCCCTTATCTCCCCTATTATAAGCCTGTCCGGCCTGAGCCTCAGGGCGTTCACCACTTGATCTGATATCGTCTTGTCTGATTTTTCGGTTGATTTCTTCCCGATTAGGTAAACGGCATTGGTAAAGTTAGAATGCATTATGAGCTCGTCTGTTTCCTCCTCTATTGCCACTACGCGCTCGTAGCGCGGCATTATGTCAGTCAATGCCTTCAGCAAAGTCGTTTTTCCTGATGCAGGTGGCCCGGTTATCAGAAGATTGAGCCTTGCATCGATTGCCATCCACAAATAGGCCAGAAGCTCTGGATTGAGGGTGCCCTTAGCAAGCAGGAATGCCGGGCCGCTGCGCTCAGGCTTCGACAGCCTTATTGATGCAACCATGCCAGACGGCGAATACGGAGCCTGCTGAGCATGAACCCTGAGCCCTGAAGGCGTGCTTGCGTCGACTATCGGAGTGTCGGAAGCCAGTTCCTTCTCTGCTGACTCGAGAAGCTTGTTTATGCAGTGTATGGAATCATGCTCCGTATAAAATTTTAGGTTGGTTGTGCAGAAACCGTACCTTGAGTGATAGAGCGATATTGGATACGAAGGGCCGTTTATAACTATCTCCTCGATGTTTGTCGAGTCCTCCAGCAGAAAGCTCAGCGGCCCATAACCGAATGTATCCAGAGCGGCGGCTCTTGCTGCCATCGAATTTTTAGGAACGCCGAAGCGTTCAGAGAGCAGCCCTGCTGCAGAGTCTATGGCATTCTTGTCGCCTATGTTGTATTGGGCATTTTCCGCCTCAAGCACAGAATTTACAAGGTGGGATTTCATTGCATCTGCCATGGCCTTGCCAGATAGCCATTCTGGATGCGCCTTTACAGAGTATAGCAGCGACGAGCCAGATTTTCCCACAACGACGTTAGGAGCATCAAGGAGCACTTCTTCTGGATAATGATCAAGAAAATCGAATGAGAGTTTGTGCCTCTGCGCAGCGGGCGGGCCTGAACGCTTTCCAATCCTGAACCCCATGGCGGAAAACATTGAGCCTTTGCCCTTGATTATTTTATTAAACTCCATGATATTATATTAAAATAAATATTTATATACCTTTGTATAATTAATCGCATTCATGGCCTATGCAAAACTGAGAATTGAGAAAAGGGTGCAAATGTATATAAATCTTTTACAAAAAGTATTATTATGGTAAAAAAAGAAAAGCAGCAGGATGAAATCTGGGCATTGAGGAAGGCGATAAGCAGGCCTAATTATGCAGTAATGGAATTGCTTTTCGAGAAATCCCCGAGGACCACTAAAGAGATATATTCCGTGCTTGAGAAAAAGTTTACTAGAAAGACGCTTATAATATCGCTCAGGGAGCTTTCGCTTGACCTCAACGTGATACAGCCAACGCACATAAGGACAACGAACGGATATGGCTTGGGCTACAAGCTCAACCCTAAGGTCAAGGACATGATAAAAAGCCTGCAGAAAGCTTCAAAGGTAGTTGAAAGCTGCATGTGATGGCAGCGCATAAGCTCATCTGTCTGAAACCCTTACCTTTTTCTGTTGCGCGAAGAGCTCGATTATCTCCTTTGTAGTCGTAGCCTCTTCTGGGCTCTTGTCCTCCCTTATCGTGGTTTCACCAACCAGCCTAGGAAACCTGAGAGAATATCCTGATTTGCTGCCGTCATCCTGGACTGACATTCCGCAGGTGTGCATAGGGGATTTTGTTATCTCGTCGGCTTTGACCGTGACAACGTATTTTGGGTATACCCAGAAATCTGGCTCAGTTATGGAATCGACCCTCGCAGGCTTGGATTTCTGCTCTATTTTGGATAGCAGCTTGCTAAGCTCCTGCATCTGCGCCTCGGTGAAGCCAGTGCCGAGCTTGGAAACAGTCTCGAAAAGATCGCGCTTTTCGTTGTATACTGCGCACAGCAGGCCCCCGAAGCCGAATTCGGTCCTGGAGCCCTTTCCGCGGTAGTATCCGACTATCACAAGGTCAAGCGTGTCAGAGAGCTCGCCCTGATAGCTTCGCTTGAGCTTTATCCATGAGAATTTCCTCGCCCCTGCAACATACGGCGACTTTAGGTCCTTTGCCACTATTCCCTCGAGGCCATCGGATACGGAAGAGTTGAAGAAATCCTCAAGCTCCTTCGCCGAATGCGTGATTATGCGCTTCGACGGCTTTATGGTTTCGTTGCCTCCTAGTACCAGCTCAAGCTCCTTGCGCCTCTGCTCGTACGGTTCGTTCATGTAGCTTTTCCCGTCTGCGAACATAAGATCGAACGCCATCAGCCTAAGCGGAAGCGATACCGCTTTTTCCGAAATCCCGTGCTTCCTTTTTCTCTGTATCGTCTCCTGAAAAGGCATGAATTCGCCGGTAGCGTCGTTGTATGCAAGGGCTTCTCCCTCGAATATGACTTCCTTCGAAGAGACTTCCTTTATGGCGGCTGCAGCTATGTCAGGGAACATGTCAGTTGTCCTTTCCAGCCTTCTCGAATATATCTCCACCCTTTTGCCCATCTTGTGTACCTGGCACCTGAAGCCGTCATATTTCTGCTCTACTGCACATTCGCCGCCCATCTTTTCCAGTATCTCTTCTGCAGTTGGCAGGCGTTCCGCAAGTGCCGGCCTTATGGGCTTGAATATAGATACGGAAAAATCTTCTATTGCCTTGATCCCATTGGACTTGAGCTCCTTGGCCACGAGCCCGAGGTCGCTGCATATATTATAGGCCCTTTCCAAATGCTCCTTTAGCGTGCGGTCGCCCTTGTACATGACCGACAGGGCCTCAAGCATCGTTGCGTCCCCGAGGCCGAGCCTGAGCTGCCCGAGAGGATATTTTATTATGTACCTTGCCTCAACAGGGCTTGAGCTTGCAACAAGGTTTGCTAGCATCTTTATTTTCTGGTCCTTGCTGCCCTTTCCGGAGGATTCGGATATTTTCACCATTGAAGAGTAGACATCGCAGACGCTGGGCTTTGAAGAAGACATGCGCCTGAGCTTTGATTTCGATACGAGATTCTCCGCGGTGCTGCCAAGGTCTCCGCTTTTCCTGAAGTCGGCTTCAACGTCCTCCTTCGTGTATCCGGTTGCGATGGCTATGGCCTCCGCAGCCATCTTCTCAGCAACGCCGAATTCCTTGCCCTCGAACGGGGGAGCCAATACCCCCTGGGTCATGTATACTATCTGCCCTATCTCGGATGGTTCTGCCTCCTTAAACGTTTCTGACATTATCTCTATCATTTTAAGCCTTGATGAAACTCCTTCAAGTACGCTGTAGTATTCAGCCAGCTTCTCGAACTTCACCATTAATCACTTCAGCAATCTGAGCCCTTTAGCCATGAGCATCCTGAATTAACCGAACAATAGTTCGCACCGGAATTGGCATTCGACGAATTTGATTCTGATGTGCCTATGCACAGTGCGCCGGCTACGGATCCGTTGAACGAATCTCCAGAAAAGGCGTTGGACGTAGAATTTGACATAGAAAGGCCTATCCCAGGGGATTTTGCCGTGTCATCCTTGAAGAGAGTGCCGGTCGTATTGTCTACGTAGTAACCTATCTGGCGCGAAGTCGAATTGCTGCCTGAAATTGTTCCCGATGCGGAATTTTCTATCAAGAATCCAGTAGTATTGCTTATTACCGAGACGTTCGAAATCGTGAAGCCGTGCGAGGAGTATATGCCCATGCCGAAATACAGAAGCGGCGAGCTTGTGTCCGTTGCATTTACGTATATCCTGTCGTTAATGGCCTTCACGCTGGAGTTCTTTATGATTATAGGAGTGGTGAAGCCGCGCAGTATGCAGTTTTCTATGATTCCGCCCTTCACATTGTCGAATTCGGCAAAAGTCCCGCCATGGGTGGCAGTTATGGTATTGTAGTTGCAGTTTATCGTTGTCGAATTTGAATACACTCCGTTGCACAGCGCCCCTATGCCGTAATAGCCATCGGTGCCTATGTTATATGAGGACGGGCTTAGGAATGAGTTGCATGCCACTGGCCCAGACTTTGGGCTTATTCCTGAAAGCCACATGCAGTCAGATATTTTCTGGCCGTAGTTTATGCCGCCGTATTCAGAAGCGATTCCTGATGCGTTACCTGAGCACGCATAATCGTAATTCGAAGAGCCGGAAAACATGTTGTAGGCAACGGTGTTATTGGTTGAGTTTGTGTTTAAGTATATCCCGATACCGTCGCCAGTGCCGTTGTTTCCCGTAATTCCGTTGCGGGTTGAATTGTAAAGATATATCCCATATGCCCCGGAATTGAATGACGAGTCTTTTATGATGCCGTATTCGGAAGAGTTCATGAAAATGCCCGAATTCCCGACGCTGGTTTCGCTTATGTTCTCGACTTTTATCCCTCTGGACCCTTTAATGTAAACTCCGAACGTGTCCCCTGAAGAAGAGCCGTTTGTTATCGACGAATTTGTTACGTTGTTTAAGTAGTATCCGTATTTGAAACCGACAGCGTCGCAGCCGTATATCGTTACGTTTTTGGCGTTGCTTATGGATACGCCGGTACCTGTGCCTCGCGTCTGGCTTGACATTTTATACGGTCCGCACGACAGCTTGACGTTGCTTGACCTTATGGTTATGCAATTTGTAGATGAAGAAAGTATGTTCTGGCTTAGCGAATAGTTGCCTTCATAGCTTATAGTGCTGCACGAATTTATGGGATAAAACTTGAGCTGCGGTTTCGCTACGTTAGTGCATGTCGTCCATTCGGCATCAGTAAGGCCGCACTGCGTATCCGACATAAGAGAGTAACCGGATTTTATTGAGTTGTTGGTCGCGTATATGTCGATCCTGGAATTGTTTGTTGCAACGCCGCTGTTGTAGACGTTGCCTATGGAATCGTTCACATAGATTCCGTAGCTGTTTCCTGTGAACCTGAACGTGCTGAAGGTATCTAGTGTGGAAAAGCCCACGTAAAGCCCTATAGTGCCGTTTTCGGCATTCACGTCATATAGCTTGCTTGAATTTGAATTTATCAACATTATGCCAGTGCTTGAGTTAAAGATGCTGATATTTGACAGAACAGCGCCAGTGATGTTTCTGAGCATTATTCCGCCCTTCGACGAGCCTATCCTGCAATAGTCGATTTTAAGCCCCGGCTCAGAGCTCGCGTATATGGCATACCCTGAAGTGACGTTTGTTATGTTATTGCTCTCGCAGTCGAGATGCACGTCTGGCGCGTTTATGGTTATGCATGGGACCTGTGCAGACCCATTTAGAAATCCCACTGCCTTTGAGTACGCTTTGGCATTTATGTCGCTGGCAACATGGTAGTTGCCAGGAGTGTTTATCGTGCCGCAGGAATTTATGACACTCCCGAGGGATATCTGGGAAACATTTATTGGATAATTCGTTTCTGTGCACGACAAAAAGTCGCAGCCGATGTTGACCGTGCAGATATTCCCATAGGCAGAGCTCGCGTTTATCAGTCCGGAAAGCCCGTGGCATGCGAATGAATTTGGAGTAGAATCTATCATGTTTTCAGAGACGTTGTTGCCGCTTGAATATATGTTTATCCCTACGTTGCCGTTTGAAAGTATCGTATTGTTCAATACCTTGTTCCCGACTGAGCGGTAGCCCAGATAAAGTGCTCCCTGTGGGCTCGACGTTCCGGAAACTTTGTTTCCGGATATAATAGAATAAGAAGTGTTAGAGAAGTAGACCCCAGACATGGTATTGTTGTATACCTTGTTTCCTACGGCCTTCACGCCAGTGGAGTTGACAGCCGCTATGCCATATGAGAAGTCAGACAGTGTGCAGCCGCTCACCGTTACGTTATCCCTCCCTGAGGCGTATACAGCATATGTATATGGAGTCTTGTTGCTGTAAGGCCCTGAACCGGTTATCGATTTGCCGTTGCATATTACGGCAACGTTGCTGGAATTGACGTATAAGCACGAGCCGGAGGTTATATTGCCGCTTATGTCTGAGCTTAAATAATATGAGCCTGGCTTGCCCAATGCGCCGCAAGCTGACACAGTATACACGTCAGGCCTTATCGACGTAGTCAGTATCGTAGTGGTGGAAGAGGGCTTGTGGAGCGTAAGCACCGCTATAAGCGCTATGAATATTACCACCAGGGCAATGAGCAGGTATTTCAGCGGAAATTTATTCTGCGAGGCTTTTCTGGCTATTGGAACAGGAGACGGAGGCTTCTGCTGCTCAAACGGATTGCTCGGCGTGACATTGACTTTGTATCCTTTGGATTCCGTTGGTGGAATCTCGTTCCATCCGCCATAGGAATTCGGGCTATCTGTCCCTTCCGATCCTTGATTGTTTTGTAGTATTGACACGCGCTCTACCGGTAGCTTTCTCGCCACTTTCAGATTTGTTTATAAATGAATTTATAGTTTGTTGTTTGAATTATAAAAGCGGTTGGCGCCTCGGTAGCTCAGACTGGTAGAGCACCTGTCTCGTACGCCCCATAAATAGGGCTGTGAAAACAGGGGGTCGAGGGTTCAAATCCCTCTCGAGGCTTATCTAAATACTGCCTTATTATTGTCAGCTTATCTGCAGCATTACCCTCCCGTCCCTGTCGCTTGAGGAGAGCCCATTTATTGCAGCCTGGCCTTCTTCAAGCCTGAACTTCTTCCATACCTTGAGCTTGTAGCCCGGAGATTTAGAAGCTAGCTCTTTGAACTCATGCATGGAGCCTCCGGTAGACCCGATTATCGTTGCATGTTTTGAATATACTCCGGAAAGGTCCAAGCTTACCTGCGGCCCTGTAAGAGTGCCGAATGTTGCCAGCCGGGAGTTGCTCCCCAGCATGGAAAAGCTTTCGTTCCAGAATTTCTCGCCTAGCGAATTTAGGACAAAATCTGCCATCCTGCCCTTAGTGATCTCGCTTATTTTTTCTATGGCATTTTCCGTGGATACGGTTTCATCGGCGCCGAAATCTGCCATTGAGCTCTTCCTCGATACTGCTATGACCCTGGCGCCCTTCTCTTTTGCGAACTGTAGCGCAAAGCGCCCAGTATTGCCTGAGGCGCCGAGTATGACCGCAGTTTCGCCCTTGCTCAGGCCTGCGCGGTTAACAGCGTGGTATGGCGTAAGCGCGGCAACCGGAAGCGAAGCTGCCATCTCCCAGCCGGTACCGTCAGGAATCTTTACTGCGTTTCTTTCGTTCACTGCTATGTACTCTGCGAAACCCCCATCACTCATGACTCCGGTTATATAGCCGTTCCTGCACAGCATTTCCATGCCTGCACTGCACATGTCGCAGGTCCCATCAAAATACCTGTTGAATACAGTAACCCTGTCGCCAGGCTTTAGGGATTTTACCGATTGGCCTGCTGCTTCCACAGTGCCTGCGAACTCAGCCCCGGCTATATGCGGCATTGGCTTTATTCCAGGTATTGCGTTTATTATCATTTTGTCTATTGGATTCACTCCGGCCATTGCGATTTTTATCAATACCTCGCCCTCTTTTGGCTCAGGCCTTTCTAGGTCTGCAATCTTGAGGTTTTCCGTCCCCTGCTTGTCAAAAATGAGCGCTTTCATAACAACCACAATTTAGTTACATAAATAACCAATAAAATCGTTATAGGCATTGCCGTTTACCTTCCTACCTAAATTGGCTAAATTGGCACGGATGGGCTGCAAAATATGTAATCAGGTATAAACAGTAATATGATTAGTATAAAAACGGCCCCTGAGCAGTTAGATACGGTGAAAATATGTCTAAAGCATCATCTGGCAAAACAAACCCAGGGGCATTTGCCCTTGAATTCGTAGGCAGCTTGATATACCTGGCTTTGGTATATGTTACCTCTTCAGGCACTGCAGCAACAGGAATCTTTGCGACTGCGATAACGGCAGTTTGGCTTCCGCTCCTATACGCGGTTGGGGTGCTCAGCGCAGTATCTCTTTTCATACTCAGCTTCGCAAACCTGATCAAGAACAACCCGATAACCAGGGCAGCAATGGCGCCGGCATGTGCAGGAGGATTCGCATTCGTTGCAATGACAGCAGGAAACCCGCTAATGGTAGTTGTTGCGATAATCGGATTCGTGATAGCATCAGCAGGAGCAGTATACGCAAAGGCAATGTGCTGAATTGATTTCGCCGCGTTTTGCGGCTTCTTTTTCTTTTTTGACATCCTTTAATATTGTTAAAAAACGCTTGGAAAAATAGGATTAAAGAATCGGCTCCGCTAAGAGCCTAAAATAAAACAGAAATAGTAAAAAATAAAACTAATCCTTTATCTCTTTGTGAAAGCTAATCGCAATCAGAGTCTTTCCGCCAATGCAAACCTTGCCTTGACGTCAGTTATCCTGACCTTCATGCTTTCTCCCTGCTTCGCGCCCTTAACGAAGACAACAAAGCCGTTGACCTTAGCTATGCCGTCGCCCTTTGAGGCAACCGCTTCTATGGTTACGTCAACCTCGTCGCCAGCCTTTACCGGCTTCTGCAAGAAGTATGAGGGTTTTATTGATACGCCCCTGTCCCTTCCTTCGCGTCTTGGCCTTCTTTGCTCTTCTCCTTCCATTCCTTCTTCATTTCTTTCCTGTCCGAAACTTTCGTCTTCTTCCATCTGTATCTTTGCTCATATGTAGGCTTGGTTCATTTCTTTGCCTTACTACATATATAGTAATATTGCGACTGCGCTTATATTTAAAGCTTTGTATCTATCGGCACGAAGCGCCGATATTCAGGATTATGGCTTGCGCGGTTTTGTATGCATTTGTAGGATAATTTCAGCACATGTTGCTGGACAGCCAAGGAGCACGGGCTAAGTTATTTAAGCACTCTATAATATAACCATAATGCTGTTGTGGTCATATGAAAATGGTGATTGCGGCTATCGCGTGCGCGCTGCTGGTGCTTTTTGCGGTTGCGGGCTCTAGCTACGGCTCTTATACCGTGACCCATCTTAACACAACCGTTACGCTCAACAAGAACACCAGCGCCCAGGTTACCGAGGTGCTTACTGTCTTCGTCAGCAACAGCTCGGTGAACCAGTACGAGACCAACAGGATAGCCCTTAACCTGACCCTAAGCACATGGCAGGGCTTCATAGGGCCCCTTCTCGTGCAGCACATAATAAACCCCAAGAGTGGAGTTTACAACTTCAAATACCTGCCAGGACCCCTAGTTCCGCAATATGATGGGGGGGTTGCCAAGCTCATAATGAGCTACTATGTGAACAACGTCACAAGCGTCAAGCAAACGGCACCTAGGGAGTTCGTATACTCGTTCAATAAGAACGTGTTCAATTTTGAGCACGCGACCAGCGGCGAAGTTCTTCCCGCGAACACAACACTGACGATAATACTGCCAGCTGGGTCGCAGATATCAGCTATATACCCGATACCTGACGCGCCAGTGGCCAACTTCACGAGCGGCTACTCCAACACAACGCAGTTTTCCTGGTTCGATGGCGAGCCGCTGTCGAAGTTCACGCTTGTATTCATAATGCGCGAAAGCCTCACGGCCGAGGTTACCGGCTTCTTTACAGGGGTTTACAACGCCCTTGGCGTTTTCTCCTATATAATAATAGCCGCAATGATAGCTGGACTTATAGCATACGCCTATGCAAAATCCAGGTAATTTGGTGCTTGCATTGCATGAGTACGAATCCAAGCTTTTGTCATTCCTCAAGGACAAGGGGAGCGCAGATGTGGAAAGCATATGCGAAGGAACTGGCCTCGGTCGCGATGCGGTCCTTTGGGCTTCTGAAAGCCTAAAGTCCAAGGGAGGAGTCGAAATTGCAATAGATTATGGGGCCGAGATAGAGATCAGCCCTGAGGCGCTGGGCTATGCGGATGGGTTTCCAGAGCAGGCTTTGCTTTCAGAGCTTGCAAAGGGCCCAAAAGACCTCAAGGGAAACATAAACGGAATAGCGCTCGCATGGGTAAAGAGGAATGGGTGGGCCGACATAAAGGATGGCAAGCTGCAAATAACCGAAAAGGGCAGAAAGGCCATCGGAAGCGATTATGATCAGAAAAGCGTGCTCGGGGTGCTCCTTTCAAAAACCGGCAGAGGAGCAGACAATATAGCCTATGTCGGCAATGCAGAAATGGAAAAAATAAGGAATACTGCCAAGGAGCTGGAGCACAGAAAACTTGTGCAGATAAAGCCGAAATCCAAGATATCCCTAATATCAATAACCGACATAGGCATTGAGATGCTTTCAGGGGAAAAAGCCGGAAACTGGATAGGGCAGCTTACAAGAGACATAATAAAATCCAGGATATGGACGGATTCCGGGTTCAGGCCGTACGACGTGGAGGCGCCAGTGGCAGATGCTTATCCAGCTAGAAGGCACCCGATGAAGGAGTTTATGGAGCTTGTAAGGCGCATGTGGGTGAGCCAGGGCTTCATAGAGACGGCTGGCCCGATGATAGAATCATCTTTCTGGAATTTCGATGCGCTTTTTTCGCCTCAGGACCATCCCACCCGCGAGATGCAGGACACGTTCTTCCTGTCGAACCCTGATATATTTGGTATTGCAGAGAAGGAGCTCCTGAAAAGTGTGGCCAGGATGCACAAAAAGGGATGGAAGAGCTGGAACGACGAAATATCGTTTCAGCCGGTGCTCAGGACGCACACGACAAGCGTTTCGGCCCACAACATAAGGGAATATGGAAATTCAAGCGAACTCGAGTATCCGATAAAGCTTTTCTCCATAGGCAAGGTTTTCAGGAACGAGAGCATAGACTACAAGCACCTGGCTGAGCTCCACCAGCTTGACGGCATAATAATAGGCAAAGGCTTGGGCGTCGCAGACCTAAAGGGCACGCTTGAGCAGTTTTACAAAGGGCTTGGATTCAAGGTCAAGTTCAAGCCCTCGTACTTCCCGTTCGTCGAGCCTGGCCTGGAAGCCAGCTATTATGACGAGGAGCACGGCGACTGGATAGAGCTCTGCGGCGGCGGAATAATAAGAAAGGAGATAACCAAAGCCCTAGGCACCGACATGCGCGTTATAGCTTGGGGAGCAGGGCTCGACAGGCTGATGTTCAAATATCTGGGCATAAGCTCGCTGAGCGAGCTGTACAAGAACGACATAGGCTGGCTGAGGAGGCGCAAGCCGCTCAGGCTGTGATGCAATGGCAACGATAACGTTTGTTAAAAAGGACCTGGTCAAAGAGTCGGGGCTTTCAAAACCCGAGGACACCATACCCAAAATAGGCATGGAGGTGGAGCGCGATGCCGACGGCGATATAACCGTTGATATTACCCCGAACAGGTCCGACATGCTGGACATAGTAGGGTTGGCAAGACAGCTTGCGCTCCACGAAGGCGTGCGCAAGCCAAGAAGCTATGAAGTAAGCGGAGACAGCGGCATTTCCATAAGCGTAGGCAAGAATGTTGGCAGGGTCAGGCCCGATATAGCAGGCATTGTGGTGAAAGACGTTTCTTTCACTGAGGCCTCGCTGAAATATCTGATAAACTTCTCGGAGAAAATAGGCGGCACTCTCGGCAGAAACAGGAAGAAGCTTGCCATGGGCATACATGACCTTTCGGCAATAGAAGGGAATCTGGTCTATGACGCTGCTTACGATGGAAGCATAACACCGCTAGGGGAAAGCGAAGATATGAAATTTGAAGACGTAATTAAGGAAAACAGGAAAGGCATAGCATATGCAAATACCATTGCGGCAGAAATGGGAAGCCGGCAGCTTTACCCTTTTCTTAGGGATTCGGCAACGACAATATCCCTTATACCGATAACTAATTCCGAAAAGACCAAGGTAACTGTAAAAACGAAATCTCTTTTCATAGACTTCACCGGAACCGATTCAGAAACTGTATCCAAAGCGGCAGACATGTTCGCATGCAGTTTTATAGACGCCGGAGCCAAAGTTTATTCTGTAAAGGTAGTCTCCGCAAACGGAGCAAGCGGCGAATACCCGAAGCTTGACAGGCGCATCATAAAGATAAAGGCTTCCGGATTCTATGGGGTGCTTGGTTACAAGGCAAACGACGCCGACATAAAAAGGCTTGCGGTAAGAAGCGGCTACCTTGTTTTGGAAGAGGCAAAAAACTTAGTTTCTGTGGCTGTGCCTCCGTATCGCTACGACGTATTCAATGAACAGGATGTTTACGAGGACCTTGTCTTCGCATACGGATACGATTCCGTAAAATCCAGGCCTGTATCGAGCGTTAATGCAGGAAGCGAAACCGCATTCACACTCTTTGCCGACAAGCTTACAGAGATCATGCTCGGCCTAGGGTATACGGAAGCGTACAACAATTACCTTACCAACGAGAATGCCGAATTTGAGATGATGGGGAAGGAGCCGGAAATGGAAAAAGTAGTCAACATAAGGTACTCGAAAACCGAGAACATAAGCATAATGCGAAGCAGCATTTTGCCGTCGCTCATCAACAACTTGCGTGATTCGGCGTCGGAACAGATGCCGTACCGCATGTTCGAGATAGGAGATGCCTTTAGCGTAGCAGGGGGAAAAGCCGAGGAGAGGAAAGCACTCGCCTTCGTATCCGAGCATTCCAAGGCTGATTAGCGGCGGGCAAAATCCGTAATAATATCGGCAATGGCTTCAATGGGGATCGAGATAGGGTTTGAAGAGGGCTCCGGAGCGGAATTCATTCCGGGAAGATGCGCCAAGATAACCTCAAAAGGCGAGGAGATAGGGGTGGTTGGGGAAGTGCACCCAAAAATACTGAACGCCTTCGGCATTGAAGAGCCTGTGGTTGGATGCGAGATAGAGCTCTCAAGAATAAAATACTGAAGGCAGCTCGTATTGGGCTTGCTACAAGGAGTTTGCCCGCCGCTCAAGTAATTTAGCTTTTTGCTGAGAACTTTATTTGTGTGTTTATGGAACCTGCAAACGTTACGGAAAATAATAGAGGAGCCAAAGGCCAAAGCGCCATGGAATACCTCATAACGTACGGGTGGGCAATACTGATAATTGCTATTGCGCTCGGGGTGCTCTTTGAGCTCGGCTTGTTCAACCCGAGCTCCTTCGTCAGCACAAGCTGCATATTCCCGGCTGATTTCAGCTGCATATTCAGCACGCTCAGCAGCAACGGAATGCTGACAATAAACATGCAGCAGTCGACTAGCTCTCCGATAAACATAACTGCAATAGGCTGCAATTCGAACGCGTCGCTCAGCCATATGGTTTATTTCCCTAACGGCATAGATTTGCAGATAGGGTCAAACGTCACAGTAAGCGGCAATAGCACAGAAGAGCTTCAGTGCTGGTCCAATGATACGGTATTCACTGGAAATCCTGGGGCTATTTTTAGGGGCTACGTGCTGATAAACTACACCGATATACAGACCGGCTTTCCGCACACGATATCAGGCACAGTACTGGAGAAGGTAACCTGAGCGATAAGCGCAATCATCGCCACATAGGCCAATTAGCCAAAAATGTGATGTGCAATACAGGGGGAAGGCTTGGCTATGGCTTTCAGCGTTGTATAAGCTGTTCTTCTTCTACCGTATTTATTGTGCGCTGCCTTCTGCTCGCGAATGGCCTGAACTCCCTCCCGTTTCCTGAGAAGAACTTTGAGAAGAATTCAACGTATATAAGCCTTGCACCTTGTATGCCGGGCTCAAAGAGCGCTATTGCTATGTTGAACAGCTGGCCCACTATGAGTATCACTATGCCCAGTATCGCAAGGGGTATCGAATGCGTCAGCGAATGCATGAATATGAAGTCTATGACCTGCGCTAGTATTACAGACGCAAGCAGTATGCCTATGAGCCTAGTATATGAGAGGATGTGGCTTATGAGAGAGGGCAATTCCATCAGCGATTCGAAACCCTCTGTTACAAGGAACATTATTATCCCGCCGATAAGCAGGAAGTAGGCAAGCACTACCGGATAGTTGGGGAACCAAAGAGGCTGCTTGTGGAGCACGGCAAGGCCGAATATGACTATGCCCCATGCGGCCATGAGCCAGCCAATCCTTCCGGCTGCATGCTTCTTGCGCCCTATCGCGAGATTGTTGAGGAACCCAAGAATGAACCCGAACGACACCATTGCAACGCCTATCCATCCGGATATAAGCAGCAGCGTTGGCAATCCCGTCTCCACGTTGAATATCGCAGTATACGGCAGCTGGAAACCGAAGTATTCATTGAATATAACGCCCAGAAATATCGCTATAACAGCCCCCGGCATTATTGATTTTGCCAGTACAGTGAGGCCGTTGTTGCTTATTATAGTGTTGACGAATTTGCTTATTGCCTTTGGTATGTGGCTTTTTTTCGGCGGATGTTTTAGCCTGCGGAGCAGCCATATCGAGCCGAGAAGCATCACGGCGCCGTAGCCCACGTCGCCTATCATGAAGCCGAAGAATATCGGGAACACGACAGCAAATATTAGCGTAGGGTCGAACTCGTCGCTCTTGGGCAGCGAATAGAACCTTATGAAAAACTCGAAAAGCCTAGCTGTGACAGGATTGGAAAGCTTTGTAGGCGGAAGCTCTTTGGTGTGGAGCTTCTCCATTATGTAGCAGTCTTCGGTTATGCGCTTGAGCGTGGATTTCAGTCTGTGGAGGTCGTCCTCCGGAACCCAGCCCTCGATCGCAATGACGTTGATACCGAAGCCGAACTTAGACACTATGTCGAGCTTTTCCATCTCCAGGTCCAATTGCTCGCGTATTGCGCTTACTAGCGGATAATGTATTTCGGATATGTTGGTAAGCTCTGATTTTAGCGCTTCGTATTTTGATTCGGATTCAGATATCCTAGATTCTATCAGCTTTTCGTTTGCGGAGACTGGGCCGGACATTTTTGGTATTGCCTCTACAGAAAGCTTCATCCCTTTGACATAGTTGCCGAATTCCTTTTCGGCGTCCCTGCTTATGCTAGCTATTGTAGAATATTCCCCCTTGAGAAGTACGCACTCCTTTATTGCTTTGTGCGCTTCGGAATTGAATTTCTGGAGGTCCCTGCCCTCCACCAGAAATGATGCAATCTTGCCTGTGCCGAATATCGCGAGATCGTGCCTCGTGTGTGGCATGCGCTTTAAAAGATTCAGCGTGTCCCTGAGCTCCTTGAGCTCCGCCTCGACAGATGCCATCTCCCTTGTTATCTGTGTTACCCTTTCTGTTATTGCTATGGAATCGGCCTTCTTCATCAGCTCTGCCGTGTCTTCCATGGAATACTTTTCGTTTGGCTCGTACTTGTAAAGCATTGATTCGAGGCTCCTGAATTTCTGGTCGTAGTCGCTTATCTGCTTGTAGCCCAGATCGTCGCTCTTGTTCAGGACCTCTGCTACGTTCTCTGGAAGCTGCTCTATCTGCATGACGCCAAGATCGTGGAGAGCAGTTATAACCGCCTGGCGGTGCTCCCTAGATATGATTATGCGTTCCCTTGACATCTTTGCAGGCTTCAGCAACATTGTCGCACCATTTTACTTCTTTCTTCCAATCCCGAAATATTCCGAAACAGATTCGGCAAATGCCGCAAGGGCTTCGTCCTTGGATATGTCCTTAAGCGAAGAAACCTTTGACTGCTGCACCTTTATGAGCTCCTCTGAGCTTTTCTTGGCTTCCTTCAGCGCTTCGACTTTTATCGAGTCCGCCTGCTCGTTGGAACGCCCCGTGGCATCGTGGAGTATTATTTCTGCCTGTGCGCGGGCGTTTTTTACTATGGCTTCTGCTTCTGCTTTGGCCTTTTCGATGGCCTTTGAATATGAATCTTCGCTTTCTTTTATTTTTTCCAATGTTGAAATATCGCTCATTTTATTACCCCTGACATCAGCATCAGCGCCAGCACAGCGAACACCGCAAGCGCTATGTTTATTGCCATTACCGCATACATTATCTTCTGGAATCTCATTATAGCCACGCTGCCCTCTTCAGTAATCCTGAGCTTGTGCTGTTTGTGCATGATCTTGTCCATAGTATAATTGCTTCGCATCAGGTTTCGCCCCCGCTCTCAAGCTTTCCCTTTATGTACTTTATAGAGACTATCTGGTCCCTTTCCATGTCGTCAAGCCTCTGCTTTATGTAAGACGCCTTTTCCTTAAGCTTGGGTATTGCCACATTCTCTATGGCATTGCTCCTCCTGTTGAGCTTTTCTATTTCGTAAAGCAGAAGGCGCAGGGCATTCTCCTTTTCAGCAACTTCTATTAGCAGCTTGAACAGGTTCTCATAGCTCCTTTTTGCGTCGAACACAGATGCCGGCATCGATATCACAGAATAGCCTGCATCCTCTGCCCCGTTTGACCTTACCTCAAGATCAGGTATCTTGACACCCATTATGTTCTTTGATGAAGCCCTTGCCGAGGCTTCGGCATTTTCGGCTGCGATGCGCTCCATCGTTATCCTTCCTGCCATAATGTCCGCTATCTTTACCGAGTCTGCAGCGAGCCTTACGCTCTCGAGCATGTTGCCTCGCATCAGCTTTATTTGCCTGGCCATTTCGAAGAAGGCAAGCACGAGGCTCGATCTCTTCATCTTGAGCAGATTGAGCCCCTTGGCTGCTACCTTTATGCGGGCCCTCGTCCTTATGAGCTCTAGCCTCGTCGTCCTTATGTTACTTTGGGCCATTCTTCTCTTCCCACTTTCCGTATTTCTTTATGTATTCCTCCTTGACCCTCTTGACGTCGTTCCTGTCTATGTTTGACAGCAGATCCCAGCTGAGCTCCAAGGTCTTTTCTATGGTTCTGTCCTCGTAATAGTCCTGGTTCACGAATTTGCTTTCGAACAGGTCCGCGAATTTCAGGTATGCCTTGTCCCCCTGGCTGAGCGCTTCTTCTCCAACTATCTCAGTGAGGCTTCTGAGGTCCTTGCCCTTTGCGTACGCAGCATAAAGCTGATCCACCACGCCCCTGTGGTCCTCTCTGGTGCTGTTCTTGCCTATTCCCTGGTTCATTAGCCTGGAAAGGGACAGCAGGACGTCTACGTTCGGGTATATGCCCTTCCTGTAAAGCTCCCTGCTCAGCACTATCTGGCCCTCGGTTATATAGCCAGTGAGGTCAGGTATCGGGTGTGTTATGTCGTCTCCCGGCATAGTGAGTATAGGCACTTGCGTTATTGAGCCCTTTCTGCCTCTTATCTTCCCCGCCCTTTCGTATATCGTCGAAAGGTCCGTATACATGTATCCGGGGAAGCCCCTTCTTCCTGGAACCTCCTGCCTTGCCGCCGATATCTCTCTCAGAGCTTCGCAGTAGTTTGTCATGTCTGTAAGTATCACCAGGACGTGCATGTCTTCCTTGTAAGCTAGGTACTCCGCAGTCGTCAACGCCAGCCTAGGCAGTATTATCCTTTCCATCGAAGGATCAGACGACAG
>JAMCSF010000011.1 GCA_023380795.1 Candidatus Martarchaeota archaeon | reverse complement strand
GGTGTCTACATCAAGGGTGCTTTTTGGTGCCAGGTCGTGCTTCAGCCTTTTAGTTATCTGCAGCATGCGGTCAGCCATAAGGTCGGCTTTGAACTTTGCTTCTTCCATTTGGCCTAGCTTTGACTTGTCACCAACGCGGGAAACCCTTAGCGACTGTTTTATGAATTTTAGCATATCCTTCTGCCCTGAGCTGAATTCCGAGTGTTTTAGGGCTTTGTACATCAGGCGCAGAGCTCCGATTTCATACTCCAGCCTGTAGAGCTCAAATTCACGGAGCTTGTCAAAAGCAGCTATGCCTTGCGGAGCTGATTCCAATACTGCCTTTCCTCTCCTGAGCTTTTTCGAATCCGCGTTGGAGAGCCCGTATATGGATTTGTTTGTAGCCAAAGCGACGTCAACAAAATAGGACAGCAACTGCTCGGCCTTTTTGGTATTGACAACCTCTACGCTTACCCCTTCCTTTCTGATAAATGCCATGGTATAATATGTGCTTTTCCAGATATTTAAGCTTTAGCGAGATAGAACATAGCCGCAACTTTTATATATTACGAAGTGGCTGCTGACTCAGCATAGCAAGTCATACTCCCTTTATAGAGGCGCCAGAAACCTTGAAGCACTTCATTTTTTGGCCTAGAAGGTCGTTCTTTGCATGCAGTATGTTTTCGATCTTGTCTTCGTAGAACTCAATTTCGTCATACTTCTTGGAAATCTTGTTCAATTCCCCAAGCTTCCATTCTTCGTCGTGGACGGAAAGGTATTTCTTAGGCCTGAAGATAAGGCGGTCGAATTCCAAGCCGCTGGATGCAATAAGAGACATTATAGTTTTGGAATCTTCCTTGGTCCTGGCAGTTAACAATATCAGCTCAGCATCGCTTTTCTTGAGCTTTCTTATCATAAGCGTATTTGGCCTGCTTTTTTTGTGGTATTTTTCGAATCCGAGCCTGTAAATCCTGTACTTTTCCGGTTTCGAAAGGGATCTTATCTCCTCGATTGGCATGCGCCTGCCGTAAATTTCCTTCGAAGCTATAATTGTGCATTCGTCTGTGAAAAACAGCGTGTTGTCGAAATCCACAACTGCAGCTCTGTGAAGTATGTATTTTTTTGAATCGGTGTTTTTTTTCTGCAACTTGATCACGAATCTATGCCGAACTGCTTAAGCTCGGAATTTGCCGTAGGAGTGTAGCCAGGGTACCTGTCTTCAGGCTCGGGCTTTTCTTTGGATAGCACCATCATGCCGAAGCGCACAGGTATGTTGGTCGGCATCTCAGTCTGGTTGCTTATTGTTATTGCGTTGAACTGCCTGCCCGTGCAATAAGTTATATAGGCTCTGTGCGTCCCGTCCTTTACGGTCCTGATCGTGTCGCTTTTTGATATTGCATCCCTTATACCTGCAAGCGCAGCTGCCATGTCGAATGTGACAGTGCCTTCAACGCCTTTTATTCTTATCCTGTCGCCGTTGGCAATCCTATGCTCCACAATCTTCATTGGCCCTTCAAGGTCCGCCGACCTGTAGTCTATCACCACGGGCGGCACAAGTATCGAAGCGCAGATTTTGCTTCCTGCGTTGGCTTTTATTGCGTAGCTGGTGCCATCAAAATGTGCTGTTGCACCTATGTCGCTTAAAAACTTGTCCCTTTTCTCGGCTTCGGCGAGCTTGTCCACGCTTATGAACGTCTGTATGCCGTATATGTTTTTGGCATCGTGAGGCTCTACTGAAAAGTGTGCATCCTTGTAAACCGGATTGCCCGCTTTGTCCCTGGCACCCCTTAGCATGGCGAACAATTCTTCGTTTTCTATTTCCTGTACCTCGTAGTATTTGGCATTCGGGACTGAGATTTCGGCGAGGTCCCTTAGGGCAATCACATAGTCCGAGCCTTTAAGAAATTCTGCCATTTTTGGCGATGTGGAAGCAAATCTCTTAATCAGTTGGACGGAATCCATCCTGAATTTCAGGCCTGCTTCCTGCAGCTGAATCGATTTGTACACAGACAGATAGACACCATATCTGATTTCCAATATTATAATATATAGGATTTCCGCTGTTTCATGTGCCGTTGGACCTTACGAAATCCGTTATGTAGGGTATTTTGACATCGTTGCCAATGTATGCCTCAAAGCCGACGTACAAGCCATATAGCCATATCAGCAGGCCGATTACGCCAGCTATGTACGGAACCAAAAATAGAACGGCCTCGACAACTATTATTATGCCTAGTATTATTGCCTGCTCGGAATGGAGCTTGAGCTGCTTGTTGCCATTGGAAAAGAACAGGTATATTATTGCCCCTGATATTATCGTAAATACATAGGCCAGAAGGTACAATATCCGATCGTTTTCCTCCTTCTGTTTTGATTTTGCCATCGTATGCACCGCTTGAATTGCATGCTCATCTTATTATTATCTTGTCCGAAACGTTGGTTATCCTGTCTATGTCGAACTTGAGCGTTGAGCCGTAGTCGGTCTTTACCATCATATAGCCCCTCTTTGAATCTATGCTCGTAACCTTGCCTATGTATGCGCCTATGTCGTTTATCACGTTCTTGTCCTTAAGCCTTGCTTTCCTGACTGCGTGCCTCTTTAGCATCATGCTCGAATACGATATCGCGTATCCCAGAATTATTATTACGACGCTGAAGACCAGGAGCTGGTAGAAGTATATCTGCCCTATGAACCATGCAGATACCAGGTATACCAAAGCCAGCGTGAGTATTGCGTAGCCCATGTATGTCCCCTGGTTTATGGCCCTGTACCTGTAATGCCTGCTCTCCAAGTCTACCATCCTGCCCACCAAGTAAAGAACAAGGCTCACAGGAAGCAGCAGCAACAGGCTTTCTATAGCATATGAGACTTGCGTCAGAGGGTCTCTCGTTATGGCAACGGCGTGCGCATAACCGCCGAAGCTGAGCACTATGCTTATCATGAAGAACAGCAGCGAAGCCATGTAGAGAGTAAACGTGACCCTGCTTACGCTGGAGCCCAGGCCCTTTACTGAAGATATGAAATAATCTTCCAGGCCGAAGCCCTTGATTAAGAGATACAACCCTATCAGCGCTACGGGAAACTGCCATCCAAGGCTCAGGTAATAGCTTATTGCAAACAGCAGCAAAAGCACTGCAGGAATTCCGAAGACTGCCCTTGCGTAATGAGGCTCCTTCAGCTTTTCTATTATGGTGAAATATGTATTCTCAAGCTGCTCTGCCTGCTTCATCCTGACCAGGTCAACGCTGTTAACCTTCAGCCTGTTCTTCAGCAGAGGAAGCACGCGCTGGTCGCTCGCACCGTCTGTAACTAGTACGCACGCATCTGGCCTGAACCTTTCTACAAGCAGGTCTATCTGTCTGGAAAGCTCGTTGTCAGCCTGGAAACCTTCGTCCTCGGCTCCGGTTATCGTAGCCACTCTGACGGAATATTTCTTTGACACCAGCTCTTCGTATTTCTTGACGGCCTCAAACATAGTGTTGGCGTCTGTCTCCTGCGGGTCGGCCAGGGCCAGCTTGGTCGCTGCCCTTATTATCTCGTTTTTCCCTATCACTGGGCCGCTTATCTTCGTCTTCCTGTAGAGGTCGTTGTCTATGTCTACAGCAAGCACTAGGAGCCTTTCAGCCATCTTATCAATAAAAATATAGGATAAAGCAATTAAAAAACTATACCATTGGCCTTCTGGCCCTTGGAATTACGGAAGCTTTGCCGCGCCCTTGAGAAGCAGGTACATGGCAGCATAGTTTGGCAGCACAATCCTCTTGTTTTCGAAAGGCCCGTATTCCATCCCATTCATCGTCAGCTTCTCCTTGGTGTTGGCCATTATCAGAGTTTCCCCCTTATCGAAAGCTATGCAGTCCTTCATAGGGTCGAACTTCTCGAAAGACGATACGCTTTCGACGGATTTTGCCACCAGTCCCGTGCCGCCGTGCAGCGTGTCTGCCATGCCAAGCAGGTGCTGTGGATTCTTCGTTACGTTGCTGTCTATCGAATCGCTCTGCTTTATCGTCATGCTTTCGGCCACTTTTCTCCAGAACTCGTCTTTCTTCGGTATGCTGACCTTGTCCCAGTTTCCGGTGGTTATGCCTAGCACTATGCTCGGCTTGTTCAGGTACATCTTGCGCGCCAACGGCCTGCTTATCCCAAGTGCCTGGAGCTGCGCTTCTCCGGCGTTCAGCGCAGTAACGAGCGACCTTGCCATCCTGCCGCCCCAGCCCGGGTCGTTCGGCTTAGGCCCCTGCAGCCGTGAGCCTTTGTCCGCTATGTTAGGGAAGAAGCTCTCTGGCTTTAAGCCCCTGCCGGTCACGTAGTCGCTTATCTCGCTCCTTGATGCCTCGTCAAGAGTGAGAACAGATTCCGAGCCTATTATTATGTGGTAGCCCCTGTTGCCGCTGAAGTTTATCCTTATCTCCTTGTTTGAAAACCCGAAATCGGGAATTAGGAATTCTTCTATAAGCTTGAAAGCCTCGCGCTTTACCTCGTGAAGACAGTTTGGGCACACCCAGGATGTGCCGTGCCGCTTCTGGCATTCCAGATGAAGGTCGGAAGCGTCGAGGTCAAAAACCAGCTCGCTGCCGAGCCAGCCCTTGGTTTCCATTGGCCTTCCGGAAGGGTTTTCGTAGAAAGCAGGAGATGCCGATATGAAAGCAGGGGAATTTGCATCTATGTACCTGTTGAGCGATTCGGCATTGTTGAAGGCCACGTGCCTCTTCGCTATCTTCTTGTCGAACGTGCCGAATCCGAACTCCCTCTTCGTCAGATTGCTTATCGCAACAGGGTGCTTCCGGTAAAACTCCCTGAACATTGACCTTGCCAAGCTTTGCACGCTTTGATCGATATCAGGCATAATATTGATTGCCTTTAGGCTTATTTATTGCTTGCCTTTGTATTTATAACGCCGAAGTGGCTTCATGCATGCACTTTGACGATAGACGTAGTGGCAGCAGTGCAATTTAAATGTGCATTAAAAATTACTTGCTGACCAACATGGCTTTCGTTGTAGTGGATTTGGATGGATGTCTTGTGGACGATATCCATGAAACTTTCGGTAGGTTCCTCAGGCGCGAGGATTCCAGCACAGAGCACATGTTCAAGGAGCTCATATTCAACGCCCTCGACAGGATACCTTCCGTTGTGGATTCGGTGGCAAGGCGCATAGATGTTGAAAAGGAGCTGAACATTCATGTAGTCAAAGCCCTAAAAACGATTTACGACTCCGGGTTCGAGATAGTGGTAAGGACAGCAAACAGAAAGATAGGAAAATCTGGCGCAGACAAAATAAAATCCGTGCTGAAGGGCTACGGGATAGACGCCAGCGTGGAGCTCACTGAGGACAAATACAAATACTCCGAGCGCAACGGCGAAATGCCTGCGCTTTTGCTCGACGACAAACCCAATGTGGTTATAAATGCGGCCAGAAAAGGCATAAGATCCGTATTGATACGCGCTGACTACAACAGGGCGGCCGGATTCTTTATCAGAGGAGTAAATAATCTCGTAAGCATCGCTGCTCCAGAGGACATGAACAGCGCCTGCATGAAGGCGCTCAGGCAGCGCACTACAGCATGAAACGCCGCTCAGTATAAAAAAGTTAGAACACAATAGCTATTATGCTGGGCATTTCCTCTCCCTCTGAATATGGAAAACGTTTGGAGCCGATAGAGTTCTACGGCAAAAGACTAGAAGTTGAAATAGTAGAGGCAGGGCTCAAGAATGGATATGCCGCAATAAAGAACGGAAGGGTAATAATAAAGGTTCCGCAGCACTGCAGCAGGAAAAGGAAGCTTAAAATAATAGATGAGCTATACGGAAAGATATCGAATGCCGTCAGAAAAAAACCCTACAGCTTTCTTGGAAATGCTGAGCTCGAATTCAGGGATGGGGAGATTATTGCGCCCTTATCCGAAAGGCTCAGGATATCGGTGCACGAAGCAGGCACGCTGCATTCCCATGCAGCAGTAGGAAGCGGAGAAGTTTACGTAAAGCTCGGAAGAACTGGAAAGAGAGACGTATCGGATCTTGTCTCAAGGGCGCTTGCAAGGCATTATGCCGGCTATGTGGGCAGCTATGTAAAAGAGTGGAACAGGAGATTCGGGAGCGAGCTCGGAAAAATAAGCGTGAGCAGGGGCCTTACGATATGGGGATCCTGTTCCCCAAAAAACAATATATCGATAAACCTAAGGCTGCTTTTCCTCGACAGGAAATTCCTGGATTATGTGGTCGTGCACGAGCTTGCGCATATAAAGGTGAGGTCCCACTCGAAAAGATTCTGGAAAATAGTCTCCATCTACGTTCCGGAATATAAATCAATAAGAAAAGAGCTGAAAATTGCAGGGGCAAGGATAGACACAGAATTTAAGGGGAGCTTTGGCTCTGAAAGCGCAGCTATAGACATGATGGATATAAAAAAGAGCGCCGAGAAAACGGCGCCGAAAACAGAAGAAGAAAAGGATGAGATTGCGCCGGCATCAGGCCAGCGCAACATGCTTGATTATTTCAGCTGAGTCAATCAGCCGAAAAGCCCTGCAAGGCCGCTTGCGGCTTCCTCTTCCTTCTTTTCCTCCTTGGCAGCCTCCTTCTTCTCCTTTGCAGGAGCCGCTGCCGCAGGTGCCGCAGCAGGCGCTGCCGCCTGCATGCTTTGAGCGTTCTTTATTATGTCCTTTATGTTGAGCCCCTTCAGGGATTCGACGACAGCCTTGGCCTTCGCCTCGTCCGGCGAGAATCCGGCAGCTTTTACTACGTCCATAAGCTCCTTCTCGTTCACTTCTTTTCCAGCTGCGTCAAGCAGCAGTGCCGCATATACATATTCCATACTTTTCACCGTTTATCGTTAGTGCAAATCCTTTTTACATCGTATATTATTTATTCCTTGACGTTGCCCCCCGGCGCCCTTGCAGGCAGAGAAGCCATCTCTACAAGCTTCTCCATTATGCCGGTGTCAGGCACTTTGCCCTCTACGCCAAGGGCCATGGCCTCGTTGTACGCGTTGGCTATGAAACGCTCGATGGTATACCTGTTTACCATCTTCCCTTCGTAGCTTATGGCGAGCGCGCTTGCGAATGCATTCGCTATGTCCTTTGACACGCTTTCCGCATTTATGCTGAAAACATCCTTGGTGTACCTGAGGCCTTCGCTCAGCATCAGGCTCGGCTCTATGCTCGCCTTGAAAGGCATTATGTCAAGAGTATGAAGCGCCTTTGCGACCGCAAGGCTTATGACTCCGCCCTTTGGGACTATGACCTTGTCCTTGGATATTACGACTTTTCCCTTGTCAATCTTGACGTCTATCCCGGCGCTCTTGAGCTCAGTTACTGCCTGGCCAGGCTGCAGGGTGGTCTCTCCGCCCTTTATCTCTATGTCAGCTGGGGCTATCTGCTGCGGCTTTGCCGCGAGCTTTATTGAGCTTGATGCAAACCTGTTGTAAATCTCGAACGGGTTCGAATTGCTTAGCAATATGGCGCATGTGCCGTCGAGCATCTTCGCGAGCTCCTTCCCGTTCTTGCTGCCTTCAAGTACCCTCACGAGAAGCGACTTCTTGCCCGTTATGAACTTTACTTCCGAGCGCATGCTGTTCCTTGAGGACTGGAGCAGCCTGTCAGGGATTCCGCTGAGCGGAACTATGCCTACGAGCTTGTAGCTGTCAATAAGCTTTACATGCTCTTCGACGAATTTCTTTTTTTGTTCCAATGTAAGCATTCAAACACCTTAAAGGATTTTTACAGGGGGGCTCATAGTGAGCTTTACGTATGCCGACTTTATGTTCTGCTTCCCTAGCTTCTTTGCGAGGGAGTTGATTACTTCGTCTATGTTTGCCGATATCTTTTCAAGCGGCATGTCCTCCTTTCCCACCATGCAGTGCACAGTAGGGAGATACTTACCCTTGCTCCTTAGATATACTGACTTGCTGACAGAATTTATCATTGATTCAACATCAGTGCCTATCAACGGCTTTGGCATCTTGTTCTTTGGTCCTAGGAAGGAACCCATGCTCCTTGCCACAGATGTCATAAGGCTCGGCTGCGCAATCATTTCGTAGTTTAGGAGCGAATTGAGCTGCGCCTTGTCGGATGCGATTCCCTGTATCTCGCTTCCGGACACTACGCGCACTCCAAGGGCCTTGGCCTTTGAGCTTATGTTGCCGTCATCCGCAAATACAAGCACTTCGCTCTGCTTGCCCTTTCCGTTGGGAAGCAGCACCTGGAGGTTCAATCTGTTCTCCTGCTTGGAGAAGTCTATGCCCTTGAAATTTACGGCGAGCTCGACGCTCTGCTTGAACTTCCTCTTTCCTTTGTTCTCTTCTATTAAAGCCCTTAGCTTTTCCAATTGCTCTTGTTCCATTTAAGCTCCCTCCTGCAAAGCTGCAGTAACTGCGGGAAAAGCAGTATATTAAGCAAGAGAGTTACGTTCTCAATGTTTATAAATTTTTTGGTATTTTGGGCTTTTCTTGGAAAGCAACGAAATAAAACAAAATCATGGTTAGCTCCCCCAATTAGTAAAAATGTAGACATAATAATTTAAAATACTGGAATCAATTTGCTGGCTCAATGAGTTTTAGAAGATAGAGGCAGGGATTTGAATGTCAGTTCAAGCTGTGTATTTTTATTTTCTTCAGATTCGGAAACGATCTTTAGCATTTTATACAATTCTTTTGACATATTTCTCTCCGTAATTTTCTTTCTCGTATCTGACTTTTTTAGCAGATATTCGTGCATGAACGATCTTGTTGCAAATTTCACAGATTTGAAGTCTAAAATTATTGTTTTGTCTCTTTGTGAATTTATGTAGTCAAAAAGCTTGTCAGCTGAGTTGCGTGTAACTAAATTATCGGCTATTTTCTCTTTAACTTTTATTAATTTTGGAGCGTTCAAAGATATCCCTTCTCATAAATATTTACGTAATTTATAGGGTGACTAATTTGAAAAGATACGAGTGTGCCTTTAAGCTTCGTATACTCATCGGCATTATATAATATATTACTTGTCATATATTTATCTGTTCCTTTGATATATATCGCGCCTTTTCCTGAAATTATAAAGATATTGCTATGCATGTCTTTTAATATTTTTATAATGCTTGGCAGCCCATGGCCACGACCGCCTTCGGGCTTTGTAGAAGCGCCGTTTATCGCTTCCTCTATGTATTCAACATCGCTTTTATTAACTTTCTTCCCTTTATACCCCATATTCGCTTTTTTAAACGACCCTGGTATAGTTATCCCATTATCGAAGAATGAAGCTTCCAAGAATCCTTTTTTCTTGTAATCTTGTGCCATAAAAACTGAAAGATTGCATTTCGAGTGTTGGTCTATATTATCAACCAATTCTCCAATAACATATTTAAGCGACTGCCCTATGTCACTTTTATCCTCTTGGCTAGCCATAGCTGCATAAATCTGATCTATATACCTCCCATCCAGTTTTTTTGCTTTTATTATAGGTATAAATGACTTAGCGGTTTCAGGAACCGAATTTTTAGTAATCAGGGAAAAGTAGTTAAGAATATCATGATCATTTGGCATTATTAGCCCAATATCTTTATTTTGCCCTAAAAAACTGGCCAATGGCAATAGAGTAGTAGGGTAAAACCATTTAGCTTTGCTTAAATCTACTAAGTTATTCTTTTTAGCATCAGAGCGATACCTGCAAAATTCCATATAACTCTGGACGAGCAATGGCGTTACCATGTAAACATATTTTAATAGCAGATCAGCAATAAAAACGTTTATTTAAATAGGGCCTTTGTTTTTCCTGATTCAATTGGCCAATTTTAGGTTAGCCATTAGCTTGGATACCTTGAATTACAATATTGATTGCGTCCCTGCTTTATTTGAGAGTTTATATCGAGCTTAAGGCATAGATTCATTGCAGATTGTCCCTGAAGAAGTCAATGACCATATCCCAGGCGTCCTTTGCTGCTTTTTCGTTGTATATCTGCGGCCTTGTATTATTGAAGAATGCATGGTACGCGTTAGGGTATATTTTCATAGTTGTCGGCTTCTTGACTTCTGCAAGCACCCTGAAGAGCTCGTGAGCCTTCGATGTTATGCGCGTGTCTTCCCCTGCATACAGGCCAAGCACAGCATTCTTGACGTTCTTTGCCTTTTCTATCGGATCAGGATTCTCGCCATAGAATATAACGACTGCGTCCACCTTTCCGGTGCACCCGAGGCTTATGGACATGCCACCTCCGAAGCAGAACCCTATGCTGCCTATTTTGCCGTTGACGCTCTGGTGCTGGTTTAGGAAATCGACCGCACTAGACAGGTATTGGGTTAGCAGCTCGGTCGGCCTGTTCATGAAAAGAGTCTGGTAAACTCCGGATATTGCTTTTTGGTCTTCCGGGCTCATCTTAGCCATCTGCTCTGACCTGTATGCCTCGTCCCTCTGCTTTTCAGGAGGTATCGACATTATGAAGTTCATGGTTTTCATTATCCCTTCTTTGGTTATCACTTGGGAGAGCTTCTTGCTCGTGAAAAGATCCGGGGCAAGAACTACGTACCCCTGCGTAGAGAGCCTTTTTGCGACGTCCTTTATGTACTCGTCAAGCCCGAATATTTCATGTATAAGCACTATTCCAGGATGCTTTTTGCCATCTTCCGGAACGGAAAGGAACGCGCTAATCTCGTCATCGCCTATTGTATCGTATTTAAGCTCTTCGGTTTTCAGATCCATGCAATCACAATAAGGTTGCGTGGTAAAAAGCAATATTTGTTTTGCGGCATGTTTTGTAGTGCGATAAACTTTTCTTGCAACACAAAATCAATAATAATTTAACATTAGCATCTTTATTGCATTTTCAAGTGGTTGGATGGTAGACGATTTTAAGCTCGAAAAATTGAAAAAGCTGCAGGATCTTGGCATAAACCCGTATCCGTATTCCTTCGGTCAGAAGGCCCATGCTGAAGAGATAAAAAGCAATTACAGCAGCTGGGAGGGCAAGGAAACAAGCGTAGCCGGAAGAGCCCTGAGCATAAGGCACATGGGCCAGCTGTATTTCATAGACCTGCTTGACCAGAGCGGCAAGATACAGGTGCTTGCGGCTTCCAACGTAACAGACAAGGAATCTTTCGAGCTGCTTGAGCTCATAGATTCGGGAGACATACTCGGAATAGAGGGGAAAATCAACAAGACCAAGAGAGGAGAGATAAGCATAGAAGCGAAAAGAATATCTATATTGGGAAAATCTCTGCGCCAGCTCCCTGAAAAGTTCCACGGATTGAACGACACCGAGATAAGGTACAGGAAGAGGTACCTGGATTTGGTGGCAAATCAGGAAGTCAGAGGCTTTTTCATTACAAGGTCAAGAATCCTCAGCTTTCTTAGGAACTTCTTAGACAGCAGGGGCTATATCGAGTTCGAGACGCCGATATTGCAGCCAACTTATGGCGGAGCCAATGCGGAGCCTTTCAGGACGAGGTACAACGCATTGGAAAGCGATTTCTACTTGAGGATATCCGACGAGCTTTACTTGAAGAGGCTCATAATAGGCGGCTTCGAGAAAGTTTACGAGGTTTCGAAGGACTTCAGGAACGAAGACATAGATTCCACGCACAACCCTGAGTTCACGCAGATAGAGTTTTACGAGGCTTACAAGGACTACAACGACTTCATGAAAATGACAGAGGAGATGCTTTCGACGCTGGTAAAGGAGCTATTCGGAACATACAAGGTGAAGTACCAAGGCAAGGAGCTAAGCTTTGAGCCGCCGTTCAAGAGAGTTTATTGGGTAGAAGAGATAAAGAAGAAGACTGGAATAGACCTTGCAGAGCTGACAGACGAGAAGGCCAAGGAGATAGCAAAGAAGGAGAAGTTAGAGATAGGGATAGTCAACGCATACCATGTTGCAGACGCGCTTTTCGACAAATACGTAAAGCCGGAGCTTTTCGACCCTGCTTTCGTTCTTGACTTTCCGGCTTACATGTGCCCGCTAACCAAGGACAAGCGCGGCAACCCAAAGCTCAGCGAAAGGTTCGAGCTATATCTTGCGGGAAAGGAGGACGCCAACTGCTATTCGGAGCTAACCGACCCGGTAGAGCAGAGGAGGAAGTTCGAAGAGCAGGATGCGGAAAGAAAGAGGGGAGACGCTGAAGCCCCTCCGAGCGACGAAGATTTCCTTGAAGCAATAGAGTACGGAATGCCGCCGACAGCAGGGCTGGGAATCGCGATAGATAGGCTTGCAATGATACTGACGGACAACATATCCATAAAGGAGGTGATGCCTTTCCCAGCAGTAAGGCCGCTGCCCCAGGATAAAGAATCCTGAAGGAGGCATGCAAGCCATAGTACGCCAATGCAAATAGGTATGCCATTTGGCCGCTTTTTCTGAAACCTACACAACGCTCTGATGCGAACTGCCCATAAGCGTGCGTTTATGAAAGGTTATAAAAAGCTTGCATAAAAAATATAGGTGCAAAGCAAAAGGGAAAATAGGCATATTTTCAGCATGAGGAAAAAGCAAAGGTTAAATTATTAACGCATTAGAATTATAGCTTGAATGCCAGGGTGGCGGAAACTGGTAACGCGTACGCCTGGAAGTAAATACCTGCAAGCGTATGGCTCCTCGAGCCTTCTGGGTTCAAATGCACTATGCTGAATATCCCAGCCCTGGCGTTTGGTGTTCAAATGGCTGAAGAAAAAAATACTCAAGGCAATGAAAAGCAGCACGGAAGGAAAGAATCTTCCGCAAGGCTGACCTCGGTGATAAGAATCTCCGGGAAGGACGTCAACGGCAGCCTAAGCGTTGAAAGGGCCATAGATTCCGTAAAAGGTATAGGAAGAGACATGGCAAGGGCCATGAGCTACGCCTTGGAGAACAAGCTCGGGATAGATCCAAAGGATGAGATAGGCTCGCTCAGCGAGGAAAATATAACAAAGCTGGAAACACTCATAAAGGACCCGCAGAAGTACGGGATACCAAGATTCATGCTTAACAGGAACAAGGATTTTGAAACAGGAAAGGACATGCACGTCGTAGGGAACGACCTCATCTTCGCCAATAGGCAGGATGTCTCAAGGGACGTTACGCTGAGGACGTGGAGAGGCTCAAGGCACCAGTACGGGCAGAAGGTGCGCGGACAGCACACTAGGTCTACAGGAAGGACTGGAGCCACGATGGGAGTCACCAAGAAGCAGGCTGTGAAGCCTGGAGCGCCTGCGGCGAAATCGGACAAGAAATGATAAAGTGATTGCTTGGGAGCACCTAAAAGAAACAGGAAAAAATTTGACAAGCCAAAGGATATATGGAACTTGGCAAGGATAAACGCTGACAACGCATTGATAAAGGAATAC
>JAMCSF010000010.1 GCA_023380795.1 Candidatus Martarchaeota archaeon | reverse complement strand
AGAAAAACGTCTGAGCCTGCGAACTCGCTTATGAGCTTTGCTATTGCGCTACCCGAGGCCTGAGCCCTGCCGCTTATGCCTCCTCCTTTGACATTTATGCTTATGTCAAGGCCGTCGGCTATGCCCTTCGTTATCTCGTTGAAGTATACTGGCCTTAGTATCTCGTGCCTTATCTCCTCTGGCTTTATCGTCATCGCGTTCATGCCGTTTATCCTTATGGTGCCTGAGCCAGGCTTTGCAACACCTCTTGCTATGCTGCGCTTTCTTTTGCTCTTTACGGTTACGACTTTGGCTGCCTTCTTTGCCGGCTTTTTCCTGGATCTCGCGGCTTTCTTGGGCTTTTCCTGCTCTTCTTTCTGCTGTTCTGCCTTCTGCTCCTGTTTTGTTTCAACTTCTTCTGCCATGAATATCATCACTTGTCTATGTTGTATCCCAGGGTGTTTGACAGGTCCTTAAGCGTTATGTAGCCCGCGTATATCTCCTTCGCACCCTTGATCTTCGGTTTTATGTGCTCCTTGGATTTGAGCGCTTCGGGCTCTCCCATGAATACCCTGAGCTTCCTGAATGCCTCCTTTCCGCGAGGCCTCCTGTACGGCAGCATGCCTCTAACTATGCGCTTGAACAGCATGTCCGGCCTTCTGGACCAGTATGGCGAGTGCTCCGGGTTCTCCTTTTCCTGGAGATTCAGCCTTGTCCTGTATTTGGCTGCCATGGGCTTGCGCTTTCCGCTTATTATTGCTTTCTCGGCGTTCACTACCGCGACATCCTTGCCATCGAGCAGATTTTTCGCTATCATGCTGGCTATCCTTCCCAGCACCTGCCCATCGGCATCGTATACCAAACATTTCTCAATATCAAACCTTTCAGGCATTCAGAGCACCATCATATTATAATACGAACGTTTTTCTTGCTTACCATTTCCTTTATCGTGGAAGTGCTGCTCCCGGCCGCGCTTATCCTCTCGAGAGCACTGTCGGAAAACTCCAGTGCTGCTATGTTTACCTTGTGGCTAAGCGAGCCTATCGAAAGGACCTTTCCTGGCACTATCACGTTGTCGCCTTCCTTTGTGTGCTTGTCTATTTTGTAGAGGTTGACGCTAACGCGCTTTCTCTTTGGCACTGCAATAAGGCTGTAAAGCCTCTTTGCTATCGGCTTGGCGTTTTCGCCCTTTGACATTTCGGAAAGCATGCTAATGGCATCGCGTATGTCCTTCCTTTCTGGAGTTATCTTCATGAATTTCACCATGATCTTTATTATGCGGGGGGTGAGATTTGAACTCACGCAGTCACTAAAGACACAGGAGTTCTAAGTTTTGTGCAAAACTCCTCAGTCCTGCGCATTTGGCCATGCTCTGCCACCCCCGCATGGGTTAGAGCTTCTTAGCTACCTTAGAGACTTCCTTGATTCTTTCCTTTATTGTGTCGCAAGCCTTATTAATGATTTCTTTGGGTGGCATCTGGCCAAATGATTCAATGTAAAAGTTGAACGAATCGTCGCCTGTAGGCTCTACAGCCACGTGGCCCGGCTGAAACTTTGCGTGCTTTGACGCAGTTCCCATTCTCGCCTTGCCCTCGATTCTGATGCGCTGCCCAGTACCAAGCTTTATTATTGGTATGCCTTCAGAAGCGACCCTGACTTCCTTGTCCGTGCTCTGAAGATCCTTGGAATATACGGTTATTGGCCCGGTTGCTTCAGCGGTGAAGAGTATTTCATCTTCGTCCTTGTACCCGGAGGTCGGAGTAACTATCGGGACCAGCCCTATCCTGTGGGCTATGTATTCGTCGAACATCGGGCTTGTGTTCTCGTAGAAAGTAACGGAGTCTATGGCGAACGTCTTCACAGAGTTTATCGCGGCCCTCCTGAGCACGTTTGCGTTGCTCTCCGTTATGCCGCTTATGCTGAACTTGAAGACTTTTTCGTTGTTCTCCTGGACCTTTATATTCATATAGTCACGCAATTTTTAGACAATGAGCATTAAAAATACGCATCGCTCAAGCGCAAAGCCACAAATGACCTGTAAATAGTTATTACATACGAATATTTATAAATTTTCATTGGAGGGCTAAGAGTCACGGTTCTGGACTAGCAACATGCTGCGAATGGCAAAGGATAAAAGGGTTTGATGCAAATATTGGTTCAGATGCATTGGTGCATGTTTCATGGAAGAAAGCAGGAACAGGGAAGCTTACCGCATGACAACAGCATATGGAGTCATGCCCACAGTATTCTCAGAGATGCTTGATAAACTTCTAAAGGAGCAGGGCAGCAAGGAGAAAATAGACCTTTCGTATAGGGAGAGGAGGCACATATCAAAGGTAAAGATGGACCAGTACGAAGACGTAAAATATGTCAAGGTGGGCTCCAGCGAAGAAACCGGCTTTAAGGTTCCGTTCAGCGAGAGATACATAGCCTCGCTTGACATAACCTATTCGCTGATTGCCAGCCTTTATGATGTTAATTCTTCTAGGCTAATTGCGTTCAACGTTTTTGAGAATCCAGAAGCCTGCATAAAGGGCTTTTCTTCATTCCTATCAAAGGCGAAACGGGGCAATATCGAGGCCAGGTTGATAGGCATGCAGAGTGGGCAGGATGCAGCTATGCTGAGCCCGATTGCCTCTTTCATAAGCAAGCGCAAGATACCGTTAGTAGAGGCAGACCTTTTCGGGAACGAGACCAGGCACATAGCCTTGGATTCGAAGCAGGGAATGAGCTTCACGGTTCTTGTCAACAACATAAACTACAGGCCCGGGGAGCTTGTCAATAAGCTCACTATGGACCAGTTCAGGCGCTCTCTCATGAAAGCTCCTTCTCAAAAATAGTTTCGTATCTTGCATTTGCAGCCCCGAGAACGCTCTTTTTGAGCGCCAGTTTGCCAATTGTAAAAGTTTCTGAGCGGGCCCAATCTTTTTGCATGCCTGCAGCAAAGGCATTGAGGTTTTTCGAGAGACCGCGGGCTACGCTCATGTGCGGAAAGAACTTGGAATTTTCAAGTTTTATGCTGCTGAGCCTGGAAAGCTTGCCGTAAAGAAGACCGTGCATTGCAATAGCTTCTTTATCTCCGATATCCATTCCCATGAACGCAACGCTGGAATGGCTTCCAAACGTGGATATTTTGCCGAAAGCTGCATTGAATTTTGCGGCATTGACGGAAGCCATAATGCCCGAAACCTCGGAAGCGGATTCCTCGCTTATTTCCCCGAGAAACCCTATGGTAATGTGCATGTTTTCTTGTGGTATGATTTTAATCCCATACTTGGCACCAGCACCTAGGAGCGCTTTTGCTATCAACTCTCTTATCCGTTCTGGAATCTCAAAAGCAATGAAAGCTCTCACATCTGCACCAATGCGTCCACATCAAAAAATTGATTCTGGAAGCAAAAGCCAATTGGCCTTTGTAATCGATTAACCATTCAAAAGCAGAAATATATTTAAACGCATCAGTCTCATTTTGCTTTGAAATATAAAGATTTGGTGATAATAATGGTAGGCAGCGGGGGTCAATAAAGATAAATGGTAATAATGATTGGAGGACAATGAACCTAATTAGTAAATCTCTATCTTTCGTTTTCTATTGGCTTTATAATAATTTTCATATATCCAAGTTTTGGTGATGTCTACTATTATAGATGATTCTATCTCTATGCCTTCAGTTATGTCATAAATCCGCTTTTCCAGTTCTCCAAGATCGCCATTTTTACACAGTGGCGCTATGTGTATTACCCCATAAGGAGAGTACGTTGTAGTAAAAGAGGGAAACATGCTGACCAGGCTAAAAAAGGAGGATGTAAGGGCATACATGGAGCTTAAGAGGAAGAGAGCCGAGACAATGCTTAAGGAGTATGAAGAGTATAGGAGAAGCCCTGAATGCATTGATAGGGAAGCCACAAAACAAATATAAAGATGCTTATAGAAACACTTATTCGTTTAGTGGGGTAATGAAGCACAAGTATGTCGTTGTAACAGGTTCATTGATGAGTGGGCTTGGAAAAGGGATAGTCACCTCATCGATTCTGAAACTCTTGAAGCTCTACGGTGTAAAGGCTCTTCCTATAAAATTCGACGGATATCTCAATTACGATTGCGGAACCATGAATCCCTTCAGGCATGGAGAGGTCTTCGTGCTCGATGACAAGGGAGAAGTGGACATGGATTTCGGGAATTATGAAAGGTTTCTCAACGAAAGTGTAAGCTCAAAGCTGTCGATAACCGGAGGCAAGCTTTTCTCCGAGGTCATAAGCAAGGAGAGAAAGGGCGAATACCTGGGAAGGGACGTCCAGATAATACCGCACATAACCGATTACCTGAAAAGCAGGATAAAGGACGTTGCGGAGAGCGAAAAGCTTGAAGTGCTGGTAATAGAAGTAGGAGGCACTGTAGGAGACATAGAGAACAGCTATTTTATAGAGGCCATGAGGCAGCTTTCCTCGGAAGAGGACGTCACTTTCATAAACCTTACTTACGTCCCAGAGCTCGAGGGAGTAGGTGAGCAGAAGACAAAGCCCACGCAGATAGCGCTGAGGTCCCTCATGCAGATGGGGATACAGCCAAAATTCATAATATGCAGGTCGCAGAGGCCACTTGAGGAATCGACGAGGGAAAAGATAGCGCTTTTCGCCAGCATAAAGCCGCAGAGGGTAATAGACGACAGCGAGATAAAGAACATATACGAGCTTCCCATAAAGCTGATGAAGCAGAATTTCGACAAAATGCTGCTTGAGCAGCTTGGGTTCCAAGACAGGAAGATAGATCCGGAAGGGCTGAAGTCGTGGAAGAGGTTTGTGGAGTTCCTAAACGACGGAGTCAGGAACAGGGCTCGCGTGGCCGTAGTTGGAAAGTATGTGAAGCTTAGGGATTCGTACGCCAGCGTGAAGGAAGCGGTTACGCATGCAGCTTACGCCAACGATGTCAAAGTCGAATTGGACTGGATAGAATCCGAAACGCTTGAGGGGATAAGCGACGACGAAAGAAAAAGGATTCTGGATTCGTACGACGGCATAATAGTCCCGGGAGGCTTTGGAAAGAGAGGCATAGAAGGGATGATAAATGCTATCCAGTTCGCAAGGGAAAACAATAGGGCTTACCTTGGCTTATGCCTCGGAATGCAGCTTATGGCAATAGAATACGCACGCAACGTGTGCGGGCTTAAGGGTGCAAATTCTTCGGAATTCGACCTGAAGACGAAGCACGAGATAATAGGCTTGATGGAAGACCAGAAAAGCGTTAAGCTCAAAGGAGGAACCATGAGGCTAGGGGCGTGGCCAGTGCAGATAAGCAAGGGCACAAAAGCATACGAAGCTTACAGATCGCAAAAGGCAAGCGAAAGGCACAGGCACAGGTACGAGTTCAACAACAAGTACAAGCAGCTGCTTTCGCGCGAAGGCTTGGTAATAAGCGGAATTTCTCCAGACAAGCGCATAGTGGAAATTGTCGAATGGAAATCCCATTTCGGCATAGGGACGCAGGCGCACCCTGAGCTAAAATCAAGGCCCGAGGATCCTGCACCGCTGTTCAGGGCTTTCATAAATGCAGCCATGGAGCACAATAAAGTAAGCAGTAACTGATTTCCGCAGCATGGGCAATTTAAAAAGTCAAATTAAAAGCAAAGCATAGCCCCCATGAAAACAAATAAATACTTATCAAAAATAAGTAAACCCGTTATTAGAAGTTTGCCCATTGCCGTTGAAGTAGATATTTGACTTATCTATATAATATATGTGTAGTCGTATTTGTAATAAAACCAGGGCAATTTAGGTAATATAATGAGATTTACACTGATACTACCTAAATGTTTCGTACGCTGTGGT
>JAMCSF010000009.1:10668-18220 GCA_023380795.1 Candidatus Martarchaeota archaeon | reverse complement strand
ATAGACGGCGCACTGGCGAACGAGCTCATTCTGGCAGCAAAGAACGATATAAACAGCTATGCCATAAAAAGAAAGAACGAGATAGAGCGCATGGCAAGAAGCGCGAAGTAGCCGAATTTATAAATTTATGGTGTTGAATTATGGTAAGAAAGGAATACGTAGTAGACGAAATAGTAAAGCTAATGAAAGGCCAGGAAAACATACGCAATGTGGCCATAATAGCGCACGTTCATCACGGAAAGACCACACTTACCGATTCATTGCTGGCAAAGGCAGGGCTAATATCAAAAGCAGTAGCAGGGGATGCGCTTTATACTAATTTTGAAGCGATAGAAAAAGATCGAAGAATGACGATAAAATCTGCAAACATATCATTAGGATTTATCTACAACGATAAGGATTACATTATAAACCTAATAGACACTCCAGGTCACGTGGATTTCGGAGGCCACGTTACAAGATCTATGCGCGCAGTAGACGGCGTCGTGCTCGTAGTAGATCCAGTTGAAGGGGTAATGCCCCAAACAGAAACAGTGCTTAGGCAAGCGCTCAAGGAAAAAGCCAAACCGATTCTTTTTGTGAACAAGGTCGACAGGCTTCTTACCGAACTCAGGTTGACGCCAGAGCAGACCTTCGAGAGGCTTTTGAAGCTCATAAACGACATAAACAAGCTGATAGAGCAGTACGCACCTGAAGAATTTGCGCAAAAGTGGAAGGTCAGCGTAGACAACGGAAGCGTGGCATTCGGTTCGGCAGCCAAAAAATGGGCGATATCAAAACCCATAATGGAAAAATATAAGGTGTCATTCAAGGAAATATTCGCGCTCACAGCTGAAGGCAACGAGAAGAAGCTTCAGGAAATCGCACCTATAGACGATGCAACACTTATAATGATGATAGATCATCTTCCAAACCCCAAGCAGGCCCAAGCATACAGGATACCTAAGATATGGCATGGCAATTTGGAGAATCCGGAGGCAAAGGCGATGCTCTCAGCAGACATAAATGCAAAGACCAACATCGTGATATTCAACATGACGTACGATCCCCATAGCGGCGAAGTTTTAGTAGGAAGGGTATTTTCAGGCATAGCAAAGAAAGGGGTAGAGCTTTACATATCAGGAAAGCAGAATACCCAAAAGATCCAGCAGGTAGGCGTATACATGGGCCCAGAAAGGGTCATAGTGGACGAGATTCCCGCAGGCAACATAGCTGCGATAGTCGGCCTTAAAGACGTGAGCATAGGCGACACCTTGAGCGAAGAGCCCATAGAAGCTTTCGAGCAGATAACACACTACTCAAAGCCTGTTGTTACAAAAGCTATAGAAGCCAAGGATTCGAGGGATACTACAAAGCTCATAGAGGCGCTAAGAGAGCTCTCAAAGCAGGATCCAACAATAATTACTGAGATTAATCAGGAAACTGGGGAACATCTTGTCAGTGGAATGGGTGAGTTGCACCTTGAAATAATAGAAACAAAGCTGAAAGATGACTTCAAGATTCCTATAATATCTAGCGAGCCCATAGTCATATACAGGGAAACGATAAACAGCAAAGCTGGCCCCGTAGAAGGAAAGACACCTAACAAGCATTCCAAGTTCTATGTTACGGTAGAACCTCTTCCGGAGGGCGTGCAAAAGGCTATAGACGACGGTTCCATAAGGGATGGCAAGCCTAAAGGGCAGAACGCCATAGAAGCAATGGTCGCCGCCGGCTTGGACAGAAACGTAGCCAAAAACGTTGAGGATGTTTACAATAAATGCATGATGGCCGACGTGACACACGGCGTGCAGTACATGAACGAGGTTATGGAACTATTGATAGACGGGTTTGAGGAAGCTGTAAAGGACGGCCCTCTTGCAAGGGAAAAATGCTCAGGCCTTTTGGTCAGCATAGTCGATGCAACGATACACGAAGATCCAGTGCACAGAGGCCCTGCCCAGGTAATACCTGCTATGAGGAATGCAACTTACGCAGCAACTCTGACTGCAGGAGTGTCGCTTCTTGAGCCAAAGCAGAACTTTACGATAAACATACCTCAAGACTACCTGTCAAGCGTGATAACATTTGTGCAGAGCAGGAGGGGTCAGGTAGGGACAATAACCCAGGACAGGGAGCAGGTCTCCTTAACTGCCAAGATGCCTGTAGGCGAGGTCCTAAAGGGCTTCTCCAACGAACTGAGAGGCTTGACGCAAGGCAGGGCAATATGGTACATGGAGTTTGCAGGCTATGAAAAACTGCCAAAGGACCTACAGGATAAGATAGTTAGGGAAATAAGGACAAGGAAGGGCCAGCCGCCAGAACCTCCGACCCCCAACCAGTTCCTTGCGTAAATGTCCATGATTAATGGAAGAATTGCAAAGCATAGGAATGCTTAAATAGCTTTCTGGGTAAAATGATATTAACTTTCTTCTAAGTTTAATCAAAACTACCGATGAAGTTAAAACCAAGGTGTTGAAATGGCAAAATCATACGTGAAATTCGAAGTATCGAAGGATGTTGTAGCAAAGACATACGAAGCGTTGCAGCTTGCAAAGCAATCTGGCAAGGTAAAGAAAGGAGTCAACGAAGTAACGAAGAGCGTAGAAAGAGGGCTTGCGTCATTCGTAGTCATGGCAGAAGATATAGAGCCTGAAGAGATCATGGCACACATTCCTTCAATATGCGAACAGAAAAAGATTGCATATTCATATGTTCCTACAAAGCAGGAGCTTGGCAAATCCATAGGCATGAATGTCCCGTGCTCTGCAATAGCTGTGGAAGATCAAGGAAGCGCATCAAATTCAATTAAGGATGTCATATCCAAAATAACAGGAACCTCGCAAAAGCAGGCTCCAAAGAAAGAGGAAAATAAGGTCGAAAAGAAAGAAGAAAAGAAAGAGGAACCAAAGAAAGAAGCGAAAAAAGAAGAAGCAAAGGAAGAGGGCGCAAGCGCGTGATTTCTTCTGACGCAATGCAAAGCTGATAATCATGGCAGATGACCAAACGCAACAATTTCATGGCTTCCTGGCCGAAATAGTGGAAGTCAACACAAAAGTTAAGACTGGAATGTACGGCGAGGTATACCAAGTTTCTTGCAAGATCCTCGAAGGAAAGGACAAAGGCAGGATAATACGCAGGAATCAGATCGGCCCTGCCAAAGTAAAAGATGTAATAAGGCTTCCTGACACAAGCAGAGAAGCAAGGGAGATAAAAGTCAAGTAAATTTTGGCTTTGGTGTTTTAGATGAAATGTTCTTATTGCCTAAAAGAGATGAAGAAGGGCACCGGCTCTATGTACGTCTTTAAAACTGGAAAGATAAATTATTACTGCACAAGCAGGTGCTACAAGAATGACATCTTGCACCACAGGAAGATAAACAAAAAGCGCCTCGGCAAATAACAAAACCTATCTGAAAACTTAACTTTTACTTCCAGAGTATTTTTCCATTTTCTTCAGCTCTGTTTCGCTTACCTTGTTAAAAATCGTAGTTATCGGAATATCTATTCTGAGCGCAGGCCTTTCTGCAATCCTGCCCATCATTCCCCTTATCGTGCTTTCGCCGCCGCCAAAATAAGACAAAATCTTTTTACTTGCATTTGGGGTGAATGGATACAGCATTATTCCAAGCGCATAGACTATGTTTAGCAGCCCGTTCATCAACGATGAAAACTCTGTGGCTGATTTCTCATCTGCATTCTTCAGCATCTTCCATGGCTCTTTGGTGCTCATAATCTCGTTGCCTAATTCTGCCAGCTTCACAAGGCTCTGCAGAGCATCCCGCATGTTCACCTGCTCGAAGTTAGACACATAATTTTTAATTAGGACATTGATTTTTTCTACAATCTGCGCGTCTGCATCCTTATTTTCCAATAGTGTATAGTTGTTCTTTGTTATTGTCAAAACCCTGTGCACGAGATTTCCAACCTTATCATTCATTATCTTGTTTACTATTTCTATGAAGCTGGCTATCGAAAATTCCGTATCTGAGGTCTCAGGCAGCAAGTGCATCAATGCAAACCTCCAGTAGTCTGCAGGCATTATGTCTAGCGCGTTCTGCACATTTAAGCCTATGCCCCTGCTTTTAGAAAATTTGACGCCGTTTGCATTCAGATATTCGTACGCCTTTATTGTATGCGGCAAGGCAAAACCCATACTGCTGCCTATAAGTATGCCTGGCCACATCATCGTATGGAATTCGATATTGTCTTTGCCCATGAACTGTATGAGTCTGGTGTCATTATTCATCCAATAATCCTTCCATCTGGGTGTCCACTCGCTTGTTATCCCTATATAGCCTATTACAGCATCAAACCAGACATAGAACCGCTTTTCCTCAAATCCTTTCTTGTTGACTTTGAAGCCCCAGCTTATATCCCTTGTTATGTCCCTCGGCTTCAAACCTTGCGATATGTAACTCAGAGTCTTGTTAACTGCGTTCTTGCTCCAGTTGTTGTCCTTGTTCCTCTCTACAAATTCCTTTATGTCCGGTTCAAGCCTCTTCAGATCCAGTGCAAGGTTGGCCGTCTTCTTGAATTCAATGTCGGTGCTCCCGCATATGACGCAGTGCGCGTTTATCAGTTCGCTCGGATTCAGGAGGTTTCCGCAATTATCGCACTGGTCGCCGCGCGCGCCTTCGGCTTTGCAGTGCGGGCATATGCCTTCTATAAATCTATCAGCCAAAAAGCGCTTGTCGACATTGCAATACGGTTGGACATCCTCTACCTGTTTTATGAATCCATTTTTGTCCAGGGCGTCGAAGATTTCATATACTATCTCCTTATTTTTTTCAGAATCAGTCTTTCCATAGTACGTGAAGGTGCAGCCAAACTTTTCTGCAGATTCCTTAATCTGCTCATGCACTGCATCTGCAAGCTCCTTTGGCGATATGCCCTTTTTCATGGCTTGGACCTCTATCGGAGTTCCATGCTGGTCCGATCCGCATATATATATGGCGTCGGCACCTTTCATAAAAAGATACTTATAGTAAACATCTGCTGGAAGTATCGATCCTACGAAATTGCCTAGATGCGGAACTCCCTCAGCGTACGGCAATGCTGATGTTACTATTATTCTTGGCATCGATTTCACTTCCGATAAAAGTTAAGCTATGCTGTATATAAATATTTAAGTTAAATACTATAAGGGTATAGCATAGCGCTTATTTTTACGATGATAATATGGCAGACGCCCTGATAGAAGCTATAAAATTGAGATTCGACGAGTTTCTTGATAGGTATTATGCCGACAAAATAAATGACATAATAATATCTTTTCCAAGGCTGCAAAGCATTAAAATAGACATAAAGGACCTCCAGAAGTTTGATCCTGAATTGGCGGCGGAACTTATAGACAAGCCAGAAGTCATACTTGAGGCCGCAAATGCCTCGCTCAAGGGCAAGATGAGCAACATAACGCTTGGGGATAAGGATGTGCATTGCAGGTTCTTCGGGCAAAATATAAATACTCCTTTGGTGCAGGACGTCGGTTCTTCATACATAGGCAAGCTTATACTGCTTGACAGCCTTATAGTAAAAAGGTCCGAGATAAGCCCAAAAGTGAAGCTAGGGGTGTATGAGTGCACTTTTTGCAATGCAAGGCAGCATGTAAGGATAGGAAAAGACGAGGTTCCTGTTGTGTGCCCGCAGTGCAAACGCAGGTCCCTCAAGCAGATACAGGAGGAATCGCAATTCATAAACCTTCAGAAAATAGCCGTGCAGGACCCTCTAGAAAAGCTGCGCGGCAATACGCCGACATGGCAGCTTGAAGTTTGGCTGGAGGACGATCTTGTAAATACCGTAATTCCTGGGGACAGGATAGACCTTACTGGGATATTAAGGATACGCCCCAGAAAGAATTCAAGGGGAAAATCAGAAACCAATCTGTATACAATGTTCCTCGATACCGTATCAATAATACCAAAGCAAAAGGAATTTGCCGACCTATCGATAAGCGAGGAGGAGGAGCGCCAGATAAAGGAATTTGCCACGGATCCTATGATATTCGAAAAAATAGCAAAGTCCCTAGCTCCTTCCATTTACGGCTACGATGAAATAACAGCAGGCTGTCACGCTGCAGCTCTTTGGCGGCACCGCAGGCAAGTTTTTGGTTGACGGGGGCGTGATAAGGAGCGACATGCATATACTGCTCATCGGCGATCCGGGAAGCGCAAAGACAAGGATATTGCAGGCTGTCTCGCGCCTAGTTCCCAAAGGCATATACGTAAGCGGAAAATCAGTTACTGGGGGTGGGCTTACAGCAGTAGCAGAAAGAGACGAATTCTCAGAAGGCGGATGGACGCTTAAGGCCGGTGCGCTTGTATTGGGCAGCGGCGGCGTAGTTGCCATAGACGAATTCGATAAGATAGGCGATGAAGATAGGGCAGCGCTCCACGAGGCTTTGGAATCCCAGACCATAAGCGTGGCTAAGGCAGGCATAATAGCTACATTTTCGGCAAGGGCTGCAGTGCTCGCCGCAGCTAACCCTAAATATGGAAGGTTTGATCCCCACATCTACCCTGCCGAACAATTCGACATACCTCCAACATTGCTTTCAAGATTCGATCTAATATTTCCGATAAAAGACATAATGGACGAAGAACTGGACAAGAGCATAGCGAAGCACATACTCGTGCAGCACGAGGCTGCTGGCGCTATAATCGCAGAGCTTGAAGGCGTTGAGCAGGTGGAACTGCCGCCAATGGACGGCGACTTCCTGCGCAAATACGTTGCATATGCAAGAAAATTCGTTTATCCAAGGATTACAGAAGATGCGTCAAAGAAGATTCAGGAATACTATGTTGAATTGCGAAGAGCTGGTCTGAAGCAGGGCGCAGTTCCGATCACGCCCAGGCAGATAGAGGGCTTGATAAGGATGGCTGAGGCAAGCGCAAAGACAAGGCTCTCTGAAACCGTATCAGTATCTGATGCAGAACGCGCCATAAATCTAAGCGAGTTCATGCTCAAAACCCTTGCAGTAGACCGCGGAGGCAGGATAGACATAGACACAATACTTACCGGCATGCCAAGGGAGAAAGTTGATAAAATAAATGCAATGCTTGGCATAATAAAGCAGCTTGAGGAATCTGAAGGTTCGGCAAAGATGGTGCGTGTCATAGAAGAAGCGGACAAGGCAGGCATAGATTCGGCATCTGCAAGCAAATACATAAATGAACTGGAGAAGAGCGGTGACATATTCAGCCCAAGGCAAGGGCTGATAAAGCTGGTGCGCCACGATTCTGAGTAGTGGTCCGATGGCGCTAAAGGTTATAGAATACAGGCAACTCGTCCAGATACTGGCACTTTTCATGATAGTGCAGTTCGGCGGACTTTTACTGTCGACGCTCGTATTCAACAACGCGACATACCAGCAGGTGCAGTCATCTCAGGTAATATCTAGCCCTGCGAGCGCAGTTTTCTACATAGCATATATAATATTTTTTTCAGTCCTGCTGCTTTTGATACTTAAATTTTACAAAGGCATATTCAGGCTTGTAGAAGGGCTTGTCATATTCATAGCATCATTCGAAGTATTTCTCATAATAGGCATGTACCTCCTTACTGCTGAAATTTGA
>JAMCSF010000009.1:0-10658 GCA_023380795.1 Candidatus Martarchaeota archaeon | reverse complement strand
CTCAATTCAAGCGTATCAATATCGATATTCGGCAGCACAGTGCCATTGTCGCTGCTTTTGGCTGTGGTGCTTGCAATCCTTTTTGTAGTTGCGAAGAATAAATGGCCAAACTTGAAAAATACTGCTGCGATAGTCGCAAGCATAGGCGTCGGCGTAATATTGGGTGTTGGGTTCAGCTTCACCGTAGCATTCATATTCATGGTAATCCTCGCGGTTTACGACTTTATAGCCGTATTTGTAACGAAGCATATGATAACATTGGCAAATGCGGTCTCTGAGAAGAATCTTGCGTTCATGGTTGATGTAAAGGAAATTGAAGCAGTTAGCAAATCAAATTTCAGCAGTAAGGAGCTGAAGGCATATGAAACGGAGATGAGCAAGGCTAAAATTTCAAATACTGCATTTAAAACTGCAGTGTCCAATGGGCTTGTGCCCGTATCTGCAAGCGTAGCGCTAGGCACAGGAGATCTTGCAATGCCGCTGATGGTTGCAGTCTCCGCATTCAAGGTATACCTGAGCTTCACGTTCAGCATGTTCATAACGTTCGGCGCAATCATCGGCCTTGTGCTTACCATGCTTATACTAAAAAAGTTCAAGCGCGCTCTCCCGGCTATACCTCCATTGCTTTTCGGCATCATCATAGGAATATTGCTATACTATGCTTACCTTGTGCTTTAGGGCTGCGAATCATTTCACGCCCTGCATTCGCCAAAACCTCTTGATCTCGCCTATGTAGTCTATAGGCTCGCTTACTGGTATAGAATTTGAGACTATGGACTTGTACATGGACCACTTGTAACGCCTGTCCATGAGCACTATGACTGCCTTGTCATTTTCGCTTCTTACTGCGCGCCCTGCTGCCTGTATCGCCCTTATTATTGCAGGTATCGTATATGCATATTCGCTGCCTTTGCCAGAAAATCTCCTGTTTATATATTCGATCCTGGCGTTCAATTCAAGGTCCGGTTTGGTCAACGGTATGCCTACTATGACTATGCCCTTTATGCTGTTGTTCTCGTAATCTATGCCCTCGCTCAGGCTGCCTCCCATGACTCCGAAGAGCATGGAGTTGTCGCTTTTCTGAAACTCCTTTATTATGCTTTCTACTGCGATATTCTTCATTTCACGCCTTTGAATGTATATATCGGAATCATGCATGTACCTGAATGTGCTGTCAAGCACTGCAAAACTTGGAAAAAATACGGCTATGTTCCCCGGGGTGGAATCCTTTATCCTTATTATCTTCTCCGCTATGCGCTTGTATTGCTCAATCGAGCGCTCCTGGTACTTTGTAGTTATATCTGCATCTATTATGGCTAGCTTGTTGGATGAAGGAAAGGGCGAACCGTAACTCTTCAGCTTTGCATCTTCCAATCCAAATAGATCGGAATACATCTTCAATGGCAGGAGCGTAGCGCTCATGAATACGTTGGCGTGGGCTTCCCCGAATATGGGTATCGCCCTCTCCGGATAAAGGCATGTAAGAGAAAGCTTGACAGAGCTCCCGAACCTGGATATTATGCTGGCAGTCGACTCTCCTTGCTGTATCCATTCGTTGAGGAACTTGGCGATGTGCATGGTTGCCGACCTCTTTGCCTTGGACTGCTCTATGTATTCCAGTGCGGCATTTTCCAATTGGCTTATTATGGCGTTTGCGTTCTGCAATATGTCTGGAGGCAGCTCATCTTTAGCCACGAATGCTTCATCTAGCTTCTCAAGCTTCTTTTTGGCGAGGCTATCCAGTGCGAATTTGAGATATCCTAAGTCCATAGCGTTCCCTATGCTTTGCAATTCGCGCATTGCCCTTAAGATTCCATTGGTCGAAAGAGTCACGCTGAAGTACGAGTTTGCTGCATTAAGCACGTTGTGCGCTTCATCCCATATCAATATGCTGTCATCCAGCGAATGTGCTATCTTTTTCAGGAATGCCTGCTTCAGGTATGGGTTGAGCAGGTGGGAATAGCCTGCTACTATAACATCTGCGTTCTTTGCGAGCTTTGCCGAGACTTCATATGCGCACATACCCTGATTGTACGATTCCTCAAAGACGCTGTTGTGCCCAAGGTCTGCAGCGTCAAGCATAGTTGCGTCATCCTCCGGCTTGAACAGCTTAACTTTTGAGAAGAAAGGGCACTTGCTGTTTTTTATCAGATGCTCGCATGCGCTATAAAACGATTCCCCTTCTATGCTGTTGACCTTTTCGTTTATGCACATGTTCTGCTTTCCGACTATGTCAGCATACTTGAAATCAAGCTTGAATTTTTGCTTGATGCCGCGCAATGAATCTATCGCTATCTTATGCTGCGATATCTTTGGAGTCAGGAAAAATACTGTCTTGTTGTTGTGCAGCGCATAGCTCAAAACAGCTCCAATCGAAGCGTCCGTCTTGCCTATTCCAGTAGGTGCATTTATGAGTATATCGTTGCCCCTGCTCACAGCATCGTATATATCATTCACCATATCCGATTGGTACGGCCTCTTCTTAGAGAACCTGAACAGCTGCTCCATGCGTATATTTCTCACTCAAGATTAAAAATGCCATTCACAATAACCAATGATTTTATAGATTGCCATTCTATTATCTATTGTTTGGTGATCATTGTGAATGAGGATCTTTATACTTTAGAAGAGCAGATACTAGACAGGCTTACCGGTAAATTCGTCAACATAACCAATCCTGAAAGGCGTGCGGCGTTGATAACGGAAACTGCAAAGAACATACGCGCCGACATAAGCAGCGACGAGATAGCCCAGATATCGGACAACATGGGCGACATGAGCCCCATAACAGATCTTCTGGTTGATGAAACGATAGAAGATATAATGATAAACAATACCAACAGCATATTCGTATACGACTCAAAAGTCGGCCAGAGGCAGCTAGACGTAAAGATAAGCGACAAAAACGAGCTCAGCCGTTTCGTCAAGAAACTGAAGCTTTATGCAACAAACGAAGCAGCAAATGGAAACATACTTGATGTCCATGTTCCAAGCGGAAGCAGGGCCAATATAGTGTACTCGCCAATGGGATACGATATAACGATAAGAAATTTCAAGAAGAACCCTCTAAGCGTTTTAGACCTTATAAATTCTGGCACGCTCGATTACAGCATAGCTGCAAGGCTATGGCTCTACATGGATGGCCTAAAAGTCAGGCCCGCCAACATACTGATAGGGGGAATGCCCGCTGCCGGGAAGACCACGCTGTTGAATGCGCTGTTTTCATTCCTAAGGCCTGAACAAAGGGTTGTAACGATAGAAGAAACATACGAATTGGATACGAGCATGCAGCAGAATGCCGTAAACCTTGAGACCAGCGAAGACATGCCTATGGTGGAATTGGTGAAGAACGCACTCAGGATGCGCCCCGACATGATAATAATAGGAGAGGTTAGGGGAGAAGAAGCCAACGACATGATAACCGCAATGAATATAGGGAAGATATCCATGGGCACGATACATGCATCGTCTACAAGGGATATAATAAACAGGCTCCAGCATTCGCCTATGAACGTGCCTAAAGATATAATACCCGTTATAGATGCGCTTATAGTGGTGTCGCAGGTATACGAGAAGGGCGTTCCCCACAGGCGCATTATACAGATGTCAGAGCTTGCCGGCATGGAAACGCAGATACTGCTTTCTGATCTGTATAAATACGATTATAAAACCCATAAGGCATCGCCAATACTTCCGAGCGTTACCTACAGGGACACGCTGGCGAACATCATAGGCGTGCCTCCGCCAGACATACTTGCAGAGGAAAACGTCAGGGCCATGATGCTGGCGCAGCTCAATAAGATAGGCAAACGCGACATGAGGAGCATAAACGAGATAGTGCGCGACTACTATGCCGAGCCAGAAAATACGCTTAAGGCCATAGGGCTGCCCCAACTGCATCCTATAATACAGATATAGCTAATGTTCGGGCTTTGTTTCGGGCTCCTGTTGGGCAGGCATGGTTGCAAGCCTTATTATTTCGCTTACCATTCTTGCAATCTGCATCCCTCGGTCAGTGAGCTTTATGGATTTCATTCTTCCATGCCTTTTGCTCTCTACAATTCCAAGCGATTCGCAAGAGAGCAAAAAATTGCATGCATGTACATACGTCGATTGTGATTCCTTTGCCAGCGTAGAGATATACCAGTCCTTTGAATTATCCAAGAGGAGCACCAATATCCGCGCCTGCCTTTCCTTAAATATCAGATTGCCATCCAGCATTTTATCCATACTATTGTTTTGCGCAAAGAATAAATCTCTTTCATCTCAATCCTAATGGAGAGCATGAAGCTGTACATAAGCGAAAGGAACATAAAGCCGTTTTCCATGTATTTAGTGACAATAGGATCCATACTCATACTTATATCGCTGATAGCTGGGATAAGCATGCTTCTTGCGCTGGTGCGCGGCATACCTATACACACATTCAACGATGTAAACACAAGCGTTATCAGGTTTGCATTCAATTTTATAATACCTCTTCTAGGTGGCATACTCCTGGTAGTTGCAGGCATAACAATGCAGAAGCTTTATGATGAAAGTGCTGTTTCGCGCACCGCAAAGAAGCGTAGGTTGAGGTCTGTAAACGAAAAGAGCAAGATGATCAATAATTTTTTGTCTGCCGATGAGAAGGCAATAATCACAATACTAAAAAATTCAAAAAATCCCATTCTGCAATCCGATCTTATGACCCTGAGCGGCTATTCGAAAGTGAAAGTACACAGGATATTAAAGAAGCTTGAATCTAAAAATGTCATAAAAAGAAGCAGATTCGGCATAACCAACAGAGTATTTTTAAATAGTTCGCCCTGATTCCGTTATTTTGCAGAAAACATAAGCTATTAATAAATTGTATATCAAATAAATAACTGCTAAAGGTGTAAAAATGGTAAAGTTTATAATAGGCAGGCAACTGGTTGGAAAGAAAGTAATAACTAGCGACGGTTTCGACGTTGGGAGATTTGTCGACGCGGAAGTAAGCCCCGTTACCGGCAAAATAAACGCGTTCCTCATAGAACCGAACTACGACAGCGGTTTCGCAAGCAAACTTAAAGTTGATAGCGGCCAGCTCAAGGTGCCATACGCCGCCATACAAGCCGTTAATGACTATATAGTTATTGACAGGAAGGTACTCTGACCTCTCCAATAAGGTGGTATAAATAATAATATGCGGAGGCGACGAGGCAGGTCGCGGCGCCCTTTTGGGCCCGCTTGTCATATCGCTTGTGTCTGTCAAGAAAGGCTCAGAAAAGAAATTCGCCGAGTACGGCGTAAGAGATTCGAAACTGCTATCTCCTAAAAGAAGGGAGGCTCTTTTTAGCACTGTGCATAAGTTGGCGTCAACCGTAAAAGTCGACATGATATCTGCAGAAGAAATAAATAAGGCTATGAAAAACAAGATATCTTTAAATGAGCTTGAGGCAATTCACTTCGCACGCCTTTTTGATCAATTCGATGAGGACATAAATTGTCTTTATCTGGATTCTCCGGATGTCATAGCCGAGAAATTCGGGATCAGGGTCAACATGTCAAGCTCAAAGAGAACCAAAATAGCCAATGTCAAGATGAAGCTGGAAAAGGGCAAGCCATATACGAAGGTCATAGCCGAGCACAAGGCAGATTCAAGGTATCCCGTAGTTTCTGCAGCAAGCATAATAGCAAAGGTAACCCGAGACAGGGAGATACGAAGCATAGAGAAAAAACTAAGGTTGAAGATAGGGTCGGGCTATCCGTCAGATGTGGTAACCATAGACGCAGTAAGGAAGCACATGGCTAACAGGGACCTATTCCAGCACGTGAGGCTGCACTGGAGTACGCTAGAACGCATAAAGCAGACAAAGCTCACTAATTTCTAATTGGTATTTCACTAAGCAATATATATCCGATTCAACAATTTATATTAAGGATCTGTGGCGCAACTTGGACAGCGCATCCGGCTTCGGACCGGGCGGTTGCGGGTTCAAAATAAACTTTGGGAAATTTAATCAATCCTAAAAGTTATGAAAATCCCGCCAGATCCGCTTAATCTATGCTTTGACGGCAATATATATGCTCCCTCGCTTATTCTCTAGCAAAGAGGCAAAGAAAATGCCCACTTAAATCCTTAGGTATAAAATATGGCGGAAACCAGCAAGAACGCCGGCTAAAAACAAAACAGCCAGTTACCTGCGCCCGTGCTTTCCTGCCTTAGACATGTAGTAGTACGCGAGTACCAGCAGAATTATTACTATTACTATCACCACCACTGCTCTCGCTGCAGTGTTCGCCTGTGTCTGCGGCGCCGTTGTCGTAGGCACAATTGTAGTTGTAGTGTTGATTGTCGTGGTAACTGTTGTCGTAGGCACTATCTTCTGGAAAATAGCAACTATCGGATCCTTTGGTACAACGAACGATACCGTGCACGCGCTCGTGTTCACCGAGAATGGAATTATTGCTGACCAAGACCCGTTGACAAGCTCGAAAGGCTTTATGATTGAAGAGCCAACACTGCACGGATATAGCGATGTAATCTCTACAGAAACGTTCGCAATTGTTGTAACGTTGACGTTGAGCTTACTTATGGGTGTATAGTTAGCAATGGAAGGCAGCACCATTGATGTCTCGTTGGTTATGCTGGCAGATGCCAGCATCGGAACCGGTGATGGCGAGGTAAGCACCACAACCACATGCATGTTTGTGAAGTTTATCTTAAACGGTGAAGATGATGATATACTGCCGTTCAGAGTAATTGATTTATTGGATTTGTTCGCTGGAGGCGTTGGTGGCGTAGGAAGTATGGTTGTTGTAGAGGTAGTTGTCACATTAATTTTTGTCGGAGCGGATAAAGAGTATATGACCTCTAAGTTGGGCGTGTATGTCGTGTAGTATTTGCCGCATGGAATTCCCAATCCTAAGCCGTATACATCATTCTGGTAGGTGTATGTGTTAGCACTTATAGAGACATTGCATGCCCAGCTAACATTTAAGTATGGTGTGAGTAGCGATAAAGTTACAGGCAATTGGTTTTGGTAATAAGAGATATTGCCGCTGCTCGCATATATCGTATAAACTCCATATGCAGAAGTGAGCGTCGAGTTTATATTGTCAGAAAGTGTGAATGTATATTTCGGAGGTCCTGTGCTGCCGGAATGATGCGGAACTACAACCGCATTTATAATTATCGTGTCTGCAACAGAGTTGAAAGTAACAGGTGTACTTTCGCTGTCTACTGCATTGACTGTAAATGTGACATTGCCTCCGGATGTGATTGGAGTATTCAATTGAAGCGAATTGAAGGTTATTGTATTGGGCTCTGCGCTTCCTGCATTCAGTACAATTGTATTATAAGTAGTTCCAGGAATTGCATTGGCGCCGTTTATCTGGATTGGTATGGAGTTGCTGACTAGCACTAAATTCGCAGTAATCGGCAATGTGCCTCCATTAATTATTACATTATAAGTAACATACTGTTCTGAATTAATGGCTGTGTTGCTTGGCGTGAACGAAGTTGCTGTAGGCACAGGGTTGACAGTCAATGAAGAAGATGCTGTTTCTGTGATTGGAGATGTGGCGCTGTCTTTCACAGAAGCAGTTATGGTTGTTGCACAGCTGCCTGTCAGCGCGCTGTTGGCAGTGAACACAATCGTGTTTGCGCCATCATCACTTAAGGTATTTGACGTTGAACTTAGGGAGCCGCAGATTGAATTGGAAGTTGTGTATGACAATGTAAATGAAGGAGTGCCTCCAGATACAGTTGCAGTAAGAGGCAGCTGCTGTTTTGCATCGAGAGTGTTGCTTGAAGGTGAAAGTGAAATTGCAAGAGCAGGGTTGATTGTCAAAGTGTTACTTGTTGTTATCGTGTTAGTGCCTGTCAGTCCAGTAATCCCTGCAAGCCCTGTTGTGCTGTCCTGTGCATATCCGTAGAATGTCCATGCACCGTAGACTGTGCTGCTGCCAGTACTGAACTGCGACTGTACTCCATTAAATGTCAATGCAATGGTATTGCTTGACACTGCATCTATGATCATGGTGAGTGCATTGCTTGAATGAAGGAGCTGCATCGAGGTTTCTGCAGTGTCCACTACGTTGATGTTGTTAATATCGCTTGCGTATTGGGTTACATATGCAAATGTGCCTGAAGGGTTGAATGCAATGTCGTACGGGCTAAGGCCCACAGTTATCGTATTTGTTACTGTATTTGTTGCAGTATCAATCACGCTGACCGTGCCTATGCCGTCGTTGGCTACATATGCAAATGTGCCTGAAGGGTTGAATGCCACGCCTATGGGGTATGAACCTACTGAGATCGTATCTGTTACTGTATTTGTTGCAGTATCAATCACACTTACTTCGTTATTGCTACTATCTGTCACATATGCAAGCGTGCCTGATGGGCTGAATGCAACGTCGCGTGGGTTTGCGCCCACTGTTATCGCACCTGTTGTTTCATTTGTTGCAGTATCAATCACGTTGACCGTGCCGCTCCCGTAGTTGGTCACATATGCAAGCGTGCCTGATGGGCTGAATGCAACGTCGCGTGGGTATGAACCTACTGAGATCGTATCTGTTACTGTATTTGTTGCAGTATCAATCACGCTTACTTCGTTATTGTTACCATCTGCCACATATGCGAATGCACCTGAAGGGCTGAATGCAACACCCTCGGGATTAGAGCCTACTGAGATCGTATTTGTTACTGTATTTGTTGCAGTATCAATCACGCTGACTGTACCGCCTTCATTTGTCACATATGCGAATGCACCTGAAGGGCTGAATGCAACACCCTCGGGACTAGAGCCTACTGAGATCGTATCTGTTACTGTATTTGTTGCAGTATCAATCACGCTTACTTCGTTATTGTTACCATCTGCCACATATGCGAATGCACCTGAAGGGCTGAATGCCACGTCTTGTGGGTTTGCGCCCACTGTTATATTACTCACTAAATTATTCCCTGCAGAGTTGCTAGACATAAAGGAATAACTACCATTGTATGGGCCTATCCCCCCACTAATCAATGTGTTTGCTATAGATATCTGGCCTACATCAATGGTGGTGTTGCTGAGCGAAAATGGGCTGGGAGTTGCTGTCAAGGCAGCTCCGAAGCTAATATTTGTCATGCTTAGCATTGCTATTGCTAATATTACGAAAACAAGTGAAAAAACAGTCTTCATTATAATCCCTTCTTATTTATTTTTCTAAATCTATTTAAATTCTCTAAAAGTGGGTATTTAGAGCCTTGCTTTTGGGCAATGTAAAGCTATCCATAAAAACTGCAGCATGCCTTGCAAGTTCCCTTTCAGCATCCCAAACGTATTAATTAAATGTATTATATGTATTACAAGGTTTCATAGTTGTACTCAATTATACACTCAAGATTTCATTCAAACGATGTAAAAAGAATAATAAATAACGTATAAGATCATTTGGGGAAGTATTTGTTTAAGAACTCTTCCAACTCGGAATCAGAAAAGGGCTCTTTGTAAAGTTCGTTTACGAGCCAAAGGCCGCTTCCCCGTATTTTTGGTATTGGAGAGTAATTGCCAAGCCATTTTAGGCTGGGCTTGCTACACTCCTTGCACCTGGAGATGGTAGAGATGAGCCTTGATTCAAGTAGGAGCCTATCTGCCTCGCCGTTGACTTCTATCGTGGCAAAGCTGAAATGGATGCGCATGTATTCAGAAACTTTTTCCTCGACTCTCTTTATCGCAGGAATATCAAAATTTGCCATATTCTCCCTTGCACTCTTAGGAGTCATATCCCTATTCCACATCTTCAATATTTTGACATTGCCGTTCCTGTTCAGCAACGCCCTTCCAATGTTCTTTCTGAATATGCTCCTATCCTTGTTCTCCTTTACAAGATGCTGCATCAGCCTTGATCTTAGCTGGTCCTTTCCGGTATGCGTGCCAACTCTTACTATTCTTTCATGCCCGTGCGATAGTTCGCCCTTTTCAAAGAATACATAGATTCCATTCAATGGTGTGGCGTTTTGATTGAAAGGATACTTGAGCCTTTCAAGAGATAAGAATGCTTGATGAATTAGTTCCCATTTTTCTTCAATGCTATTCATTCTCTAGCCTTTGTGAGCTCTTTCAGTCTAGAAATACATTTTTCAAATGGTAAGTCTTTCAGGGGCTCCTCCTTATCCGCATGAATGGAATCTATGTATTCTAAATATGGTTTTTCTGCGATAAGCACAAATTTGTCTTTTTTTATGTCTGTTTTGCTTCTAAGTTCTTTTAACACTTCAATTGACCACTCCTTTCTCTTCTTTATGCTCATGTGTTTTAACGTCATGTCGTATGGTTCAATCACCCTTTCTGGGCTAAGAAGATGGTGCTTTGTTGAAAGTATGAAGATTTTGTCTGGGTTGCAAGTTTGGGCATATTTCCAGCTTAACCTGAAAAGCGGGCCAATATATAAGTCTTTAGCAGGAGCTGCATGGTTCAGCTTTCTCTTTCCACATGAGACTAACACAACTGTAGCCATTTAATCAGCATAATGGTGCTAAAAAAGGTATATACGTGTTGTGCTAGCCGAGCGTCACGCCCTTACATCAATGTCATGGTCGTAAGCACTGCCGGCAGCACAAGCATCTCCAGCATAAGCCCAAAAACGATCAGAAGCATTGCGACGCTGTTGCCGATCGAGGCGCTTTTATCCGTCCAAAAGTAGTT
>JAMCSF010000008.1 GCA_023380795.1 Candidatus Martarchaeota archaeon | reverse complement strand
GAGCGAACTTGCATGGCTGTCGAAATCTGATAGCAGTGCCCTCCAGCAGCATCGACTGGAATCGATGTCTGGAACGGCCATATTTATCGCAATTGTCGGTACCTTATTGCACTCCTCAAGACTGCATCCAATTCCAAACAGGAATTTTCATATTAAGCATGCAAAATTGCATCGGAACAAATAGTGGTCCAAAATAACCACAACAAGCACTATTGTTTTTAGGGATAAAGTATTTATACCTTATTATAAGTGCATCCTCTGCAGATATGCAGCTTACTTCAGCGCGTGCAACGTAAGGCTTAAATGCTTTTTCCAGCCACATACGCCGATTGACGAATCAGGATGCATCATATAAATATAAAACCAAGAAAATTACTCGGTGTGTTTCTATGGAAAGCATAACCAAAAAATCTGACTATTCAGAAAAAGCAATATTCGTAAAAATAAAATCTGGCACTCGAGAAGGCCTAGATTCTGCAGGCGCCACAATTGAAAAAAAGCTTGAAGGTTTCGGCGGCGAATTGGTTGCCAGGAAATCAAAGCATAATTTAGGAACCTACGAATCTGTTATTGCAGTATACTTCGAAAGCGAATCTCAAATGTCTAAAGCTCTGAGCGAATTAAAGCTGGAAGCACTTCTAAGGTCTGACAGCCACGAAACGAAGATAGCAGAAAGCTCATCGGAGAAAAACGAAATGTCCAAAAAATATTTCAAGCAGGAAGCCGCGAAGCTTCTAGACGATTACGTATACGAAACGCGCTGGGACTGAAAAGGAAGGGCAAAATGCCCTACACAAATCAAAGCTCGTATACGACTCCTGGAACTTTCGGAAACGCCTGAACGTCGCCGACATGCGGTGCATCAGTGAACCACGCGATGAGCCTCTCCATTCCTATGCCCGCGCCGGCACTTTGCCTTATCCTTCCATCCTTTGCAAGTTCCAAAAGCAAAGAGTAAAGCTCCTTCTTGACTCCTGCGCCCTCCATTTTCGATAGCATCTTTTCGTATTCAAATTCCCTGAGTGCGCCTGTCACGAGCTCGCCCCTCTTCGGCAGATAAAGGTCGAAGTTGTCCCACCTGTGCGTTTCCGGATCTTCGAAGTCATAGAACTCTCTGGGCAGGTCAACTATCCATGCAGGCTCGCTTATGTGTTTTGGCAGCTCGTCTTCCCAATCCTTGCCGTACTCCTTTTCCAGCTCTTCCCTCTCGTACACGCTGAACGGGATCTTGAATCTTGGCACTTCAGCCCCTATGGCTGAAAACTCATCCTTCATGGAACTTCCAACATGCCCTGCCAAACCGTGCAGCATCCTCTCTATAAGGGAGCGTATCTCAGCCGAAGAAGCTCCGCTCGCTTCGAAATCCATCTGCGAGAACTCGAACAGGTGCCTGCCAGTGGAAGCTCTCTCGGGCTTCTCAAGCCTTATGTTTGGCGACACTACGAAAAACCTGTCAAGCAGCATCGACGTGCCTACGAGCTTGTGGACTATCATGCTGTGCATTGTCCTTACTGTCGTTCCATAGATGTCTACTTCAAGCCTTTTGTATATCCCAGCCGCAGGGTCTGGCCAGAGGGGATCCGTTATCGGCGACAGCAGCACCGGCAGCATCTGCACAAAGCCCTCCCTTCTCATAAAGCCTTCGGCATAAGCCAGTATTTCAGACCCTATCCGTATCCTTGCCCTGCGTTCAAGCCTCTCCTTTTCCGACATTCTGTGCAGGGGCTTTGGCAAGCCCCGTTTCTCAATTCCTTCGTCTATTTTTTGTTTTTCATACTCCATATTCTCACCTCATGGCAAGCGTGACTACGTGAAAAATAGCAAAGGCTAAGCGATGCAAATTCGATGGCAACAAAACCGGTGTGCAGGCTTCTAGCTAAAAACGAGTGCTTGTCCAAAGAGACAATTCCGCCCTGAAGCCACGGTTTTCATTCTATCAAAGAAAGAAGCGCGCTTTCCCGTATTTAAGGCTTTTGTGCAAACTTTGCCATGGCACAAGCCAATGCAAACTATCCCTGTGCTGTTTCCCGAGCTTTGCTATATCCTTCCCTTGGAAATGCCTGTGCTGACCCCGTTTGCAATCATGTGGGCCAGCCTCAGCAGCTCGAATGCCGTTGATGCTTTGCCTTCATAATCGATCTCCCCAGCCTGAATGTAAAACCCTTCGGATTTCCTGAAGGGCCTTTCCAAATTGAGCTCCTTTATCATTGCAATCTTATCCTTTGCAGGATCGCCATAGCCCTTTTCGGAGCTCTTGAGCGCTTTCGCCAAGGCTTTGAAATCCGGCTTCTTTCTCGTCAGCACTATGACCGAAATTCCCGTGCGACGCTCTATTTCTTTTACGTCTACAACATTCAGTCCTGCTATCGCTATTCCATTGATTGCAATCGCTTTTATCTGCTCTTCGAAGCGGGACTTGTGCACCATTTTGATTATTTTTGATGTCGCATCGGTGCCGTCAATATCCACCCTGCCGGAAAGGATTCCCTCAATTACTCCCTTTCTCCCTATTACTCCAACAAGTAAAGTAGTGCTCTTTTTTCTTTCGTAAAGCGGCCCGCTGGCAACCGCAAGGAACCGCGCGCCTTCCTTCATATTCAGGAATAGGCAAAGAAAAAGATTTATCGCTTTCCGGGATTCACTGCTTGGCGTTTATGCCCTTCTTTATCTCTGTTATCTTTTCATCAAGGGATTCGAGGACCTTCTCAAGCGTTTCAGCGGCTTTCTTCTTTCCCGTCTTTATTATAAGCTGGGGCTTTCCTGTTTCAGGATGGTCCTTTGTTACTCCTGTGAATACAACGTCGTCATTTCCTGAAAGCTCCGCAGCTATCATATCAGGTATGGTAGTGTCACCGTCTTCAAATTCCAGTATGAGCTCCTTGCTTTCGTTTTTTATGACGTTTATCTCATCCATATTAACACCATCATTCCTCGTTGCTCTGCCCGTTGCGCATCAGCAGCTCCTCTATGGCTTTGGAGTTGTCGTAAAGCGTGCTCACTTTCGGCCTCACGGTCCTCTTGCATGAGCTGCAGTACAATCCCTCTCCATGCTTGTCGAGCTGAAGCTTCTCTCCGCATTCGTCGCAGAGCGAGTATACTACTCCAGCTTCAGGATCCCTGAGGCTGAGCGTGAATATTTCGCTGTCTTCCATTATTATCTTGGCGAGAACCACGTCTCCCATTTCTGCAGGCTTCGGTTCGTCCCTGCCCCTGTCGTGCCTTTCGTGCATTCCTCCCCTCATCGGAGGCCTCCTCGGTGCCATCAGGACTACTTTTCCATCCTTGCCTGCGATGAACTCCATGCTGCCTATTGAAAAGTTTTCAATCTCTACGAATATTACGCTCTTGAGTACTCCGACCACCCTGCCCAGCACAAACATGCCGCGCTTCATGCGCCTTATGTCCCTCGTGGCGCTGTTTACCAGCATCTTGCCCTCTTCAGTGGCTGCCTTGCCAAAAACGGCAGAGTATACGATTCCGTTTTCAACATACACGTTTCTTGCGGGCAGGAACTCCTCTTCAGTGGAGAGCCTGTCCCCTGGAAATACTACTTCAGATGTTGAAATAGGTTCTGTCATTCAAATCATTTTCTATTTGGCTGGCAAGGGCTATAAGCGTAACGCTCATACACGCCTTCCGCGCTTTCCTCCAGGCCTTCTCGT
>JAMCSF010000007.1 GCA_023380795.1 Candidatus Martarchaeota archaeon | reverse complement strand
TTTTTCAGCATGGTGAGGCGCATGTCTGTCAGCTCGCTCTTTTCGTTTATGTCTTCAAGCGCGCCTTCTTTTGTTGCCTCTATTATCACACCACCAACAGAAGAGTATATCTTTCCAGTCGCGCTTTCTATCTGTTCCTTTGCATTGTTCAGTTCGTCCCTCTGTGCGGTGAATTGTTCCTTCTGCATAGAAAGCGCCTGAAGCTGCTCTTCAACCTTTTGGTAATCCAGCGTCAGTTTCTCCAAATTGTTTTCTTCCATTGTAACCACTTAATCATAAATCGCAAGTTTTCATTGAAATATGGCAAATAAAGCTTTTATGATTTTGTAACAGGACCAGGCTATTTGTCTATTTCAGCCATTATTACATCCAGGCTTCCCAGTATGGAAAAGATATCCGCGAACTTGTGCCCTTTGGCAAGGTGGGAGAGCAATGAGAGGTTCATATATGTCGGCGACCTCATGTATATCCTGTATGGTTTCTGCTTGTCTGGAACCATATATATTATCCCCTCTCCTCTCGGAAGCTCATGGCTTAGCAGCACCGGCTGGGGGTTGGCCTGCGGGCCTATCAGCTTTATCGGCATGCCTACCACGTCTTCGTTCGAAGGGAAATTATCGAGCGCCTGCCTTATTATTGATAAACTCTGCTTCATCTCCTCAAATCTCACTTTGTATCTAGCATAAGCATCTCCTTCGCTCCTTGTAGGCACGACAAACTTAAACTTTTCGTATACATAGTATGGCATTGTTTTTCTGACGTCGTATTCAAGTCCAGACGCGCGCAATGTGGGTCCAGAAGCTCCCATGTTTATTGCGTCTTCGAGCTTCAGCTTTCCTATGTCCTTAGTCCTCTCGCTGAAAATAGGGTTCTTGTCCAGCACGTCAGGGTACTGGCTAATATGCTCTTCTATATAGTCTGCCAGCCTGTAAGCCCTTTCCTTGAAATCCTTTGGCAGCGGTTTCCAAAGCCCGCCAACCCTTATGTTAACATAAAACATCCTGCTTCCTGCTATATCTTCGAGGAATTTTATTACTTCTGCCCTTTCCCTAAATGTCCACATGAAAAGCGTGAACATTTGGCCTAAGTCATTGCAAAAAGTGCCGAGCCATAGCAGGTGGCTTGCTATGCGCTGGAATTCGTCAAGTATAACTCTCGCATACTGTGCAGCTTCCTTAACTTCCTTCCCCTGCGCTATTTCTACTGCATGAACGTAAAGGTCATCCCATGCCAACGGAGCAACGTAATCCATTTTTTCAGTGTAAGATGGGTTCTGCATGTACATCCTGGTTTCCATCAGCTTTTCGACTCCTCTGTGCAAAAACCCTATATGGGTGTTGACGCCAACTACTGTATCTCCGTCAACGTCTACCACAAGCCTAAGCACGCCGTGTGTGCTTGGGTGTATGGGCCCAACATTTATTCTCATTATGCTCATTTTTGCTGCCTCTTGTAATCTTCGTTTCCCCACACAAAGCTTTTTCTCAATGGGGCCTCTGTCCCGTTCCATTTCTCCAGAAGCAAGCGAGGCGCATCTCTTCCGATTATCTTTATTCCGAACATCTCCGACAACTCCCTTTCAAGCCAATCGGCAGACCTGTAAAGCATTATCACGGTGTGCAAGGATTCGTCATCCTTAAGGTTCACGTTGAGAACCTCCTGCTTCTTTTGCTCTGTATTGTACACTATATACACTACCTCCAAATGGTCCTTGTAGTCGACCGCAGTTATTCCCTTTAGGTAATCAAACCCCTTCCTTTTCATATCTTCTAGGGTCGTCAGTAATGCTTCTTTCTGTATCTCCGTCAATTTTTCCACCTATCTTGTCTTGAAGGCGCATAAGCGCTCCGAAAAGGTTTTCGGGCTTTGGGGGGCAGCCTATGGCATAAACGTCCACTGGCAAAACCTGGTCTATGCCTTTTATTATATTATAGCTTTCCCACCAAGGGCCGCCTGAAGTTGCACATTCTCCGTACGCTATCACGTATCTTGGCTCAGACATCTGTTCATAAAGCCTTTTTACCCTTGGAACCATCGATTTGGTTACCCAACCAGCAACTATCATCACATCACACTGTCTTGGCGTTCCTCTGAAAAGCAGGTAACCTTTCCTCTCTGCATCTATCCTTACAGCTCCGAAATCCATAAGCTCCATTGCGCAGCACGCCAGACCGAACTGCAGAGGCCAAAGCGATTTTTCCATGCTCCATTTTACTAACCCTGCAGCACGCGCCTTTACAAAATCTCCAAGCTTCAAAAACATAGCGTTTATAGGGACTTCTTTCCCCTTTAAGCTATTCTGCAGGAGCTCGTTCATCTCCTGCTCTGCATTTTCGAATTCCTGCTCGCTGTACGGCGCATCATTCTCCATTATCATCACCTATTACCCTGTACCCTATCAAAGAGAAAACAGTTGCAAAAACGAGCAAAAGAACAATATAAAGCCCGGAATATCTGCTCATTATTCCGGAAGCATAAGACCATACAAGTGCCAGAATTGCTACGACTTCGAAAGGGAGGAAAAGCATTATGAACGGGAAGTATTCGCTGTCTATGTCCTTGCTGCTTCCAACTACCTTTTCTCCGCTTTCATAGGGTGCATCTTTTACATCGTTCGGCCGGTATTTTCTTCCAAGGATCTTCGCCGTCATTAGGAACGATACCGGTATGAATATGCCTAAAAGGACGAAAAGAACCAATGCTATGTAGTTGTAAAGCATTACCTCTACCTAATATTGATTTACTTTGCCAATGCTAAATATGTTTTGCTTGCTGTAAAAATCCTAGCTTCCAGAGCTCAAAGCCTCAAGAGCTTCTGCGGAATCCTTGGGCGAGGCCTTTACTCTCTTTCTCATCCCGCATTTGAGGCAAACATAGCTTATGGTGAAAGTTCCGTATCTGTCAGATATTGCGCCTATGGGCTTCATTTTTCCCAGGCATTCGCATTCCCTGTCACCAGGATTTATGTCTACGTGCAATCCGTACAGGCACTTCGGGCAATGATCAGTATACCCGTTGCCTTTTATCTCAAAACCGCAATTATAGCATGTGAAATCCTCAATGCTCCTTGCAAACTTCCTTCCCATGCAATCATATCAAAAACGCTAAATAAACGAACCAATTATTATTATCTGTGTAAGTTATGGTTTCAATAATATATAACGATATCGACCCGGTCTCAAGAAATTCGCATGCCTGTATGGTTCACGAATACGAAAACCAGGAAATGCCGTTTGAATTGGTAAAAGTGCAAGCAGAACTGATAAACGCTACTCTTCCCGAATCCATATCCGAACCCGCTGTATTCATGAGCAAGCATTCAAGTAGCAAAAGCATAGGCTCGTTCACGGTCCATTCTGAAGGCAACTGGTCATCAAAGGCAGAGCTCGGCGGAATCCCAAACAAGCTCAGCATGGCTTCTCCAATAGAAATGCTTAATACGCTGATACAGATGTCAAAGATAAACGTCGATGCGGTAGAGGTCACATACGAGGCAACACACCACGGCCCGCATACATATAAAAGATCATTTTTTGCAGAGGTAGGTGGCAATGCTGACGTGGTAGGCAGCCCTCGCATGGCAGGGCTTCTTGCAAAATCAATAATAAATTCATTGGATATGGGCAACAGCTCCAATCGCATAGTCGTAGGCATAGGTGGAAACCATTATGCAGCCAAGTTTACCAAGCTCGCACTTGAAAAGGGCTATGCGTTTGCGCACATAATGCCAAGATACTACTCAACAGAGGTGGAAATGTTAAACCAAGCATTTGAAATGTCGAGCCCTAAGCCAGAAATTGCAGTTATAGAATGGAAAAGCCTTTCGGCAAAGGAAAGAAATCCTTTAATATCCGGATTGAACGAGATAGGTATTGATTATGAGAGGGTTTGAAATCTTATTATCTGTAGTGATGCTTTCGATATTGCTGCTATTGGGAACAGCAAATGCTCAGTACTGGTTTCAAAGCGGCGTAAGGTCATCCCAAAATTATTCTTACAACAACGGCGCTTCAATAAACATAGAAACAGTATATCCACAAAATATCACATACGGTTCATTCGGCTTTTGGGTTGGAGAGATACTCAGCAACGGGGCTTTCATACAGGTGGGGTACGAGATACCAAACCAAAGCGGATATTATCCCACAAACTGTTCCCCAAATGCAAAGTGTACTGGAAAAGTCATAGTCAAAAAAGGTGAGCCATCATGGTTTTGGGAATATTTTCCGCAGGGAGACAATTCCAATAACTTTTACGGATCTGTAGGGCCTAACGACAGCGTAGGACTTAACGGAACCTTTAATGCATATTCGTTCAAATATTCTAATGGCGAGTGGAACATATATCTCAACGCCGAACTTATAGGCACAGTGAACCTGGGCACATCAAATTCTGGGCAGAATGTTCCAACGGTATTCGGAGAATACGCCAATGCCAACAACAACGACACATACATGGAACCGGTAAAATTTTCCAACTTTACTGTATATAAAAATGGCATAGCCGAAAAGGTTTCTACTGGCTATTCATACATAGGCTATGGCACCGGAAGCCTGCAAAACCTCAGGAATAGCTACGGGGTGGAAGAGGTTGCACCATATGTAAACGTATTCAAAGTAGGTTCCGGTCTTCCTACTCCTATAAATTTTACCACTTTGTGGTCATACGGCTACTATCTCAAAGTAAGCTCCAACTACGGGCACAGAGGCACAGCTCAGTATTCCCCATATGCTAGTTTCAATCTTTCAGAACCTGAATACATCTATTTGAGCAACAGCACAAGGGAGCACTTCATAGGATGGCAAGGCACTGGAATTGGTTCGTATACTGGGATTTCGAACAGCACCAAAATAATCATCTCTTCCAACATTACTGAAACAGCAGAGTGGCAGACGCAATATTTGGTAAATGTATCGAGCGCTTTCGGGAACGTAACCGGTTCCGGCTGGTATACGAACGGAACACTCGCTACAATAAGTATATCGACACTGAATATAAGCACCGGTCCGGGGGTACGATACCATTTCTACGGTTTTGGTAATATAAGTACAGAGCCAAAAATGAGTATTAAGGTAACTGGTCCATTAAATGCAGAGGCAATATGGAAAAAGCAATATCTAATAAGCGGTACGACGCCATACGGCAACGTAACCGGTTCCGGCTGGTATGATTCAAATGCGACTGCACGCCTATCAGTGTCAAAAACTTCGCAGCAGATAAACGCAACTGTAAAAAAAGTATTCGTTTCATGGAGCAACATATCGGACAACAGCACTATACAAATAATGGCAAATAGGAGCGTCAACCTGACTGCAATATTCGGAACGGCATTTAAGGAAACTATAATCACGAAATCCGAAAGCGGAAGCACTATTAAGCCTTCGTTGTTCTATTTCGACGGCAAACCATTCGTAAACCTTACTTTATTCATGCTAGAAGGTCACGACACAATCGGGCCTTTCGAGATAGACGGAGTTAACGTCACACCAGAAACCAGCTCAATAAGCGTTTTGGCCCCCGGAAGCATAGATATTTTATTGCCTGTGTATAACGTTACTGTATACGCCAGTAACATCTTTGGGGCTCCTATAAGCGGCACGGTTGAGGCGCGCTTCCAAAATGGCACTGTTTTGCAAAAACGTCTGAACTCCAACGGCACCATAACATTTACCGGAGTCCCATATGGAAATGTATCTGGAGAAATAGAATATTCCGGTTTCAGCTCGAAGTTTTCATCTTCATATTCAAATGGTGTTAGGGTGAAGATGGTTACGCCAGCAATAATAATTGCGATAGCATTGGTAACGATTGCGGTTGCGACATTCTGGTTCTACTTGCAGTTTAGACGCAAGAAAAAAAGGTAAGAACAAATGGACGTATACTCCTATTTCCTAAAAAGCCACGAGTCGTTCACAAAAATACAGAAGCTCGCATTTCCTGTAATAGAGGGAAAATCCAATGCTCTGATAGTGGCTCCCACGGGTTCGGGAAAGACGGAGGCAGCATTTCTTCCCATGCTCAGCGATATCGTCAAAAATCATGTAGAAGCAGGAATAGCGTTGCTCTACATAACGCCACTGCGCGCCCTTAACAGGGACATGCTGCTGAGGCTTGAAAGCTTATGCAAGGAATTCGGAGTATCAATGGGGGTAAGGCACGGAGACACGAGCATTAGTGAAAAGTCAAAACAGACAAGGAAACCGCCTACAATAATGATTACCACTCCAGAAACGCTGCAAAGCATACTTCCCACTAAATACCTTGGCCCAACTCTGAAGAACCTGAAATATGTGATTGTTGATGAAATACACGAGCTCTATTACAACAAGCGAGGCGCCCAGCTCTCGCTCGCATTGGAAAGGCTCGAGGAGCTTTCACCCGGGTTCATACGCGTAGGGCTCAGCGCCACTGTAGGCAATACAGAAACAATATCCAAATTCTTGTGTGGTTCCAGGCAGTGCAAGGTAATAAACTCGGAGGAATCTAAGAAGACGGAAATAAAAGTGCTTTTTCCAGATCAGATAAAGCATCCAAACAAGGACATAATGGAAAAATTCGGCCTTGACGCGGCATCTGCTGCAAGGTTGGAGGTAATATCAGAGGAGATAAAGTCTGGAACATCTACCCTGATATTCGCAAACACCAGACAGATAGTCGAAGCGCTAGGGAATAGGCTAACATATATGCAGAAAATAAAGCCTTTCGGCGGCATAGGCGTACACCATAGCTCCATAGAGAAATCCGAGCGAATAAAGATGGAATCGGATTTCAAGAACGGCGAGATAAAGGGGCTTCTGGCGACAAGCTCGCTCGAACTTGGCATAGACATCGGAACAATAAACAAGGTAATACAATACGGATCGCCTAGACAAGCCCTGAGGTTGATACAGCGAGTTGGAAGGAGCGGCCACACGTCACACGGCAAGCCAGTCGGCAAAATATTGGCCACTGGCGTAATGGATGCCATAGAATCCACGGCAGTAGCAATGAATGCAGCAGACAACACAATAGAAAATTATTCGTGTCAATTCGGTTCCCTAGATGTACTTGCCAACCAGGTATGCGGAATAGCATTGGACAAGGGTGCTATCAGGTTTGAAAACCTGCTTGAGATGATAAACAAGTCCTATATATATGGAGGCATGACAAAGGATGAATTATCCTATCTCTTAACATTCATGTCCAAGCAGCGCCTGCTGGGCTTTGATGGCAACACGATAAGTGCGGGCAAGTCAACAAGGATGTACTATTACGAACACCTTAGCGTAATACCGGACACGAAGCGTTTCATGGTAAAGAACATAGCGACAAGCAAAATAATATCAAGCCTAGACGAAAGGTTTGTCGCGAGCAAGCTAGAAGAAGGCATGATATTTATAACAAAAGGCCTGCCTTGGAAAGTCATAAGCATAGAGGACGACATAATATACGCGGAGCCTTCAACAGACATAGAGGGCGCAGTTCCGGACTGGTCTGGAGAGGACATACCAGTAAGCAGAGAGGTTGCTACGCGCGTGTCTTCAATACTGAACAATCCTTCTTCGATAAGCAGCTACGGCGTAAACGACGACTCGTCGAAAAAGAAGATACACGAATTTTCCGTTGAATGCTCAGAATATTCCCTGAACAGTCAGTCATTCATCATAGAAAAGCATCCAGAATACATAGCGATTTACACGTTCTTGGGCACACTTGGGAATGAAGCCCTATCTAGGATAATGGGTCATTTGTTGAGCATACGCTTCGGCAGGAGCATAAACATACGCTCATCGCCTTACATGATATTCATGGAGCTGAACCAGAAGGTTGACATCGAAGAGCTCTTGCGCTCGATAAATCCGGATTCTATAGCCGAAACAATAGATGGATTTCTGGAGAAATCAGAAATTTTTTCGTATCATTTTGTCTACGTGGCAAAAATGTTCGGAATAATAGACAGGGAAGCGAAGGTTTCAAAATCACTCACGCGCAGACTGATATCTGTTTTCAGGGACAGTCCGGTATACAGGGAGGCAAGGAGGGAGCTGATGCAAAACTACTTCGACATCGAAGGCCTCTCTTCATTCATGAGGTCTCTTAGGAAAAATACGCTGCGGCCTCGCCTCTTCGAAGTCGATACCATAAGCAAAATGACCAAGGCAATAATGGATTCGGCGTACTACACCAAGGAGCTCATAATGCCGCTAACTCCCAGCAACGAACTGCTCAATTCGTTTGTGGAATACACTACGTCCAAAAACATAAAGCTGCTGTGCACGTACTGCGGTTTCTATTTTACTGAAAAAATATCTGACCTAAAGGAAAAGCAAAAAATAGCGTGTCCAAACTGCTCGAGCCCGATGATTGTAGTGTACAAAGACGATCTCAAATCAATAGTGGACAAAAGGAAGAGAGGGATAAAGCTTGAAAGGTCCGAAAAGAAAAAGCTTGACGAAACGATGGCCGAAGCAGACCTGTTCTCCGCATATGGGTGGAAGGCTGCAGCGGCTCTCGCAACATATGGCATCGGCCCGCGCGCAGCGGCAAGGGCACTGATGATGCTGAGACGCGAGGACAAGCTATTTTACATAGATTTGATAGAAGCACAGAAGCAATTCATAAAGAATAAAAAATATTGGTCAATATAGTGGTAATATGCTTTATCTAATAGGGCTTGGAGTTGGGGAACGAGACATAACAAGGGCTGGAATCGAAGCAATAAAGGATTCCGAAGTTCTTATTCTTGACAGGTACACTGCATTCGTGGATTCAAAAAAGTTGGAATTTATTGGTTCCATATCAAAAACAGAAATGCGCAGCGTCGGAAGGAGTGAACTCGAAGAGGGAATACCAAAAATAATCTCAGAAGCGAAAACAAAGAACGTTTCGATAATAACAAACGGAGACCCGATGCTCGCAACAACGCACAAGACTATACTAGTGGAAGCGGCGAAAGGGGGAGTTGACTTCAAAGTGATACACTCAACAAGCATATTTTCGGTAGCTATAGCAGAGAGCGGCCTGGATTTCTACAGATTCGGCTCTACTTGCACTGTGCCGAGATGGTCGGAGCACTACAAGCCCGTTTCCTTCTATGAAACCGTATCTGCAAACATTTCTGGCAACAGGCACAGCTTGATCCTGCTCGACTACGACAATGAAAAGGGCATGTCTATAAGGATTGAGGAAGCAATAGCCATAATGTCAAAGGCTGAAGAGCATTACAAGCTCGGCATATTCAGCAAAAACAAGGAGATAATGGCGCTGTGCGACGTTGGCACGGAAAACCAAAGGATCATGTTTAAAAAAATAGGGAATATTGACACGGATGCTGATTATAAAATGGCTACCCTCATAATGCCTGCAAAACTCAGCGAAATAGAAACAGAATATCTCAAACGTATAAGCATGGTGTGAACTTGGCATTGGAAATAATTTACGACAATCACAAGAAAGCGATATACTGCAAGGACCAGTCAACAATAGATACGCTGCGGTCCGGGAACATAGGTACAATGGTTGGCGGGATGCTGAAGCTGGAACCGGAAGAGGCCCTCTACGTATTGGATGTCAGGAAGGCAGTATGCAAGTCATCCGATTCTGGTGAAGAGATAACGTTCAACGGCCTTGCTTCATACTTTTCAAAAAATAAGAAGTTTATGGCCAGATATTTCACGTACAAGGATTGGCGTGATCGCGGACTGATGATTCGAAGCCCGAAGGAGGAGCATGTGGCCACAAAGAACGCGCAAATGCAGATCAAAAGGTATCCATCTTCTTCGATAAGCATATCAAAATACTCTATGGATGGTGTGTTTTTCGAGGATGATCTAACATCGGTTGTCGATGATCCAGAGACAGGCAAGCAGATATACGAACAATACTGGTTCGGTCAGTACGGTACTTATAAGCTAAGCAACCACGGCACGCTTAACAAGTTCGACCTTTATGAGACGCTGTTTCTTGTCGAGTCAGGCTCGCTGAAAATAGAAGGGTACTCGTTTAATGAAATATTGCGGATAGCCTCAAAAATAAGGCCCGATGCCCAAAAGCTCTACGAGGTTTACAAAGATTGGAGGTCCAAGGGTTATGTGATAAAGTCTGGATTCAAGTTTGGCACGCATTTCAGAGTATATTTTCCCGGCGCAAAGCCAATAAAGGACGATCCATCGTGGGTGCATTCAAAGCACGTGCTGCACGTATTTCCAAGGGACTCTAAACTCCTGACCTCAGAATGGGCAAGAGTTATAAGGGTGGCACACTCGGTAAAGAAAACATTCATATTGGGAATACCTGGGAAAACGAGGCAGAAAAAGGTAAATATGGATTTTATACTCTATCACAGAAAGCATGACGGGATAGAGATCCCAGGAAAGGACGCCCCGCACTTCGGCATGCTTTCGCTAGGAGAGAACGAATACATAGGCGGAAGCGAGCTTTCGGCTATGATAAACGAGGCAAACAGCGAACACATGGAGCTGATAATAGCAATAGCAGACAGGGAGACTGCAGTGACCTACTACAGGGTTAAAAAGATAGAACTGCCAAGCAGCGAATACGAATATTATGAGATAGACTGGATGCAGCCGTAGCAGTACAAAAAACTTTTATACCTGACGTTCATTAGTAATCTTGTGATTGGACGACCACGTACATAAAAAGTGCGGTCCAGATAAAAATGGACATAGACGAAAAGGTTGAATTCTATCTTTCCGAAGACGGCTCTTCGGTAAAATCACTCATCAGAAAGCTTGACAGAAGCCTTGCAGAGATTCCGATATACGGGAACAGGGGATTCGTAAACGGGGTCAAAGTAGGGTTCTGCTCGGACGAAAGAATGTTTGGCAAAATCTTCAGAGTTGAAGCTAACATAGAAAGGGATAACATCCAGCTAGGCCCATACGTAGTAAAAAACCCCATATCAATGCTTGAAATTCTGGATTCAAAATCATACGGCAGCGAGATAAAATACACTATCATGAAAGAAAGTGGGGATATCGACCCAAGGCTGTTCCTTATCCCAAGCAGGATCGTAATAACTGACACGTCAGGTTTCATGGGCCAGAAATTCACGATAATGGCCAAGGAAGACCCGACTATGCACCTTAGCCAAGGCTTGCAAACGAAATAATAAGCGGGCCCAGAGGGATTTGGACCCTCGACCTACTGGTTAAGAGCCAGCCGCTCTACCAAACTGAGCTATGGGCCCACAAATGACGCATCTTCTTTTTGTTTACATATTATAAAGCTTTTTCTATCATGGCCCCAAGCTTCTTGGAATGCTTATGGTCGCATGCAACTATCGCAATCCTGCGCTTCTGCAATACTTCCTTCAATATTTTGAATATGTCTGAGATGTCATCTAAGCTCCCGAGATCCTTTTTGTCCTTGGACAAGACCTTTATTCTGTCCTCATTGCCCTTCATGTGGTGTATTTCAGCAACGTATTCTGTTTCGTCAAGGCCTGCCTTCTGGGCTATCTCCCCCAGCTCTTCCTCTGTAATATCGCCGTGGAAGTTTGGGTTGTAATAAGCTCTCTTAAACAGTTTTCTATTGAGGATCTTTCCTACTATCTTGGCCGAGCCTCCTATTCCTTCCAGTTCTGTCATCGCTTCCTGGTCATTGCGGTACATGAATGCATAAGGGTCCAAATCTCCAGAATCCAAAGCAATATTTAGCGCTTTTCTGTACATCGCGTTGGCAGTAAGGACTGCATGGTGCAGATACACCGAAGAATACATATAATATCTTGCTATGAAAAACGATTCGATAGCGTCTACGCCGCTAGCGTAAGCAGCCGGTTCGTCTATGTAAAGCGTAAGAAGATTCCTTATCCTGTAATAATCTATCATCCCGTATGCAACTCCGGTGTAGTACGCATCGCGCATAAGGTAATCCACCCTGTCGCTTCCAAGTGGTCCGGTTACTATCTTGCCCCTCCCCAACCCGCTAAAATAACGCAATATCTTCTTTTTTGACATGCCGTAATCTCCTACGGAATCAAGCATGCTGCTCTCCTCCAATATGCGTTTTCCCAAATCTTCATGCATCATCTTTATGTATGGGTAGAGCGGCCTTTCCGATTCGTGGGACAACGGCATGTGCCCTATATCGTGCAGCAGCCCCGCAACGCAAAGCTCTTTGTCCTCGGAATCCAAGACTCTTGAGGAAATGTCTTTGGTCACGTTCCATGTCCCGAGCGAATGCTCAAACCTTGTGTGGTGCGCTCCGGGGAATACAAGGTAAGAAAATCCCAGCTGTTTGACGTATCTGAGCCTCTGAAATTCCGGCGCCTCTATTATTTTTGCAACAGCATTGTCAATCTGCAAGTCTCCGGATACTGGGTCTCTTATATAAAAATGCTTTTTTCGTTTTTCGGCCACAGAACAACCTATTTCTTATTGTGCAGTTTCAATACAAATAGCCCAAGCAACACCAATATTATTATGGAAGCATCAAGCGTTGTGCAGTATATGCATATCTTCCCTATCAGGTATTGTGCACTGAACGAATACGCTACAGCCAGTATGCCGAGCATATACCATATTGGAGCCAGGAACGAGCTTAACTCATCTCGCCTGAAGAATATGAACAGCAGAACTGCGGACCATATCAACCCCAAAAAAGCCAGAGGCACTCCGAAGACGCTAGAATAGCCGCTTGTAAGGACCGTGGCGCAGTCTATTATCCCGGTGTTTGGGCATGCGAGCACTGCAGGATAAAAATGCTCTACGCTAAGGTAAAAGCTGTCTATAAGGGCCACGAAGGCAAACGCCAGAAATATCAACATATTAAGCTTCATGCTATCATCGTTGTATAATGTAAATGCAGAAAAGTATTAATAAAACGAAGCGCAATAATATTACTTCAGGATTTTGCTTCAACCTTTATAAATGAGAGCATGATTAACCTTAATCTTTTCAACCCTACTAATGTAGGTTTCATAACTGCAATAATACTCTCATACCTGCTGGGGATAATTCACGGGATAACCCCGGACGAGCACACATGGCCCATAACCTTTTCATACGCTGTAGGGAGCTATAGCAGCAGGGAAGGAATGAAAGCCGGCATGATATTCTCTTCCGGCTTCACCCTGCAGCGCGCCCTGGTTTCAGAACTTGCGTATTTCGCGCTAGTAGGAGTTCTTACCACATCGCTGATTTTCGGAATAACTTACATGTTTGTTGGTCTGGCTATGCTCCTTGCCGGGCTCTACATAAAGGAGAAGGGAGTATACCTCCACTGGCATTGGATCGAGGAAAAGCTTGGTGTTATGGTCCATATGCACAAGCCTAAAAGCCATGACCAGGAGCTTGAATTCGAGCATAAAAAGAACCCGCTTACTTCTGATGATGAAGGCATAGGTCTGAAAAAGGTCCCTTCTAAGATGGCGTTTCTTCATGGCCTCATAGCAGGTTTCGGTTTCGGTGCCTTCGCACTTATAATATATACGGTTCTTTCCCCTTCGATGCCAAGCCCGTGGCTAGGCTGGGTACCCGGAGCGCTCTTCGGATTAGGCACAATGACAATGCAGATAATATTCGGCGCAGCTTTCGGGAAATGGATAACAAAGGTAAAGAAGCTCACGAAGAAGGGGATAGCTTTTCTGGCCAGGAGCATAAGCTCCGACGTGCTTCTGTACGGCGGAATCACGTTCGTGGTAGCAGGGGCTTTGGTTGAAATATTCCCTAACATACTTCAATACGGAATCATAACACCGTTGAAAATCCACAACCTTCACGATTTGGGGCTCGGGTTTTTCATAGTCATAGCTGTTGTGGTGATAATAGGTGCAGTATCATACAAGCTTTCGGTGAGGAAAGCGATAAAGCTTGGGTATACCTACCAGTAAAAGTATTCAGTAAAGACTCCTTATTCTCCTGTGCCCTATATCTTTAGATATTCTGCCTGAAATCTTTATCCTCTCTCCACAGTATGGACATTTATTGCCATCGGACAATCTATTGTCCAATATATCGAAGCCGAGCCTTTCTATGACCATGCGATCGCAGGATGGGCAGAAAGTACTCTCCCTAGGATTGCCAGGAACGTTGCCTATGTAAACATATTTCAATCCTGCCTTCTTCGCTATTTCATAATGCTTTTCCAGGGTTGATAGCGGCGTGCTGCTTATGTAATCCATTTTGTAATCCGGGTGAAATCTGGTAAAATGCACTGGCACATCTTTCCCAAGGCTCTTGGATATCCATGAGCAAAGCCCTGCGCAGGCATCCTCACTATCTCCCACTTTTGGTATTATCAAGTCGGTTATTTCGATGTGGATTCCAGCGTTTTTTAGCGCTACAAGCGCCTCCTTTATCGGTTCCGGGGAATAGACTGCCATGTACTTATTGGTAAATACCCTTTCCCCGCTTCCTTTGAAATCCGCGACAACAGCATCTATATTGCCCTTCATCAGTTCAACTGCCTCCTTTGTCATGTAGCCGTTGCTTACAAATGCCGTGTACATTCCTGCCTTGTGCGCGATTTTAGCGACGTCAAGAGCATACTCTATGAATATCGTGGGTTCATTATACGTGAACGCTATCCCGTCTGCGCCGTTGCGCTTTGCCATATCGACCAGTTCCTCTGGTCCAACGTACGTTCCTTCTATGTCCTTCTCTTTGGATATATTGTGGTTCTGGCAGAAAAGGCACCCAAAATTGCACGATGAAGTTCCAACGCCAAGGACCGTAGTGCCCGGCATGAAGTGGTTGAAGGGCTTCTTTTCTATTGGGTCTATCTGTATGGCGTCAAGCACTCCGTAATTCGCAAGAAAAAGCTTTCCTCCGAGATTCTTCCTAACGTAACAGAAACCGTGGCCTCCTTCCGGAATCATGCACCTTCTCGAGCAGGCATTGCACCGTACCTTGCCTCCAGCGGCTTCCCAAAGAACGGCATCCTTAAGCATGATACTCCAATATGCTATGCAAGCCGAAATACTTATTTCTTTCAGGCTATGCGCTTAGCTATGGCTTCGAATTCTCCGAATACCTCATTATCCTCCAAAACAGGTATCTTTCCCTCGTCTTCAAGCTCGGATATCTTCTTATTGAAGCTAATCTTTCCTATCACTTCGGTATCGAGCGCCTTCGCAACGTTCTCTGCCTGTTCCGTTGTTCCTTCGGACATGTTCTCTACAACGCCAAGGACGGCTTTTCCAAGCCTTTTGGCCATGAGCCCGGAGCGCACGGAATTCACCGCGGCTATCCTGGCTGGCGTTGTGACTAGAACGAAGCCCTTCATGTCAAGGAGCTGCATTATCGAAAGCGGTGCGTCTGAGGTTCCTGGCGGCAAATCTATTATAAGATAGTCAAGCTGCCCCCAATCAGTATTCTCAAAAAAGTCTCCCAGCATTTTGGCTATTAGGGCACCCCTCCATATTATGGGTTTTTTGGAATCGTCAACTATCATAGCAGTGGAAGCAACCTTTATGCCATGCCTTTCCAGCGGTTTTAGCGGGAAACGGCTTATATCCATGCGGTCATCTATGCCCATGAACATAGGGACGTTCGGGCAGTCTATGTCTGCGTCAAGCAGCCCTACGCTTTTTCCCATCTTTGCAAGCGCGACCGCCAGATTCACGGCCACGGTGGTTTTTCCTACTCCTCCCTTAGCACTATAAACCCCTATCTTGTTCTTTATGCCAGCAAGCTTTTCCTTGACGACCTGCTTCTGCCTTATCACCCCTGCAAAAGATGGGTGCACGTGCTGGTTTTCTTCTTCCGCCATTTTATCGCAGTATTTATGCCGAAAGCCTTTTTTATAGCTTATTGGGGCAAAAGAGGGAACGCTCTACAATAGCGGCACAAGGGCAAAGGTTAAATAAGCTTTTTATAAAAATAAACATGAACTCAGGTGTTCTAATGAAGATAAGCGATCTAAAGGCAGGCACAGGAAACGTTAACATTACAGCCACAATAGTACAAAAGGAAGAACCTAGGGAGGTTGTCAACAAATTTGGCAAGAGACTAATGGTTGCTAACATAACGCTTAAGGATGACAGCGGAACGATAAACATGTCCCTATGGGGAAATGACATAAACTCTGTCAAGGTAGGAGACAAGGTAGAGCTTTCAAACTGCTACGTCAACGAATTCCGCGGCACGCCACAGCTCTCAACTGGAAAGTTCGGAAAGATACAGGTTCTGGGCGGGTCAAGCGGAAAGGACGAAGAAGAATCCCTCGATGACGCTCTGGACGAGCCGGAAGACCTGGACGCGTAAGCGTCCCATTATTTTCTTACCCTCTTTTTGGTGCGCTTTGTACCTCTCCTTAATTTTTTTGACAGGTTTTCGGTCCAGTATCTGAAGCTGTAGAGAAGGGTTGCTCCTCCGAGAATAACTCCGAACCACAACGTAGCAAATCTTGTCATTATCGTAAGCGCAGACGAAGTGGCGAAAGTAGTCTTGAAAATGGTCCCTATCAAACCTACAAGCGACGCATCAGTAACTCCTATGTTGCCAGGTATGCCTGTTATCATGCCGAAAACGTTGCTCGACGATTCTATGAATGCGCTTGCAACCACGTGCGGGGCAAGGCCTATGGAAAGAAGCGCGAAGAACAGCGCCATGGCATTGAGGAACGCAGCAGGTATAGTTACCGCAAGGGAAACCAAATACGTCTTTGGATTGTTCAGAACGCTCTGTGATGCGAAATACTCGTCCCCATAGAGCGTGAAGGTTTCTATAAATCTCCTTTTCTTGAAAATCCTCTTCATGAAATTGTAAAACCAGTCGTTTAGTATGAAAAGATACGGAAGCATAAGCACAAGGTCTATTATCAGCACGTATATTACGAACTGGTCGAAGTATATGGCGGAAATGAGGGCCAGTATGCCAACTCCAAGGAAATCGGTAAATATGTCTATCGTAACTACCGGCAGTATGTTGGACGTCTTTATGTTGGTTATTCTGCTCAGGGTATAAGCGACAAGGACTCTGCCAAGCTTTCCGGGAGTTATGTTCATCGAGTACTGCGACAGGTACACTATGAAATTCTTCTTCAATGGCACCTTGAGCTTGAGCTGCTTGGTGTAATAAAGCCATTTGACGAACCTGAGCAGGTATCCGGCGAATACTGCAGCGAATGCGAGCAGATAATAAAACGGATTGGCGTTCTCCATTGTTTTTATGACATTCCCTATGCCTCCGAGCAGCGCTATAACGAAGAATACTATGAAGCTTGCCACAAACCCCAAGCCCACGAAAAGTGCAACCCTCCTTATAAGCTTGAGGTACTCCTCCTTGTTTAGCTCGTTGACATTCGTTATTGTATACCAAATGGAGCTTTTCTTCTTTTTGTTTGCCATCCTACGCCCTCAATGTCTGCTCGAATGATTCTTCGTACTTTCTTGCTATTGTGTCCCAGTCATGCTCCTTCTTTATGACGTTTTCCCTGCATTCAAGCGCGAGCTTTTTGTAACGCTGCATATCCGAAAACACCTTTATTGTCGCATCTGTAATGCTTTTTACATCCTTAATCTTAATATATTCGCCGTAATTCTTGAGCGCCTCAGGTATGCCACCAATTCCGGTGGCTATGGTGGGCGTTCCGCACGACAATGCTTCCAGCATCGCCATGCCCGCAGGCTCGTAAAGCGACGGAAACACGAATATGTCGGCAGCATTGTAATAATATGGCAGATCCTGCTCGCTTATCCCGTGCGATATCTTGACCCTGTTCTCGATTCCAAGCTTCTTCGCCAACATGTTGAGCTTTTTTTCCATCGGTCCCCTTCCTATTAAGAACAGGTTAGTGGGTTTTCCAATCCTGTTCAATTCTGCAACTGCACGCATAAGATAGGCATGTCCCTTCTGCGTAGTCAGCCTTCCGTTGGATATAAGCAAAATTCCATCATCGAACCCCATCAAGGATCTTGTTTTTTCAACTTTGCTCTTTTCCGTGCTTGGCATGAACAGCCTGTAGTCTATTCCGTTGAATATCACTTTGGACTTTTTTCTAAACGCAATAGGCACTGTAGTCTCCATTGCACTTTTTGAGACTGCAGTTATGATATCAGCGCTGCGCATTATCCTGCGCCCCCAAAACATGTCGTAAGCCAAACCACCAAAATCCGTTATGGGGTCGATGTTCTTTGGCAGCGAGTTGTGTATTGTCAAAGCAATCCGTCCGGATGACCTTTCCTTTATTGCTCTTATTGTGCTGCTGAAGTACTGATACCTGTTGTTTATGTGGTATATTTCTGCACCAGTTTTTTCTATTGCCGCATTAAGCCCCTCCATCGAAGCCAGCGGCAGCGGGAGATGCGGCAGCGTCCGCTGCGAAGTTTTGAGCCTCAATACTCTGATTCCCTCTATTGTTTCTTCGCCAGGCTCGCTCCCCACAGAAGAAGTTATAACGGTTATGTTGTTGCTTTTTGAGAGTCGCTTATATATTTCCAGCAGCACCTTTTCCGTGCCCCCAAAATATGGGTAAAAATAAGGATTTAATACGCATATGTCCATTATAACCAACCATAAAATAGATGTGAAACGGTTTCATATCAATATTTATATACTGTTTCTGCAAATTAAAAGCCGAGGCAAATGTTCAGCTCAAGCAAGCCTATACCCAGGCATGATAGCTTTGGCAAGAGTAAAAATATAATAGTGTTGCTTCTCGATACTCTCAGGGCTAGCGATGCGTATGGAAACCCATCGCTAAGGAACATAAACTATCTTTCCTCCCACGGGACCAGATTCGAGAATGCAATATCTCCTGCAACTTGGACTGCCCCTGCGCATGCATCAATATTTACCTCAAAACTTCCCTCCCAAATAAAGGAAGCGTCGCATAACTTTCTCTCTGACTCCTCAATAGATCCCTGGGTAGTTAAGATAAAATTCCTCCCTAGCAATGCTGCTACCCTAGCTTCGAAGCTCAGTGGCAAGGGCTACTACTCTGTACTCTTCTCAAACAATCCATTCCTTACTAGCAATACGAACCTCGCCATAGGGTTCAACAGGGTGTACGATCTTTGGATGGACTCCAATATAAAGTACAATCCAAAGAAAGCCAAGCTGCTGACAGGATTCATAAGGGGCGAGGCCATGCGGAAGGCGCTTTTTAGGACTGCGCTAAGCCTTTCAAGATTTATTCCCAACTCCTTGCTAAACCGCCTCTATCTGAATCTTCGTGTCAAGATGGCTTCCAGCGTGGCAAATGCTGATGGCACATACAAGATGGATAGGGGTGCAACGGATACCAACAATGCGCTGAAGGCATATCTTGAAAAGGAATACAACTACAAGCCGCAGTTCATGTTCATAAACTGCATAGAGGCGCACGAGAACTATCCAATAAGAGACAGCAGCATAATACAGGACAAATGGCTCTATCTTAGCGGAATACTGGAGATGAGCGACGACATAACCAAGAAGTTCCACGAAGGATACAGGAGGAGGCTTTCTTATCTTGACAAGCAGATAGGTAAATCGCTTCAAATCCTCAGGGACAACAGCATGCTGGACGACGCCAGCGTTATAGTGACTTCGGATCACGGTCAATTCTTCGGGGAGCACGGGATGCTCTACCATTCGCTATACCCATACAAGGAGGTCAACAACGTCCCGCTCATCATATCTAAATTTGAGAACGGAAAGCCAGTCTCAAATCCAATAAACATAAGCGACCCTACGAGCCTTATTGACTTGCACGGGATGATTCTTTCAATGGCAGGCTCCAACGAAAGCTACAAGAGAAACCCGGTCATAAGCGAGCACAACGGCATAAGCGAGGGATGGGACGGCATGCTGCTTTCTGCTCTGCGCCGCAGATCGGAATATGCCGCCCGCATATATAAAACAAAGCTTTCGTACAATTCAAGAGCATATTCAATAATAAGCGACGGATATAAGCTTGTAAATTTCTACGGAAAAAAGCCTAGCGAACTCTACCGTATTAGAGACAAAGAAGAAAAAGAAAACGTCATCGATTCAAACAGGTCGGTTGCAAAGCGTCTAGGCCGGATATATAAATACAACAAATCTGCTCTTTAAGCTCCGGTTATCCCGTTTATCGTCTTCACAAATCTCTGGTTGCAAACGCTAGCCGGCTTGTTGCCGTCAATGTTGCATATCTGTGCAGTGAAAACATTTGCCTCGCCTATTATTGCCTGCGTTACCGGGCTGTTCGGATTGGTCTTAAGGAACGTGAGTATCTGGTTCCAGTTATACGGGTTTATTATGGCAGGACTGGCCTCTGCCCCTATCTGTATGGTCTTGTTCCCGAAGTCTATGAAAGGTATTGCATCTCTTTCGTCTGAAGGCAAGGCAGTATTGTTGGCGTTGAACCTTGAAAATATTATGCCTTCCTCGTTTGTCATGTTCTGCAGGGGCTTGTATGTGTTTGTCAGCGTCTCGACTCCCTGAAAATCTACGTAATCGCTCGAATAGCTCGAATTATAAAAAGTGAACGTCGCGGTGTTTGGTTCATAATCTGTGGCGCTTGAAGTCATATAATGGAGCTGGGAGAAGTTTCCGAACCTCATAAGCGCTATTATCATCCCCCACCTGGTTATTGCACAGAATGGGCAGTAATCTGCACCTATATACAGCATCTCAGGCATTCCGTTGGAAGTAAGGCTTACGTTGCTTCCCGAAGGGAATGGATAGCCTGAAGCAGTTCCTATTCCTACGTTGCTTGCGAGAGTCATATTTGTGGCAACGTCGTAAAGCTGTGAAAGATAAGAACTACTCACAGCTACATTGTCGAACTTTATATCAGCTTTGCCTGCACTGCTTGTAGAATTCACATATAGTGCAACTACTGCAACGATAACTATCACTACTCCTATTATTGCATAAGCTTGCTTTTTGCTAAGATTAACCTTTGCCATATTATCACTTTTGTACTGCTAACGGGGGAAATATCTTCTTCACTACAGCATTTAGTGCCTTATTTATATAATCCCTATACCTGTATATAATGTAAGCGACTACAATGCTGAGCGCAGCTCCGGCAATTACATCAGTAAGGTAATGCAGCCCGAGATATATCCTCCCGAATAGTATAAGGAGCAGCCACACTACGTACAATACTCTGACGTACTTGTAATTCTTCAGGAATATTGTAAGGCCTGTCAGAACTCCGGCATGATTGCTCGGGAAGGAGAAGCTGCTCTGGCATGCTATGTAGTTTATGTGAACCACATCTGTCAGATATGGCACGTTGCAAGGCCTCGGCTCCTTTGTTATTATTTTTATCGCATCAGATACAACATAAAGCAGTATCCCGGCAACAACGAACGAATATACGTTCATATCCTTTTTTAGCAAAAGGTATATCACCAGAACCGGCAGCACTATGAAGAAGGATTTGGCTAGGTATGCCATAACTACGTTGAGGTATGGGTTTGCAAGCGCCTTAGCTGCCTCAAAAGCCCAGATGTTTATACCTATCTTATAAGCTTCTATAGTAAAAAGCAAGTTATCACTCCAAAGTTATGCGTACATATTTTTTCCAAAAGATTTAAAACATAGCCTTATCTGTTAGCAAATTCCTCATGATATAATATCCCTGATAGCGTTTTCCTGTCGGTTATCTTATTTGACCTAACCATCTCCAATGCGTCAGAAAATCTGATTTCACGAACGTCAAGCATCTCTTCCTTGTCTGTTTTTTCGTGCTTGGTAAGCCCTCTGGCCAAATAGGTATAAGAGATTGTGGTCAGCAGCCCCGGCGATACGTATGCCTTGTAAAGCAGCTTCATGCTCTTAGCCTTATAACCTGTTTCTTCGTAAAGCTCCTTTCTGGCAGCTTCGATTGGGGTTTCTCCCTTCTCAACATGCCCTGCAGGCAGTTCAAGAACCCATTTTCTAATCGGCGCCCTGTAGTGCCTTTCGATTATTATCCTTTCGTCGTCCAAAAAAGCCAGGATTACCACTACATCTTTCTCAACGATCCTGCAGCGCTCCTTATTTTCCTTCCTGTCTTTGAAGGTTTCCAGCCTTATTATCTTATTTTTGTAAACAGTGCGCATACTTATGGTTAGCATAAAACATTTATAGGAGTTGCGAGAAAACAAATATGCGCGGGGTTGTGGCGTAACTTGGCAGCGCAGCAGGCT
>JAMCSF010000006.1 GCA_023380795.1 Candidatus Martarchaeota archaeon | reverse complement strand
CGGATATTTGAGCTCTTCCTGTTCTTAAAGAAGTATTTTATGAACTGAGTATCGCCGTAGTTGTAGCGCCACTGCTGCTTGACCAGCTCGGTGAACTTCTTTATGGGCTTGCCCAATGCGTAAACCTTTGGCACGTAAAGGCTCTTGTAGTTGTATAGGTCCGATTTGAAGCTGAAGAAGGTATCTTCTATGACGTATTCGGGAAAGCCGCCAATGTCACGCAGTGCAGAAACGCGTATTATGCCGCATGAGCCGGCGAATATCGCAGTATTGTTGAGCGCCCTTGCCGGCTCTATGAACTTGAAGAAGAATCCGTCGAATATGTTTATGGAATCTGCGAAAAGGTTGGCCTTCCTGTGCGTCTTTTCTGTTTGTATGTACGACAGGTTAGGATCCTGGAAGTACGGTAGAAGGTCTGTCAAGAACTTCGGGTTCGTAAGCCTTTCGTCGTAGTCGAAGATAGCTATGAATTCCTCTTTCATACCGTTGATGAAGTTGTTCAGCGCACCGGCCTTGAAGCCCTTCCTATTGTCCCTGTGCATATATGCGAACTTGTTCTTTTTCGCTATGCGCATCATTTCTGAGCGGATGCCTACATCCGTGGAATCGTCCAGAAGGTAGTAATTAAGCGACTTTTTAGGATAATCGAGCTTCTTTAGGTTCGTTAGGGTATCTTCCACCATTGCAGGGTCCTCGTTATACACAGGAACAACCACTGCAACAGACGGGTATGAAAGCATGGGCCTTAGCTTTCTGCGTATCTTTGAAATATACTTGCCGTAGAAATAAGACCTGTAGTAGAGTATGGAAGCGGATATGTTAAAAAAGCCCGAGACTATTGATAGAGCAGCAAAGGCGCTGGCCACGACATACATGTATGTGTTCTTGGCTATTAGAAAAAGATAAAGCGAAAAGGCCAGGCCAGCTATCGCTAGGATTATGAATATTGCCACTGTGACTATGCGCAGGGTGAACTTATCACCAAAGAATTTATTCTTCATTTAAGCATCGTATTGGTTGCCTGTAATATAAGCCAAAAGGCTTATAAGAAGATTTTTAAACAAAGCTTTAATTACTTTCGGAAATCCAAGATATGGGCATTCGTGGCAATCGATAGGCACAAATAAAGAGCTTTACTTGGCAAAATATAATATTTCTTTTATTAGGTTAGGTTTTGTATGCCGGGATGGCGGAAACCGGTAACGCGCCAGTGCTTTTGCGGCGAAACTCGAGATCTGGTTTCCTTCGGGAAGTTTGGGTTCAAATCCCAATCCCGGCGCCTTTGTTTTTTTGCCAGGCCATGCCGCATTGCATAAAGGCAGGAGATTAATCGGCAATAGCGCTTTGGCTCTGCAGCTCGGATATGAACACCGTGGCGTATGACCCTGACGGAAGGGAAAACTTCATCTTTATTTCTTCGCCTCTGCTTTCCGCTGTGAACGATTTGTAAGGTGCGAATGCGGCCCTGTACGAGCCCTTAGCCCTTAACTCAGGCATGCTCTTGCATTTGAAGGACTCCTTTGTCAGGCCGTAATCTTCAAGCGCTGCGTTCTCGTATTCCGATATGTGCTCGGTTTCATAGCCTATTACATTTGAAACCAGCACAGCCGATCCTTTTTCGTATTTAGATATCTTTGAATAGTCCGGGAATCCGTAGCCGTCCAGCCCGCATGAAAGATCCCCCTTTTCTGGCTTGGTATGCCCTTCCATCTCGAGCGACCTCACTACCTTGTTGAATATTTCTGATTCTACGGAATGCACGAACATCATTAGCAGCTGTCTCGGCAGGGTCCTTAGCGCTTCCCTGTAATTGGGGCCGTATTTTGCAATGTATGAGATTATCTTCCTTTCATATTTCAGATGCCTGGGAAAATAGTTCATGGCATTGCCGAAGTCCATTTCTGCCGCTAGCCTTTCCCTGGCTTCCTTGGATTCTAATATGCCCTCGTTTGAGCTGTCGGCCAGGAAAAGCATTGCAGCCCGCTCCAGGTCGCCCCTGAGTATGCTTAGGCCGATTTCCACGTTGTTCTTCCTATTTCCAAACCTCTGTGTGCCATAGTAGTTGGGAAAAGTGCCCCCAAGCCTTGAGCTGTTGGCTTTTATAACGTCCATTGCTTTTTCTGCCTCGATTGTGGGTTTGGCCTTTATCTCGAACGAGTTGCCCTCCAAATCCCCGAGCCTTACCTGCTCTGCTGACCTCCATGCAAAATTTATTTTTATGTCAGGGATTTGAAGGGACAGGAGCTTGTCCGGCTCCACGCCTCTTATGCTGCACAGCTGGACCGAAACCGCACGCCGGTCCTTAGTGCCGGCAAAACCCACAGACTTTTTCCCCTTGCCGGATGCGCTTGCAATAGCCCCTAGAGCCTGCAGCGTGTTCCATCCCCTTTTCTGCATTGCGAATATAGTAAATTCGTTGCCTTCCGGATATTTGAGCTCTTCCCTTGAGTAGCTTGCGCCTTGCTCTAAAACAGTATAGGAGCGTGTTATCTCCTTGACTATAAAGTCTTCTGGAGATGACTTGAGAATTAGGATATTGCCTTCCATTTCAGCGCCTTCTTTTATGGCGTGCGTTTTTTGAATTCTGCAGGCCGATGCTCTTTTGCTTTTCCCTGAGTGAGACCTTCAGCATCTCCCTTTCCACTTCGAAGGTGGTCTTCTCCAGAAGGTAGCGCAGAGTAACTACGATTATGACGCCAGACGCGATTATTATGATTCCGATAACACCTATCCTGAAGAGCACGAAGGCGAATGCTATTGCAGCGGCAGGAGGGTGCTCGCTCTTCGTTATTATCATGAGTACGGAAACGAAAAATATTACGAGCGCAGCAACGACATACAGGGGCATTACGGCCAAGCCTAATCCGCCAATAGAGCCCACTATGCCGGCAATTGTGTAGCTTTTGACAAATTTGGAGTTCTTGGCAGCGCGGGAGTTTGGCGTTATGAACATTATGTATATGCTGCTTGCGAATGATGTGAATATTACTGCCGAAGTGCCAAGGCCGTAAGCCTTGTCGATGTCAAAATATTGGAGAAGGAATACGAGAAGGGCAAGTGCCAAGCCTGCGAGTATCGCAGGCACTATCCTGTGCTTTAGCCTTTTCCAAGCTTCCTTGACGCTCTTAGGCTCCCTGTATCTGTACTCCTTCTCCATGCAATCAATCCTTCTGCTTGTATATTCCCAAGAATATGAATAGCGAGAGAAATATTAATAACCCTGAGACAATGAAAGCGAAAGAATAGCCTATGTAGTAGGCCATGTAACCCGCGACTAGAGAGCCTATGAGATAGCCGACTCCGACCACGCTGCTGTATAGCCCTAACTTTCTTCCGGGCTTTTCAGAGCCCACAGTCTCGAACAGAAGCGTATTTGAAACAGTATAGAACATTGCGTAGGCCAGGCCGGCGGTAAGCGCATATAAAATCACGTTTACGAGCAGTGAGCCGAATCCTGTCAGGAAGATGAAGGCAAAGCCTATGACCACGTACCCTATGGCCCTCATAGCCAGCGAACTGCTTAGCGTGCTCTTTTCGCCCTTAGATTCCGTGAAGCGCCCAGAATAGTTGAATATGTAAGATTGGACGGCGTATCCGGCGAATATTATGCCGAAGACGTATATATTGGCAAGGCCTATGTCCCTGAGCCCCGGAACGTATGCAGTGTTGAATATAGCACTGCCGAGGTAGAAGGCGAACATGCCCATGTATATTACCGTGAGCTTTGAGAGCCCGTTATGTTTAGTGTGGACAATTTCCCGCATGAATTTGTAGCCAGGGACCCTTATGAATATGAGGTTGTGCATCAGCAGCCTGAACCTGAGCGCCACGCTGTTCCTTATTATGGACCTTCTTTCAAGGCTCTTTGCTGGCTCGACTATCGACATTGCTATAAGTATGCCGACTATTGAAAATGGTATAAGGAGCAGCATCACGACCCTTAGCGGAAGGAAGCCGGCAAGCACGGATGCTGCCAGCAGGCCTATGGAGCCTCCTATGCTGGAGAGCATCTGGAGCCTTGAAAACCCGCTCGCCCAGAACTTTTTTTCTATGGTCTCCATCACGAGAAGGCTGAGCGGAGTCGCCAGCGCAGCGGTAAACAGCGAAAGCACCCCGAACAGCAGTATTGCAATAGCTATGCTGCTTGTGAACGAGAGTGCCAGGAGGATCAGACCGGCGCTTGCTATGGATATGTAAACGAAGGGCTTCCTGCTGCCGTACCTGTCTACCGCAATGCCCCAGAGCACAGAGGCAGGTATGGAAACACCGTAGAATACGGCCATGGCATACGAAACGTCTATCACTGTGCCCCCTAAGTCCAATATGAAAAGCGCTATTATGGTGCTTATGGGCCCGTAGGCTATTTGGTATGGGAGCATGGAGTACATCCACAGCCCCTTTTTGCTCTTTATGCCGTCAATTTTAGGAAGCAGCCCCAATCGATCACGCGAGTATATTATTTTTGAAGAATTATAAAAGGATTTTATCAAAAGGGTTAAAAAAAGGTTTTCCCAATCACAATAGGTGATTAAGTGGAAGAGATAAAAGGATTAAGGAAGTACGAGCTGCCACCGCTGCCATACAAGATTGATGCACTGGAGCCGTACATAAGCAAGGATATAGTGGACGTGCACTACAACGGCCACCACAAGGGCTACGTCAACACGGCTAACACACTAATAGACAGGCTCAACGGCATAATAAACGAAGAGGTAAAAAGCTACGACATACACGGGGTTTTGAGGAACCTCACTTTCAACATAAACGGGGACAAGCTGCACACGCTTTACTGGAAGGACATGGCTCCAGAAGGAAAGGGAGGAGACAAGCCAGGAGGAAAGCTTGGCGACCTGATTGAGCAGCAGTATGGCAGCTATGAGAAGTTCAAGAAGATATTCACAGAAGCCGCAAACTCAAACCCGGGAACCGGATGGGCGGTGCTGACATACGACAAGGAGAACAGCAACCTCAACGTCATGACCGTGGAAAACCACTTCATGAACCACCTGGCAGAGATGCCGATAGTCCTGATACTGGACGAATTCGAGCACGCGTACTATCTGCAGTACAAGAACAAAAGGGCAGATTACGTTGGCGCCTGGTGGAACATAGTCAACTGGGACGAGGCAAACAAAAAGCTCGACGGGCTCCTTGAATAATTGGAAGCACTTTTCGGCGAGGGGAATTGCCTCTCGCACTTATTCTTATTTTATTTTTCTTTGGCTTGGAAGGATTGCATGAGTTCAGAACATGTCGTCAAGCTCAACTTTCTCTAAGTTCTTGATCTCTTTTTTTATGTTCGTGTCCGTATATTCTGGGAATTCCACCCCGCTTACAACGAGCATTATGCGTATGGAATCCTTGGCCATCTCGTCATCTATCCTTGCGCCCCATTTTATGAGCGCGTCGCTGCTTATCCTGCTAGCGACTTCCTGGAATATTGTTTCAGCTTCCCTGAGCGTAAGGCTCTCTCCGCCGATTATGTTTATTAGCGCCTTCTTTGCGGTCGCCAGATCAGCGTCGAGCATAGGGCTCTTTATCGCATTTTCAAGCGCTATGAGAGCCCTGTTTGACTGCGTGGAGGTTGCCATGCCTTCTCCGGAGCCTATGACTGCATAGCCTGAGTCCTTAAGCACCATCCTGAGGTCCGCGAAGTCTATGTTCACCATTCCAGGCTTCGTGACCATTTCGACTATTCCCTTAGTGGCGCTGGAAAGCACCTCGTCAGAAACCCTGAACGCCATGTTTAGCGGCAGGTCCGGCGCTACGGAAAGGAGCTTGTCGTTGTGAATTATTATGACCGTGTCGCACATCTTTTTCAGTTTTGAAAGCCCTTCCAGAGCGTTGTGCATTCTCGTCCTTCCCTCGCTCGAGAATGGAAGAGTGACTATCGCAACCGTGAGCGCGCCGTTCTCCTTTGCCTCGTGGGCTATGGTGCTTATTGAGCCAGTGCCAGTTCCCCCTCCGAGGCCGCACGTCATGAAAACCAGGTTCGCATCGGATAGCATGTGCTTTATCTCGTCCTTGCTCTCCATCGCGGCCTCTTCGCCGACCTTTATGTCGCTGCCGGCCCCTAATCCTTTTGTGACCTTCTTGCCCAGCAGTAGCTTCCGCTCTGCCCTGGTCTTTATCAGATGGGGAGCATCGGTATTCATTGCTATAAGAGTCGCGCCTTCTATGCCAAGGGTAGCCAGCCTGTTTACCGTGTTGCTGCCGCTGCCGCCCGTTCCAACAACGTATATTTTGGGTTTTGCACCCTCTATAAATCTAAGAATCTCTTCATCGTCAACGCTTGTAAACTCGCTCATGAAATCACGGTCGCTGATTATTATGCTCCTGAAAAGGTTAAAAATCTATTTGCAGAATTATTCAGGATAAGCGCAACGCTGAAAAACAGGAGTGCAAATCCGTAAGTATTTGCTTTCCGATTACGATTGTGCAACGGCTAATGCCGGATTTCTATTTGGATGATTCGATGGCTGAAAATGGCAAAGACAAAAAGGCAGAGAGCAAAAGGCTTACCTCAATACCTGTGCACGACATAAAGCTCAAGAAAGGAATGACAGTAGAGGGGCTTTTCGACGAAATGGAGCATATTGGAGGATTCTCCGCACAGCACATGGTAACCGGGACACACATCATAAGCGACATGTTCAAGGACAAGAAGTCCTTCAACTTTCTCTCTTTTCCCGCTGACATCGTATCTACTGGATTGAGAGGAGTCCTTGCATCCATGACCAAGCACTTCAACGCCATAATAACCACAGGCGGCACGGTAGACCACGACCTTGCAAGGGCGTTCGGTGGCAAGTATTCCCTGGGTACCTTCAACGCAGACGACGCATACCTGCATTCGCTTAAGGTATACAGGCTGGGGAACGTTTTCATAGAAAACGACGAATACGGACTCAAAGTGGAGGAGAGCTTCAAAAAGATAATGGACGACATTTATTCTTCCAAGGATTACAAAAAAGAGTACAGCGCAAGCGAGCTGCTATACGAATTCGGGAAGAGGATAGATGATAATGGATCAATACTAAGGCAGGCGTACCTTCACAACGTGAAGATATTCAACCCAGGCATACTTGACGGGGCATTCGGGACGCAGCTGACAATATACTCGCAGGACCATGACTTCAAGCTCAACCTCATAAGGGACGAGCTCGAGCTGAGCAACATATCCTTCGACAACAAGGTTACTGGGGCCCTCATGATCGGCGGAGGTATAAGCAAGCACCACGTGATATGGTGGAACCAGTTCAAGGGCGGCCTCGATTATGCGGTTTACATAACCACTGCGACCCAGTTCGACGGCAGCCTTTCAGGGGCAAGGCTTACAGAAGCCGTTTCATGGGGCAAGATAAAGGAGAAGGCAAAGTACGTCACCATAGACGGCGACGCCACGATAATACTGCCTTTCATGATGGCAGCGCTTGGAATAGAATGATTCAGCCCTTTGGCCTTATCACTGTACCGCCGTGCTTGCGGCGTGATATGGCACCTTCTATGTTCTTTATGCTTTTGTCAAGAAAGTGGAGCTCGGTGTTGGAGCGCTTGGCTATCTTGCACGCTATGACGTCGAAGACGAAGTTAGAGCGCGCAACCCTCGTATCGCCCTTCATCGCAAGCGCAAGGAGCTCGTCTATTCCCATAGCATCTACAAATTTTCCCTTTTCGTTGTAGATGCCCTTCGGAGTGCTGACGTTTATCACGTGCGTGGCGTCTGCGGATTCCGCAAGCAGCATTGTAACTGTATCGGTGCTTATCCCTGGTATTATGCCACCGGTGATAATGATATTGCTGTTTTTGATTTCAGAACGAATGCCGTTAGGGTCGCCTCTGTATACAACCGAGGAATTTCCGAAAGCTGAATGAAGCAGCCATGCGTTGAGGTATGTTGTCTGTATCCCTATATTGTCTTTTACGTACTGCGATTCCGTGAATTCCGACGCTGCTGTTATGTATTTTTTGCTTGTGAAGCCTCCTCCCACAACTATTACGAATGAGGTCCCTCTAGAGGCGTGCTTCTTTATCAAATTCACGAAGCTTTTTATAAAAAGGATATCAAGTTCTCCGTTTTCCTTCGTAAGCGTGCTTCCTCCCAGCGAAATCGCTACGGTGCTCGTTCACTCCCCTAGGTCTATGGTGTCTCCGACTTTTGGCGCGTATGCCTCGAATCCCTCGCCCCTAAGGCTTTCCGCAAAGGCATCTGTATTTTCAGGGCTTCCGTGCACGCACACCACAACGTTCGGAGCGCTCTCCCTCACAAATTTGTAAAGGTCACTCATCCCAGAATGTGCAGAAAAATCATAAAAACCTACCTGAAGGTTGAACTCCTTGTCAACTTCCTCTATATAAATCTTCCCGGTGTCCCTGAGCCTCCTTCCCCTTGTGCCTTCGACCTGGTAGCCCGTCAGAAATACCTTGGATTCGCTGTTTAGCCTGGTTATGTAATGCATTGCCGGGCCTCCGTTTAGCATGCCTGCAGTAGTCACCACTATTGAGCCGCCTTCGAGAGCTCTTTTCCTGTCTGCCAGGTCGTTTACCCAGTTGCATTCGTTCGCAGCCTTGGAAAGCAGGTCGGCGTTCCTTATGAACTTTTTGTTCGAAAGGACGATTTCCGTGGCTTCCCTGGCCATTCCGTCTATGTAAGTGCGCTCTATCAGGCCATTCTTGTACAGTATTGCAAGTAGCTCCTGGCTTCTCCCTACCGCGAAAGCTGGCACAAGAGCTATGCCGCCATTGTCAGTGGTTTCCTTAACCCCTTCAACAAAGTCGCGCACCAGCTTGTCCCTGTCTGGATGCTCCCTTGTTGCATAAGTAGATTCGATTATTAGAACGTCGCTCTTCACCGGCTTGGCGCCCTCGTGAAGCAGCTGTGGCGACATCTTGAAATCCCCTGTATAGACTATGCGCTTGTTGTTCTTCGCTTTTGCCCTCTCGACAAGAGTTATGGCGCTTCCCGCTATGTGCCCTGCATCGTAGAGCTCTATGTCAAAGTCGCCCAAATGCAGAGGCCTTTTGTAATCGGTTTCCATGAAGCGCTTCGAGAATTTGTCAAGCTGCCTCTTGTGAAAGTTTATCTTTGTATGCTCCTTTCTTGATATCTTTATCGTGTCGTTTAGCAGAAGCTCTGAAAGGCCAAGTGTTGGGCTGGTGCCTATGGTTGGCATTGACATCTCGTTGTACAGCGATGGCGAAGAGCCGCTGTGGTCAAGATGTGCATGGCTCAGTATTAAGGCATCGACCTTAGGCTCCGCTATAGGGTATTCGGTTACATCGTCAATCTTGACACCGTAATCGAACAGCAGGCTCCTTTTGTCCTGGAGAAATATGGCAGAACGTCCTACTTCGTGTGCCCCGCCAAAGAAGCTAAGTTTCATCGAAAATACCTTGAAGGCGGAACGCACCTCTGCTTAAGATTTGTAAAGAAACTATAAAAACGTTGTTTATTCTTTGGCGAAATTTTATACTCGTTATCAACACAGCATTCGGCAAATTGGAAAGATATTTAAGCTATCATAACGTTTTATTAAATGTCAATATTTTTGCAATGATTTTATGCCCAACGAAATAAATTTCATGGATCTGACAGTTTTGAAAAGGATAAAACCTGACACCACCGTGGAAAAATTCGGCGGACTCATAAATTCCTCGTTTTTTGACGCATCGAACGCGCTTGGAACCCTAAAGCTCAAGGGCTTGGTGGACTTCACCACTTATGTGCCCGGGCAGAACGCCATAAGCATTACAGAAATGGGGAAGAAGCTTCTCGAAGAGGCGGATTCCAAGGAAAAGATGCCATTCGACCAGCTCGACTTGGCCATACTTACGCAGCTCTCGACGGGAAAAAGGAATCTGGCAGACCTGAGCACCGCAGTCAACATAAGCTCAAAGGACCTAGCAATGCACTTATACAAGCTGTCCGAACAGCAGTACCTTTCCGCAGACATAAGGAACGGTGCCATGGACATGTCGCTTACAGAAAAAGGTTTTATGCAGGCCAAGGCAGGCATGCCCCAGCAGGCTCAGGCTCAACCGCAGCAACAGGTGCAGTCAGCAGGCCAGGCGCCAAAGCAACCGACCCCTGTGCCGAATGTCCAGGCACAGCAGGCACCGCCAGCCGCAAATACAGCCGCAACAGCCCCTTCAGCTGCGACCGTACCGCCGCAGGGCCAGACGGCACCACAGGAACAGATGACACATCCGGCAGAGGACAAAGAGATAGCTGAAATGCAGAAGCAGCTTTCTTCACAGCAGGTGAAGAAATCCGGCAAGACGATATATTACGTCGTTGCGGCCGTGATAATAATCATAATACTCGCAGCGCTTTTTGCAAAAGGCGTATTATAGTTGGGTGAGAAAACCTTTTGGTTGATGCGAAATGAGCACTTTAATGGATTATATGGACGCACATTCCCTGCTCGTGAAATACGGGATAAAGGCCCTTGATGCCGCTTATGTTGGAAGCTCAAAGGAGGCAGTGGCATTTGCAAAGGGCAGGACCATAGTAATGAAGCTAATATCTGACAAGGCATTGCACAAATCCAAGAGCGGCTTGGTAAAGCTCAGCCTATCTGGAGACGCGAAGATAGAAGGGGCTTATTCCGAACTTGTGAAGCTTGGCGAGAAGCTAAAGCCATATAAGATACTGGTGCAGGAGCAAGTGTCTAACGGCACGGAAATAATAATAGGAGGCAACACCGACCCGCAGTTCGGAAAGCTCATACTCCTCGGACTCGGAGGCATATACGTAGAAGTTTTTAAGGACGTCTCGGTAAGACTGTGCCCAATAACCGATTACGACGCCACAGCCATGATGGAAAGTTTGAAGTCAAAGCAGATAATGCTCGCTGACGAAAGAAACGAAAAGATAGTGAAGAACCTGCTGCTCAAGGTGTCTGAGTTCCTTGTTAAAAACCCGAAGATCGCGGAGCTTGACCTGAACCCGATAATATTGCATGACGGCACTTATGATGCGGTTGACCTGAGGCTTATGAAGGAATGATTTTATGGCAGGAAAATATTACGATCTAGAAAAAATGTTAAAGCCAAAAAGCGTGGCAATAATAGGCGCTTCCCAAAGCCCGGAAAAAGTGGGCCACATAATAATGCAGAACTACCTCAACGTCGGCTACGACGGGGAAATTTATCCTGTAAACGTCAGCGCTGAAGGCAACATACTCGGCAGGAAATCGTACAAAAGCGTTCTGGACATCAAAAAGCCCCTTGACCTTGCAGTCATAGCAATACCGGCAAAGTTCGTGCCTCAAACGCTTGAAGAATGCGGAAAGGCAAAAGTGAAAAGCGTCATAATTGTCAGCAGCGGCTTTTCGGAAGTGGGAGATTCAGGATTGCAGGATCAGATAGTTTCTATAGCCAAAAAATATTCGCTGCCTGTGCTAGGGCCCAACTGCCTCGGGGTAATGGACCTGCGCTCAAGGGTAGACACGATGTTCCTGCCTACATTCAAGATAGACAAGCCCAGCATAGGGGGAGTGAGCTTTGCATCGCAGAGCGGCGCAGTCGGAAGCGCAGTTCTGGACCTGATATCGCACGAAAACTTCGGTCTTTCCAAGTTCATATCTTACGGCAACGCAGCCGTTGTAGACGAAGTTGATATATTAAACTATCTGGGCCACGATCCCGACACCAAGGTAATAATATTTTACATAGAAGGAGTTAGGCGCGGGAAGGAATTCGTAGAAGTGGCGAAAGAGGTTACAAAGTTAAAGCCAGTAATAATAATAAAAGGAGGAATAACGCCTGCAGGATCTAGCGCTGCGCATTCGCACACCGCATCGCTGGCTGGTAGCTATGCAGCATACGAAGCAGTATTTGAGCAGTACGGATTCATACAGGCCAAAAGCCTTGATGACATGCTTTACTTCGCCAAGATATTCGAGGCGCAGCCTTTGTCCACGAAAAAGCGCATTGCGATAATAACCAACGGAGGAGGAGTAGGAGTTCTCGCAGCGGATTCGCTTTACCAGAATGGGCTGCAAATGGCAGAGCTTTCGGACTATGCGAAGAAAACACTCAGAAAAGTTATGCCGCCTATAGTAAACATGAGTATGCCAATGGACATGGCAGGAGATGCAGACGACAAGAGGTTCGGCGCTGCCATGGAAGTGCTTTCCAAGGATCCCAACGTCGATGCGCTCATGGTGATTTCGTTGTTTCAGACGCCTGGAGCAGATTCCAGAGTCGCGGCGATGATAATAAAATATGGTTCTGAAGGGAAGAAGCCCATAGTGGTTGTGAGCCCTGGAGGCAACTACGCCGAAGTGCACAACAACATGATGGAGAGCTCCGGAGTCCCAGTATACCCTTCGCCGGAAGACGCTGCCAAGGCACTTGCGGCCCTGGTAAAATATTCTGAGTATAGGGAGAGAATGGGGTCTTTGAATGCCGAAGATAAAAATATCAAAAAAAGCAAATGAGATAATAAAGAGGGACAAAAGCCTTTTTGTGACTACGACAAGGGAGAGCTACCCGTTCGTTGCAGACAGGGGAGACGGAGACTTCACATACGACGTATCCGGAAACAGGTTCATAGATTTTTCAAGCTTCATTTCGGTTTACAATTTCGGCGTAAACGCAAACACGAAGGTCAGGGAAGCGATAAAGGCCCAGGTTGACAGGCTCATGCATTCCGCTTTTACCGACTACTATGCAGAGCTGCCGGTAAAGTTCGCAGAGGAGTTCACTGGCATGTTCCCAAAGCAGTACGGCAAGCTTTTCCTCTCCAATTCAGGGACAGAGGCGAACGAGGCAGCGATAAAGTTTTCCAAGGTAATAACGAAAAGGAGCAGCATAATGGCGTTTTACAACTCCTTCCACGGAAGGACAAACGGCTCCTTGGCATTGACATCGTCGAAGATTGTGCAAAGAGAGCACATGGGGCCTTTCGTCAACGCGGTTCACGTCCCGTACCCGTATTGCTACCGCTGCCCGCTGCATCAGAGCTATCCTGATTGCGGATTCGCATGCATAGACTATATAAAGGATTATCCCCTGTCTAAGGAAATTGCCGGCGAGGAGATTGCGGCTTTCGTGGTAGAGCCGATACAGGGAGAAGGCGGTTACGTCGTTCCGCCGAAGGATTATTTCAAAGAGCTCAAAAGGCTTACTGACAGCTACGGCATGCTGTTCGTATCTGATGAGGTGCAGGCAGGATATTTCAGGGCAGGAAAACCTGCTGCGCTTGACAACTTCGGAGTGCATGCAGATATATACACGTTCGCGAAGTCTGTAGGTGCGGGATTGCCTCTTGGAGTTACGATGCTGAAAAGAAGCCTGCCTGATATACCTTCAGGTACGCATGCCAACACTTTCGGGGGCAACCTTGCAGTAATTGCCGGGGCGCACGCGCTGGCCAAGCACGTGAAGAATAACATGCGCTCGATAGAGGAACAGGTACATATTAAAGGCAGAATTATAAAATCCAGGCTTGAGAAGATGAAGGAGCGCTATGAAATAATAGGCGACGTGCGCGGCATCGGCATGATGCTCGCTATAGAGCTTGTGAAGGACAGGAAGACCAAGGAGCCTGCGATAAAGGAAAGGGACTCAATAATGGAGAGGTGCTTCTACGAAGGGCTGCTGATGCTTCCTGCAGGGGTTTCGACCATAAGGATAATACCGCCCTTAACCATGTCAATACACAGCATAGAGGAAGGCCTCAACATACTGGAAAACTCTGTGGAAAAGGAAAACGCGGACATGCTTGGCAGGCTAGGGACTTCAAAGGCGCGGAAATAGGGGCAGCAAAGGTATAAAAATACGAACAACGCAAACTATTTATAATAATTATGCCAAAAAAGGTTAGTCAGAGCCTTATTCGGCCAGTTGCGCCCATAAATGCGGTCGTTGGCGCTTGGCTTATGTTTAACAGCTAAATAAAATACTCAAAGATGGTTTAATGGCAAACGTATATGACGTTGACGCATCGGAACTCGTGAAGGCAGCAGCTGAAAAGCTCAAGGGCAAGGTGAAAAAGCCCGATTATGTCAATTATGTGAAGAGCGGAGCCGCAAAGGAGCGCGTGCCAGAGGATCCTGATTTCTGGTATATGAGGACAGCTTCGATACTAAGGCAGGTATATGTTAACGGCCCGGTAGGAGTTTCAAGGCTCAGGACCAGATACGGCTCTAGGAAGGACCACGTTATACACAAGCATCACCACATGCCCGCGAGCGGCAGCATAATAAGCGACGCCTTCAAGGAACTTGAGAGTTTGGATTATGTAAAGAAGACAGGCAAAGGCAGGATAATAACCCCGAAGGGAAAATCGTTCCTGGACAAGCTCTCGAACGATATAAGCGGCTACAAGTCGCAGAGTGCAAACTGAATGCTTTTGGTGCGGTATGATGTCCGAATCTTATGAAGGTCAGGACGACAGGGAAGCAAAGAAGGCGCTGGCAAAGGTTTACAGGGAGATGCAGCGCGAACAGCAGGTAAAGTCAATGCTTAGGCAGCTGCTCGAGCCGAATGCGTATGAGCGCATAATGAACATAAGCGTGTCGAACCACGAGCTTTACATGCAGCTTTCGAACCTGATAGTCCAGCTCGCACAGTCTAACCAGGTATCAGGGAAGATAACAGACACACAGCTCGTCTCGCTGCTAAACAGGCTCACATACAAGCCGGAGCCCAAGATAGAATTCAAGCACAAATAAAGCTTACGATTATGGTGTTAAAATGTCAAAGAAGAGCAAGATAAAAAAGGAGCGCCTGGGCAAGCAGCTAAAGAGATCCAGAAGAATACCGGTGCTCGCAATGGTTAGGACGCACAGGAGGATACAGCAGAACCTTTTTTCCAGAAACTGGAGAAAGACCAAGCTTAACCTGAAAGGTGATTGAAGATGCCTGCAAAACTCATAACGATAAACATAAGGAGATATTTAGTCACGCAGCCTAGGTCAGTGAGGCAGAAGCGCCTAAGCAGGTATGTAAGGGAGAGGATTGCCCATTACATGAAGGTCGCAGAGGAAAACGTAAAGATAGATACGGCGATGAACAGCGCAATGACCAAGGTTTACACTAAGAGCATGATGCCGATAAAGGCCAACGTCAACATAGACAACGGAGTGGCTAAGGTGTCATTGTACAGTGACAAGAAGCCTGCTGAAACACAGAAGGCAGAGCCCAAGGCACCGGAGAAAAAGGCAGAAAAGGCCAAGAAGGAAACGGCCTTGCCCGAGCAAAAAAAGCCGGAAGCCAAGGAATCCAAGGCAAAGCCCAAGCAATGACGCTTGGAAAGTCAATGTAGCGGTGCCCACATGCCAATCATAAAATATTCCATACACGAAAGCGGCTATGTGGGTGCATTCGGCACTGCAACGGACAAGTACGTTTTCATGGGCAATTCTCTGAACGCCACAGGAGTCAAGGCAGTTTCAGAAGCGCTTGGAACCAAATGCCTTCTCATAACAGTAGGCATGACGGACCTTGTCGGAATTTTCGCAAGGGCAAACTCCAACGGGATAGTTCTGTCGAACATGGCAACTGACGGCGAGATCAGAAGGATAAAGGAACTCTCAGGAGACATAAACGTCGGGAGCATAAACAGCAACCTCAACGCCATAGGGAACAATATTCTGGCTAACGACAAAATAGCCATAGTGAATCCTGAATACGGAAACGACGACATAAGGGAGATACGAGACATACTTGGAGTAGAAGTGATCAGGTATTCCGGAGAAAGCTTCAAGACCGTCGGAGCAAGCAACGTCCTTACGAATAAGGGCTTGCTTATAAACAACAGATGCAGCGACGAGGAAAAGGAGGAGCTCGACAAAGCAACGGGAATGGATTCTGTAAGGACAACTGCCAATACCGGGGCGCTCAGCATAGGGCTTTCCGTGCTGGCGAATTCAAATGGGGTAGTGATAGGCTCTGAAACCACCGGGTTCGAGATAGCAAGGATAACGGATGCCTTAGACATAGACGATTAAAAAGGTGAACGCATGAAGTATATAGTGAGGGGAACAATAAAAAGGGGCTCAAGGCAGAAATTTGAGCTAGAGATAGAGGCAAACAGCGAGAAGCATGCTACGGAGAGCGCTCTCGTGAAGATAGGCTCAAAGCAGGGGCTAAGCAAGAGCATGATAGCAATAAAGGAAGTGGTTGAGGCAAAATAAGGTCTTTGTATGAGCGCCCAGGAAAGCGGCGAAAGCCTTGAAGAGGCCGTGCAGAACCTGCAGTATATGCAGCAGGTCTACCAGAACCAATATGCTACGATAAGCAGGGAGATAAACGCCGTGATGGATTACATAAATGAGCTCAATGCTGCAAAGGCGTCAATGGAAAAGTTTGACAAGATAAAGGATTCCAAAATACTGTCCCCGATAGGATCATCTGTTTTCATAAACGCTAAGGCTGCCAGCGAGCCGAATGTGCTTGTTGGCATAGGCGGAGGATATCTTATCGAGAAAGAAATTGCAAACGCGATAGAATACTTGTCCTCGAGGATTGAGATGCACACCAAGAGCATGCAGGAGCTCTTGAAGGCGAGGAACAAGGCCGAAGAAGCGATGTTTGAGATATCCACTAGGCTGGATAAGATTTTGAAGCGGGCATAACATGTTCGATTCTCTGCGCAAAAAAATATCAAATGCCATAGGTTCAGTTGTAAAAAGAGAGATTGAAGAAGATCAGCCCCAAAAGGATGCTAGCGCGGCAACACCTGCACGGCCATCTGGAGAGGGACATGAGCCGATAAGCAAAACCGTTGGAGAAGAGAGCGAAAATGAGCCAATAATCGAAGAAAAAAATGTGGAAGAAACTGTTTCTGAAGACAATGAGGACACAAAAGCGGAAAATGCATCTGCAGAAAACGAAAGCATAGAGCCGCTGATCGGGAAAGCCAAGAAGGAAGAGAAGATGAGGCTTTCCCTTTCTACTAGGCTCAAGGGCGTTTTTTCTAAGGAAGTAAAGCTCAACGAGACCGACATTGACAACTTCGCCGAAGAGCTGATGCTCACGCTGCTGCAGTCCGACGTATCATACGAAACAACTGACAAATTCATAAATTCGCTTAGGGAAACGCTGAAAAGCTCGGTTTTTGAATCCAGGAATATACGCAAAGGCGTTTCCGATTGCGTAAGGTCTGAGCTTTCAAAGATCCTTTATGAAGGCTTGCCGAAGGAGCAGCTTCTGAAGATGGTCAAGTCCAGGCTTGCGAATGGGATGAAGCCGGTTTCAATAATGTTCCTGGGGCCTAACGGTACTGGCAAAACGACTACAATGGCTAAAATAGCGTACATGTTCAAGAAAAACGGCGTGAGCTCAGTTTTTTCTGCAAGCGATACGTTCAGGGCTGCTGCAATAGAGCAGACATCGTTCCACGCTGCCAAGATAGGAATGCCAGTGATAAAAGGGAGCTATGGGGCTGATCCGGCCAGCGTGGCTTTTGACGCCATAGAATACGCCAAGGCGCATAGCTCCGATACAGTGCTAATAGACACCGCAGGGAGGCAGGAAACGAACAAGAATCTGCTTAACGAGATAAAGAAGATGGAAAGGGTGGCTAAGCCAGACATAACCATATATGTGGGAGAGAGCACCGCAGGGAACAGAATCGCTGAGCAAGTTGCAGAGTTCTTGAAGTACATAAAGATAGACGGGATAATATTGACAAAGCTAGACTGCGACGCGAAAGGCGGAAACGCGATATCTCTTGCAGATGTAACCGGGCTGCCGATATTCTTCTTCGGCACTGGCGAAGGCTACGAGGAGCTGATGGAGTTCGACCCATCCTTCATAATAAACTCCCTTGTGCCCAACTAGCGCCGGTTGCGACACATTTATAATGTTTGTTTGAGAATAGCATCTGATTTTGATGGATGAAAGGCTCTACAGGATAGAGGACGAGATATTAGACAGGCTTATCGGACGGTTCGTAAACGTCGAAAAGACTGAAAGGCGCAACGAGCTCATAAAGGCGACAGCGAAAAGCATACAGCCGGACATGGGCGACGAAGACATAAACGCGCTCATAAGCGACATAAACGACCTTTCTCCGATAGACGAGCTAATGCGCAACGAGTCCATAGAAGACATAATGATAAACAACACAAAGAGCGTTTTCGTATACGACTCGAAGGAAGGGCAAAAGAAGATGGACGCGAGGTTCGAGGACAAGGAGAAGCTTTCAAGGTTCGTGAACAAGCTCAAGCTCTACGCCACGAACGAGAGCGCAAAGGGCAACATACTTGACGTGCACACGCCTTCGGGGAGCAGGGCGAACATAGTTTCTTCTCCGCTGGGATATGACATAACAATAAGGAACTTCAAGCAGACTGCGCTTAGCATAATAGACCTGATCAATTCAGGGACTCTTGACTACAGCATAGCAGCCAGGCTGTGGCTTTACATGGATGGCTTCAAGGTCAGGCCGGCCAACCTTCTCATTGCAGGCATGCCTGCCGCTGGCAAGACCACGCTTCTTAATTCGCTGTTCTCGTTCATGAGACCCGAGCAGCGCGTCGTGACAATAGAGGAGACTTATGAATTGGACACTTCGACACAGGAGAACTGCGTAAGGCTCGAGACAAGCGAGGACATGCCCATGGTCGAGCTCGTAAAGAACGCGCTCAGGATGAGGCCTGACATGATAATAATTGGCGAAGTGAGAGGAGAGGAGGCAAACGACATGATAACGGCCATGAACATAGGAAAGATATCCATGGGCACAATACACGCCTCTTCGTCGAGGGACATAATAAACAGGCTCCAGCACTCCCCGATGAACGTGCCCAAGGACATAATACCAGTCATAGACGCGCTTATAGTGCTATCGCAGGTGTACGAGAACGGAGTGCCGCACAGGAAGATAGTGCAGATATCCGAGCTCGCAGGAATAGAGACGCAGATACTGCTTTCCGATCTTTACAAGCTCGATTACAAGACCCACAAGGCCTCTGCCATATTGCCTAGCGTTACCTACAGGGATACGCTTTCGACGCTTATAGGTGTGCCGCCTCCAGACATATTGGCAGAGGAGAACGTCAGGGCAATGATACTCGCTCAGCTCAACAAGCTAGGAAGGCGCGACATAAAGAGCATAAACGAGACGGTTAGGGACTACTATGTAGATCCGGATGCGGTGCTTGCAAAGCTTGGCTTAGGAAACCTTCACGCAGTTGTACGCGTCTGATTCTGCGTTTCGGGATTTTTCTGCTCCAGAAGGGCGTATATCCCGCTTATGTGAGATGTGAGAAGCCTGCCTTTTTCAGTCAGTTTTATCATCTTGTCCTTGCCGTGCTTCTGGCTCTCCACTATGCCCCTGGCCTCGCAATCGCGTATAAAGTTGCATACGTGAACGTAAGTAGTGCCTGTGCTCTTAGCCAGTTCGCTTATGCTCCAGTCCTTCGACTGGTCGTTGAGGCATAGAAGTATTCCGGCCTGCTTGGACCTTATTATGGCACTTTCTTCCATATAACCGTTCTTAATATAAAAACCATTTTATATAAACATTTGCATTCTTATATTATAGGAACCGTTGCATCCCAATGCATTATAGGGTAACTGCATGAAAAAAATGGCGAGGAAAAGGTATGACAGGCTTGCGATAGTCACGACTTCTACTGGCGCAATACTGCTGATAATATCAATTATAAGGGGAGCCATGATGCTCGTTGCCTTCGCCAATGGAATACAGATACACACGATACGTGACGTCAGCTTTGGCGTAATAAATTTTGCTTTTGATTTCGCAATACCTTTCATAGGAGGCATGATACTCATAGCTGCTGGAATGGCGCTCCTGAATGTGGAATTCACTTCAATAAGAAGCTCAAGCACATCTGAGGTGCGCAGGAGCGCAAGAAACCACGAGATAAGGATTACCGGAAAGATGCTAAACGCTGGCGACAAAAAGGTGCTCGACATGCTTTCTAAAGACGGCTCAATGCTGCAATCAGACATAGTATCGGTGAGTGGATTTTCGAAGGTAAAAGTGCACAGGATAGTCAGGAAGCTAGAGAACGTTGGGCTTGTAAAAGTTTCGAGGTTTGGAATAACCAACCGCGTGGTCCTCGTAGACAACAAAAGTTCCGCTTTCAACGCAAAAGCGTAAGGCTATTAAATTAATCCGATGATATATATTTAAGGCGCCAAGGTGAAAAAATGGTAAAGTTCATAATAGGAAGACAGCTCGTAGGGAAGAAAGTTGTGACGAACGACGGTTTTGACGTAGGCAGGTTTATCGACGCAGACATAAGCCCCATAACTGGAAAGATAAACGCCTTCATAGTCGAACCGAACATGGATAGCAACATTGCAAACAAGCTCAAGATAGACAGCGGCCAGATAAAGATACCGTACAATGCAGTGCAGGCTGTAAACGACTACATAGTAATCGACAGAAAGTCTATGTAATCGCAGGTGTTAGCATAATAATCTGCGGGGGCGACGAAGCGGGTCGCGGTGCCCTCGTCGGGCCGCTTGTCATATCCATAGTTGCGATAACAAAGGGATATGAGCATAGGCTCTCCAGCATAGGGGTTCGCGACTCCAAGCTTCTTTCCCCTAAACGCAGATATGAGCTCTTCGGCTCCATAACTAAAATCGCTTCTGAGGTAAAGACAGGCATCATAAGCCCGGCAGAAATAAACGAGGCGATGCAGAAGGGCATATCGCTTAACGAGCTTGAAGCCGTGCATTTCGCAAGGCTTTTCGATTCCATGGGTTCTGACGTCAAATCATTTTACATAGACTCCCCTGACGTGATAGCAGAGAAGTTTGGGGTTAGGCTGAAAATGCTTTCCTCCAAGCGCACGCGCGTTGTGGGGATAAAGTCAAGCAGAGAGGAGCTAAAGGGCAAGCCCATAAAGCTCGTGGCCGAACATAAGGCAGACGTAAGGTACCCAGTAGTTTCGGCTGCCAGCATAATAGCCAAGGTCACAAGGGACGAAGAGATAAAGAAGCTTGAAAAGAAGCTCAGGATAAAAATAGGCTCTGGATACCCTTCCGATTTCACTACCATAGATGCAGTGAGGAAACACCTCAATACTGGTAAGTTCGATGGAAATCTGAGGCTGCACTGGAAGACAATGGAAAATATAAAGCAGACAAAGATAACTAATTTTTTCAGCAACTAAGCTATTTATATGGAAACCTGCAAATAATTCTGTGGATCTGTAGCGTAGTTTGGATAGCGCACCCGGCTTCGGACCGGGCGGTCGCGGGTTCAAAATAGAGTATGCTTTGCATCTCCATGAAAATCCCGCCAGATCCGCATTTTTATAGCACAGCGATATGTTCCACAAACCGGCATATGCTGCGTTTTGATATCTCCGCAAGAGTCAGTCGTGATTGGCGCTTTTCAATACGGTA
>JAMCSF010000005.1 GCA_023380795.1 Candidatus Martarchaeota archaeon | reverse complement strand
GTGGACAAGCCCTTCCATCGACCCTGCGACGCACCACGAGGTCACATTTGACATACTGACCTACATGCCAAAAGTTGACGAAGTAGTAGTTGGCGAGGTATCCGAGCTCATAGATTTTGGGGCGTTCGTGCGCATAGGGCCGATGGAAGGGCTTGTCCACGTTTCGCAGATAACTGACGAATTCATATCGCTGGACAAGAAGATACCTGCGTTCGTTTCCAAGAGGAGCGGAAGGAACTTGAAGAAGGGCGACGTGGTCTACGCCAAGATCTCGACCGTCAGCATGAAGAATTCAGTGAAGGATTCGAAAATAGCGCTTACAATGAAGTCGGACGGGCTCGGAAAGCCCGAATGGTACAGCTCGTCAATGCAGAATAAGGAGAAAGGGCAAAAGAAGGCAAAAGCCAAGAATTGAGTGATTTTTATGGAAGAAATGGTATGCAGCAACTGCAGGCTCATTATAAGCCACGGAGACAAATGCCCGCTGTGCGGGAGCTCGAACCTTACCAGAAGGTGGAGCGGCTATCTGATAGTGCTAAACGCCGACATGTCGGAAATTGCAAAGAAGCTGGACATAAAGGTAAACAGCGTCTTCGCCCTTAACATAAAGGATTGAATTTTTAGGGCAAGCAGGGCTTTTACTGCTTGCTGCCCTCTTCTTCTTTGCTGTCTTCTTCATGGCTGTGGGAGTGTTCCTCCTCTGAATGCCTTGCGTATTCTTCCCTTATGTATACCTTCTGCAGGCTCTTCATATATGCTAGTATTGAGGCTACCAGGCTGGCCCTGTTGACGAAATAATCAGCGTTCTTCTTGACTTCGTCAGAATAGAATATTTCTATCTCGTCCTTCCTTATGTCTATCTTCGAGGGCTCCACATCGTACGTCTTTGAGAGGGACTTCACCTTTTCCTCGTCCGAATCGACCTTCTTGACGACCTTTACTTCATATTTTATCTTCTTTCCCGCATCTGGGTGGTTTGCGTCCACGACTACCCTTCCTGAGCCAACGCTCACCACAGTTACTGCAACGTTGTCCATGTTGAGCCTCATTCCTGGGTACGGGTTGATGTTCTGGGCCTTGAACTGCGAAAGGGGCATTACCTTTACCAGGTCTGCGTTTCTCTCGCCGAAGGCGTCTGCTGGCTCCAGTACGAACGACTTCTCCTTGTTCAGCTCCATGCCCTTTAGCTCGCGCTCGAGCCCCTTGACGACCGCCCCTGAGCCAAGAATAACAAGCGCAGGGCCATATTTTATGTCCTTGTTGTATATTTCGTTTTCCTTCGCTATCTTCTCGTCAGTTGTCGCAAGCACGCTGTTGTCCGAATCATTGCGCGCAGTATACTCTATTTCTAGGAAATCACCATCGTTGAATGCCATATTTACACCTAGCAGAGTAATTTATGCCGAATAACTATAAAAAGCTTTCAAGGATAATACTTAATATTATAACAGCGCAAGTCCTACCTAAAGGCTTGTACAAAAGGTCTATTTTATGGGAGAGCAGAAGAGGAAACTGGAAGCCAAGAATACTATACTTTTCTTAGGTTCGCTGGTAGTGGCAATAATGTTCATAACTTCGTACGCAGCATCTGGAAACAACAGCAACAGCAGCACTACCACCACAGTAGCTTACAACTACAGCGGCGCGGTGCCGATGACCGGGACTGCGAACGCCATAGTGGCAAATTATACGAATTCGCCCATCATAACCATATCTGGCTCTTCGTACAACTCTAGCGAGCTCGCGGTCACAGACTATCTGAACAGCCTGGAAAACAATGGAGCCATAATAACCTATTCTCCGAGCGGCAACCAATTCTCGGTCCTGCTTAACGGGAGCATGAGCGCATACGAGCTGCAGGATGGGCTTTACAGCAGGTTCGGCAAGAACGCCACGATCAGCGGGACTGTTTATATAAGGCTGCCGAAAACAGTCAAGATGTACGAAGGCACGCAGGGCTTTACGCTAAACGCACCTTCTTCAGAGTACGCAGTCAAGATAAGCCCGCTGCCTGAGCTCGGCGGCAACGTGAGCGTCCACATACTGGCGCTGATAAGTCCTAAGGGCCAGTTCGTGCCCAACCAGACCGAGGTAACGGTGCTGGGCTGAGCCCGGATTCAGCGGTGGTTTTGATTGGCAAGCAATGAACTGCATGAACTCATAAGGAAGCACGCGCTCAAGAATGCCATGGATTATGGAAAGGCCGACCCTTCGATAGTATTGAACAAGACAATAGCAGCAGCGAAGAAGGAGGGAATTGGCATACCGCAGCTTAGGGCCGAAATAGAGTCCGTTGTCAAGGAAGTAAATTCGATGAACAAGGAAGAGCTCGAGAAAAGCTACGGTGCATATTCCGCGGAATTCGAAAGCGCGGACAAGGAGAAGAGGGAGAAGAGCGCAAAGCCAAGGATGATTCTCGAAGGGGCTGTTGAAGGCGATTTCGCAACCAGGTTTCCCCCAGAGCCGAACGGATACATGCACATAGGCCATGCCAAGCCGCTGTTTCTGGAAGCGGCATTCAGGGACATATACAAGGGGAAGCTTTTCCTGTATTTCGATGATACAAATCCCAAAAAGGAGAAGCAGGAATACGTGGATGCAATAAAGAAGGACCTCGAATGGCTCGGAGTGGAATTTGACAAGGAGTACTATGCCAGCGACAGCGTGCCGAAGACTTACGACCTTTGCAGAAAGCTCATAAAGGATGGAAACGCATATGCCTGCTCGTGCAGCGCGGAAGAGATAAAGAAGCTCAGATTTGAGGGAAGGGCTTGCGCACATAGGGACAGGCCTGCAGAAGAAAGCCTTGAAATATTCGAAAGCATATTGTCTGACAGCTACACGAAAGATGACGTCGTGATAAGATTCCGAGGAGACATGGGTGCGGCCAACACCACGCTCAGGGACCCCAACATATTCAGGATTGTCAGGGAAAAGCATTACAGGCAGGGCGACAAGTACATCTTATGGCCCACATATTCTTTCAATACACCGATAAACGATTCCTTGAACGGAGTCACCGACGTGATAAGAAGCAAGGAATATGAGCTAGGGGACGAGCTTTACAGGATGGTCCTTAAGGCGCTCTGGCTCCGCGTGCCGAGGCTGCATTTGGAATCAAGGTTCAATATAGAGGGTAATGTGACATCGAAAAGGAAGCTGGTTGAGTGGATAGGCAAGGGCCTGATCTCCGGGTTCGACGACCCGAGGCTGGTGACAATATCTGCGCTGCGGAGGCGCGGAATAGTGCCTGAGGCCATAAAGGAATTCGTCCTCAGGCAGGGAATGAGCAAGGTGGACAGCACGATGAGGCTGTCGATGCTCCTGGACGAAAACAAAAGGCTTGTTGACGAAAAAGCCAAGAGGCTTTTCTTTGTCACGGAACCTGCAGAGCTGAATTTCGATGATGGAAGCATAGGAAACGTGAGCATACCGCTGCATCCGAGCAATTCAGTGCTTGGAAGCAGGAGCTATTACATAAATGGCAGCCGCGTGATGATAAACAGCGAGGACGCCGAGATTTATTTAGGTAAGCAGGTAAGGCTCAAGGGCATAGGAGTTGTAAAGCTGGAGAAGAAGGATGGCGTTTATCGTGCAGAGAGGGTAACCGATACAAAAGGCTACGTCAACACCATACAGTGGATACCTGAGGATTCCCAAGAAGCAACCGTGGTGATACCTGGAAACCCGGCAAAATCCGACGGCGAATTCGACCAGGAAAGCCTGAAGGACATAAAGGGCGTGATAGAACCATACGCTTCAAAGCTCGATATTGGCGAAGTTGTGCAGCTCGAGAGATTCGGATTCGCGGTAATCGACGGCAAGGACCCCATGCGCCTCATATTTATGACCAAGTGACGCAGTCATATCTTGCCGAAGCTCATTATGTCGTCATGCAGCGCTATTGCCGAGGGTGTCCCTATGTACTTTATGGCTTCGGCGATGAGAGCCTTTGCATACGGCATTCTTCTGAGCTTGAAAAGGGCGAGCGATGCATAGTAGAGCGCACCTGCGGAGAAGCTTTTCTTTGTGAGCAGGGATTCTGCATGCATCAGCGACTCCTCGTAGAGCCCGTTAAGGTTGAACAGCAGCATCTTCGCGTAGCTTGAAGCCAGCCCGTTGCCCATCTCCGAAAGCTCGTTAAGATAGTGCTTTGCCCCGGTCTTGTCCTTGAGCTTAACGCTGGCTATGAATTGCAGGAACGTTGTATCTAGGGCTTTGGAATCTGCAGAAACCTTTCCGGCTGAGCTTACGGCCTTGTAGAGCGAAAGCCTGGAATCGGCATAGAGCTTTGATGCGGCTGCCCTGTGTGCCGCATTCTCGTCCATGAACCCTGGCTTGTCGTAGCTTATCAGCGAAGTTTCGTTGTTCGATGCGCTGAGCAGCACTATCCCCTTTATGTATAGGAACCAGGCGCTCTTTGAAGCCGCATATGCACTGTCGCACGATGAGGCAGCCTCGCCGTAGTTCTTGGATGAATAGTTTTGCCTTATCGCAGAAACCGCCTGCGACAAAGAGTCATTGCTTGTTTCGGACATTCTTTTGTGTATTAGGGCTTCGCACCAAGTGCAGACACAGTGGTCTGAAAGCGATATCGTCTTTGAGCCGCAGTATGGGCACTTAATAAGCATGCCGGAAGATGCCGCATATGATGCCGCCGAAACGGCGTTCTTAACGTTCAAAAATCACCACCTTATGCCCTCCTGTGTAATTGTCAAATAGGTTATTTATCTTTTGCGCAATACGGCAAACATGTGCAGCTCGTCGTAAGGCTCTATGCTCACCTTTTCCAGCAGATCATAGGCCTGAGAAACCTTTTTGAGCTCCGATTCGAAGACTTCGGACGGTTTCCTTCCTACGTCTATGCTCTGTGATTTTATTATGAAGTAGGCGAAGCCGCCCTTCTTTAGGAATTTTGAATTTTCAAGCAATATGCCCGACTGGTCGCGCGAAGATACGTCTTGGTATATCACGTCGCATTCCGATATGTAATTCCCGTATTTGGCAGTATCGCTGGCATCGCCCAGTATCGGGAGCATATTTTTCCTTTTCTCACATACCTTGATGAGCTGGCGCATGTTCCTGTCAGACAGCTCTATGCAGTACACGGAGCCCGTTGGCCCAACTATGTCGCTGACATGGCTGGCTGTTGTGCCTGTGGCCGCGCCGAGATAAAGCACCTTTGATCCTGGCCCTATGTGCATTTCCTTCATGCCGTTCATTATGGCTGCAGATAGCTTGCTCCTGTACGGGTTCCAGAGCCTGTACTCCTTTGGACCTACGGCCACAAGCTCCTCGCTGTACGCCTTTGATCCCCTGACAATGTTTTCCGTTGCCAGCTTGCCGCCTATTGAAAATACACCCTTGAAAATCTCCTTTGATTCCAATGAACCACCTGTTCGGCAAAATGCCTCAGATTGTTTTAACTAGCAAGAATAATAGCGTTTGCCGAACCCAGTCACGTGCCCATGCTTCTCCACGCCTTTTCTATAAGCTGTGTTATGTATTCATCCCTTATTCCCTGCGTTTCTCCTTCTAAAAGGTCGGACATCTTTATTCCGCGCCTGATTCCCTTCCTTCGCAGCAGTGAGAGCAGAAGCCTTTGCGCCTTTTTGTAGAAGACGCTTGCCTCGTACGGCCTCCTATCCCTGAAAGAGCGCTTAGCCCTTTCCAGATACCTTGAAGCCCTCTCAAGCTTCGAAAGCTCGCTTACCGTTTCCGACCGCGTGGAACAGGCATGCACGCCATCCAAACTGCGCAAGCCATGCACCGTTACACAATCTCAAAACAGGATTAAATAACTTCCCAATTCAATTATAAAACGGCGATTTTGAATATGTCGGAGAACATTGTGCTTGAAAAGTTCATGTACGACCTGCTCCCGCTTGCGATGTCACAGTACAGCGAAAAGGACACCGTGGAGGGTTTTGCAAGGAGCGTGAAGGAGGTCTTCGGCGTAGACGCGGCAAGCTTGAAAAAGATGGATTCGTTCGGAGAGGAGAACGGAGGAGTATACGGCTACGTGGCCAACACGAAAAAGGTCTATATAGACAACCAGCTCAGCGATTATTCGGAATTCCCGCAGCTGATAAACTACAGGAACATGGGCTATTCCAGCTGCGCGATACTGCCGCTCATGATAGGGGGCAGGGTCATAGGAGTGCTTGAGCTTCTTGCGAAGATGGAGAACAGGTTCAGCAAGGAGATACTCAACAGCCTTTCGATAGGAGCTGCTTTCATAGGCTTGGCAGTAGGCTATTCCGGAGAAGCCGCCAGAAGCAGAAACCTTGCAGCTTATTTTGACTCTGCTTTCAGCAGCGGGTCTGCCAACATGCTGATTTCGCAGAACGGCAAGGTCATAAAAGCCAACAAAAAAGCGATGGCCCTTTTCAAGATAAGCCAGTCGGATAGCGTTGACGTGAAAAGGGTACTTGGAATGGAGTTCAAGGAGCTCAGGGCTATGCAGCCGGACATACCGATAAAAAAGCTGGTGGATGTTAACGGAGAGAAGCATGTCTTTGAAGTGACCGCTTCGGGCATAAACCAGGGGACTGTTTATGTCTCGCTCGTTGACGCCAGCGACAACGAGCTGGTCAACGGCATAAGCGACAGCATAGCAAGCACCGGCAAAGCCGTAGCGCTTAGCCTGAGCCAGGACTTCGGAGTTATCGGCGGATTCGGCAGGCTGGGCAAATGGGACAGCATAGACGGCATGAATATCAAAAGCCTGAAATTGGGCGATATGATTCCGGCATCGGACTACGCTTCCCTGGAAGCTTCGCTAAAATCTAAGGGACGCGCAATGATAAAGACAGATGTCTCGATCGGAGGTTATAAGGAGAAGGCTTACATGTCGGTATCAAAAACTGCGTTCGGATACATGTGCATAATGCTGAGCGCTGAGCTCGAGGAATCGGTAAGGATACTTTCCAGCAACCTCAAGGACTTCATAGGCATGACCTCTGACATAACTTTTGTAGTGGACCAGAACGGCATCATAACTGACGCCAACATGCCAATAGAACAATTCCTCGGCTATAAGAAAGATCAGCTGCTTGGCAGGGACATAAAGTCGCTCTACTCTGAAGAGGATACCCTTTACAGGGACCTCTCATACGTCAAGAACGGGGTAAAGGTCAACGACAGCTACGTAAACCTGAAGAAGAGCAATTCTGAACTGCTGCCGGCGACACATTCGGTGAGGCTGTTTTTTGACGGAGATTCGTATTTCTACGCAATAATGGTCAAGGAGCTTGAGACCAAGCGCAGGATTAATGACCTAGAGCAGGCAAGCAGGAAGCTAGAGAGCCAGTCCAAGAGCCTCAAGATGACCAGCGACCTTAAGTCGCAATTCATATACAACATATCCCATGAGCTTAAGACTCCGCTTACGAACATAAAAGGGTTCGCCAAGCTTCTAAGGGAGGGTGAATTTGGGGCCCTGAACCCGGACCAGAAGGAGTACATTGACACGATACTCGATGAGGCGGACAGGCTCATGCTGATAATAACGCAGGTGCTGGATGCTGCAAAGCTCGAAGCCAACAAGGTGAAGCTAGATATCAAGGAGGTCAATCTTGCCGAGCTCGCGAACAACCCGAGCATAAAGGCCATGGAGGAATCGGCCAAGAACAAGGGGCTAGGATTCTCCTGGGCCGTAGATTACGACGTGCCTGCGATAACGGCTGACCCGAACAGGCTCATACAGGTGTTCGTGAACCTGATAGGAAATTCCATAAAGTTCACCGAAACAGGAAAGATAACTGTGCATGTTTCCAAGTACAGCAAGCGCAGCGTAATGTGCGAAGTTATTGACACAGGAATAGGCATAAGCGACGAGGACAAGAGAAAGATATTCAAGAAATTTTACCAGGCCTCTAAGAAGGGGCTATTGAAGCCCGATGGAACAGGGACAGGACTCGGCTTGGCGATAACCAAGGAGATAATTGACCTGCACAGGGGGCGCATAAAGTTTGATTCGACGCAAGGTAAGGGAAGCAGGTTTTATTTTACAATACCGATAAGCCAGAACGCATACGGAAAGAGAAGAAAGAAAGAGTGACTACGGACTTTTGCTGGTTTTACGGAACGTATATGCCGCAGGCGCCGCCAATCCTGACTGCAGTGATATATCCCTGATACAAAGAGCTCTCGTTCGTGCCTGCGAATATCCCTGAATAAGTAACGTTGCTTATAAGCCCGTCAGATGAGTTTATTACCATAGATAGCGCCGTGCCTGTCGTTACCGTGCTCTTGCTTATCGTAGTGTATATGGCCTTGTATATTGGGCCAGAGAGGTCCTTGAGAGAATATGTCATATTGAACGGAACGAACGCGCTCACATTTTCATATGTCTGCTGGCCTGAAGGAGGCACCCCGTAGTTATTGGCTTCGTAAGTCTTGTTGTAAAGCGATGGAGTGCACTTGGATGTGTTGTAGTAAAGTTCAGAATAATTTTCCATCAGGGAATAGTATTTGCTTGCCTGCAGCGCTGAAAGCGCCTTTGAATAGCCGTTTGGCTGCGATGCGGTCGTAGTCACAGTAGTGGCTACGGTCGTGGATGTGGTGGATTCGGATTTGGTTGAATTGGGGCTCTTTGGAGGGTATATAGTGCTTGTCGTAGTCACGCTTGCGTTGGTTGGCACAATCCTTATCTGTGAAGAATCCGGCGCAACCGCCGCAGACTGGCTTATTGCTATGAAATGCACAAGAGCTGCGGTGCCGTTGACGGACAGCAGCTCGATCCCGATGTCTGCGTACTTTGACATGTAATTAACATGTATTGTAGTGTCTTTGCTAAGCGCTACGGCCATTAGCGGATTTACAAACGAGGGCTGCTTGGATATGTAAAGCGTGTTTGAAAAGCCCATGTACGCTGCGTATTCTGTGCCGCCCAGTATGAACACAGTGCCGTTGGCGCTTATTGTAACATTGCCAGCAGATCCAAGATTCTGGACGCTTTTGTATGTCAATGCGTACAACGCTACTGCTATTATAATTATCGCTATTGCGGCATATATTGCAACACCCTTGGTTTTTGCCTTGCCACGGGGTCGGTGCTTTTGATTTCTGGGGGCCATATTAAAGAATTACAAGACAAATCTTTTAAGGCTTGCTTTGCGGCGTTTGCCGCCGCAGCAAGAGGCTGTGACGGCAATTGGCAAGATATAATATACTTTTTGTTGATTTATTATCAGGTGGCCCTTATGGATGAATTTCATGACTTTTCCGAAGAGATTCTGTCTTTGATTAATGACAAGCAGCAGATATCTTATAGCGAGCTAAAGGACAGCGCCTTCAGCAGGGGAATTTCGCTCGAGCAGCTGGACGGCTCGCTCAAGGAGCTTGAAAATACGAAGGCTATAGCGTCAAGGAGCAACGGGGGCATAATGACCTATTACGTCCTTGAGGAGGACAAGCAGCTTAGGAAGGTCCTGATCGTAGAAGACGACAAGAACATAAACAAGCTCATGGCGCTTTCCCTTGGAAAGGGATTCGAGATAATGCAAGTTTACGATGGGGGCGAAGCCATAGGCGTAGTGAAGGAGAGAAAGCCGGACCTTGTCATACTTGACCTTATGCTGCCGCACATGAACGGGCAGGACATATGCAATATGATAAAGAGCGACAGTGAAGTCAAGGATACTACCGTAATACTGGTTAGCGCAATGGACCCGACCAACAACAGGTTCACTGCCCTAAAGAACGGTGCGGACTATTACATAAAGAAGCCTTTCGACCCTATAGAGCTCAGAAGCCTCGTGACCCTATTCCTAAAGAAGAAAGGGAAGAGGTTTGACCCGCTAATAGACCTTCCGGACGAGGACAGAATATCCCGCGAGATAGAGCATTCGCTCAAGGAAGGCGAACAGTACGTAATAGGGACCATAAGAATAGACAACTTCGGAGAGTACGCTAAGCGCTTCGGGGAAAAATCAGGCATAGTGATACTGAGGCTAATATCGCAGCTGCTGCAGGATATAATAAAGAATTCCGGCAACGGCGTTTTCGTGGGATTCCTTAACAGCAACCAATTCGTGATTGCAGGGATGCAGCAGAACGTCAGCGATGTAATTTCCGGAATACAGGACGAGTTTGCGGCGGTGCTGCAGTTCATACTGCAGGATGAGGGTTACAGGCAGATGGACCTGAACATAGAGAGCCTTTTCGAATCCAAGGAGGTGCCAAAGCTGTCCCTGGTTTACAAAGAAATAGGAAAAAGCGACCTAAAGAAGAGGCGCAGCGAGATACTGGAGAGCAAGACCGCCACTCAGAGCGAGATAGGGACTTATACCTACGAAGAGCTGCAGAGGCTGTTTGGCAGCTCGGATCTCGACGTGATAATAACAAGAGATTCTAATGGAGTCAGGCTTCAGGTGGGAAAAAATGCGTCAGAAGCTAGCAGGTAGATTAGGCAGGGCCAAAAAGGCGCAGATGTCGCTTGACTTCATAATATCATATGGAGTAGCTTTCATAATAATATCTGCCGCGATTTACGTAGTAATGACAAGCGGGATATTCAACCCTACAATAATACCTGAGAACTGCGTCCCTGCACCGTCCTTTGTGTGCGATTCTTACGGCATAAACACAACCGGGGCAATGGTGATAAAGCTGTCGCAGGCTACCGGTGGCACCATAAACGTTACAGGAGTGGCATGCTCGGAAAACTCAAATTCTATCGATGAAAATCTGCCGGAAACCGGCAACATCAACATATTGGGGTATTCGGGCGACAGCGGAAGCTATCCGCCTGGAACTTTCACTTCGAACGGAGTAATCATATACAGCGACGGCTACGGCGTCCTGAACGCGTATTGCTACGCAAGTGATGGAGCCATAGATGCCCAGCCGCTTGGAAACAGCTTCACCGGCTACATATTTATAAATTATACGACAACAGGTTTGCCTTCCCAGCACACTTTAATAAAGGTTGCATCAGTAACAATGAAGTATACTTGACCGAATTGGCGTTTGCATGTTGAGGAGCGTTGTTTTAATTGGGTTATTCGCGCTGCTTGCGTTAGGTTCCGTGAGCTTCGCGACCGGGACCTATGTGAACATTACGGAGCCGTATAATGCAACTGTAACAAATAATGGGAGCATTTATCTCGGGAAGGCAGGGCCTGGGCAGACTTTTTCAATAACGATATCTGCCCTAACAACAAACAGCACTGGAGCGGTATTCGGCAGAGGTTGGAACAAGCTTGTAGTTACGAGCTATCCGAAGGGCTGGATAGTGAAGAACTCGGCGCTCTACCGCTCAACTCTCACGACAGACATAACGCCTTCGCCGGAAGCGTCCAACGGCACCTATAAGCTTGCATTGAGCGCGGTCAACATAGGCAATTATTCAAAGATAGGCTCGTTGAGCTTCGTGGCATATGTGAATATAACGCCAAACGTATTCAGGATGAGCATTGCCCCGGAGAAAGTATACGGGAGCCCTGGCGAGCCGAAGAGTATTACTGTGACGATAAACAATACTGGAGTATCCGACAGCCCGTTTGTGATAAATGTCTCCGGAATACAGGGCGTGCAGCTTCAGCCCGAAACCGTAATAGCGCTGCACCACACAAGCGAGACGTTCAAATACGCCATTTTTGCAAGGACGCCTGGGCAGTATGCCCCTATGGTCAATGTAAGTTCGCTCGAGAGCCCGCTCGTGAGGAAATCAGTAAGCATAAAGCTAGATATAAAGCCCAGCTTGCTCGATGACTACTATGCAATAGGGCAGGGATCGCCGATATTCCCAATAATATACGAGCCTTCCTACGTCCTTATGTACGTTATAGGGCTCCTTTCCAAGCTCTGATGGTGTTTTTTTGGAAAAGAAAGAGAAGAAGGAACCTAAATTAATATACGTGAATCCGCTCAGGCTTGCGGACAAGCTGGACATAGGCAGGCTTGCCTACACGATGGGGCAGGAGGTCAAGGTTGTCTACGCCATGGACATCGAAGGGAAGCGCTCCATTTTCCTGCTGGGGGAATTCATAGGCGAAACCAGGATGCTTTACTACGTTCCTGAAGAGGCGCAGGGAAGCTATGCGGTTTACAGCCCGAAAAACGAGAACGGATTGGAAAGCTTCGAGATTACTGGCAGGCTTACTGCGTATGCAAGCTTGGGCATATCGCGAATCCCGATAATAGAGCTTGACAGCAAGAATTTCAAGGCCAAGGAGCCGAAACCTGAGAGCATACTCTACGTAAAGGCAAAGAAATACGAAGACATAGTCAACGCAGTCATAAGCGGAAACATAAACGGCGACAGCATGGGGATGGTTTACAAATTTAGCTACGCTGGCAAGACTTATATCGGCTCTTTCGAGATAATAACGGATGACAAAAAGGTATTTGTATACGCAGAGACTGAAGGCTTCGATGGATCTTTCTATGTATATGATTATTCCAGCGGAAAGATTAGCACAGCGAAAAGCTTTTCGGAGAATTCTTATATTTATGTGCGCATAATTAACCTTACGGCCCCTATGCCGAACTTCAAGGATTAATTTTTATGCCCGAGTAGCTCAATGGTAGAGCGACTGGCTGTTAACCAGTAGGTTGCAGGTCCGATTCCCGCCTCGGGCGATTTCTATTTTATTTGGCTTTGTAATCATAATCATGAAACCTGATTCTGGCTTTTTGGATTGACCTTGACGCTTTTGTACATCCTGTATATGTGCCGTGCCTCCCCTAGCAGCATGCCTGCGCTGAATGCCAAAAGCAGATCCACTATCATATACCAGAAATATGCGCTTGCAGGATTTGTATAAGACGACAAAAGCACTGGAGCCGCAGATGTTGCAGGAAGCGGAAGAGTTATTTCTATGAGCAGGCGCAATACGAATGCGCCGATCCATATGAAAAAAACTTCGTTGGAACCCTTGGAGCGTATTACTCCGTCCTTTTCAAAAACCTTTGATTTTACGCCGAGCTTTGTGCCGATGATATACCCGATTATGCCGAAGAGCAGCGCGAAGACCAGGAGCTCTGCGTTGGGAGTTATGGCTAGAAGGAACAAGGTCAGAAATCCGTAAAGCACAGGCCTCGTGAATATCCTTCTTGTATCTGCCCTCCTGCCCCTCATCTGGCTTCGCGTGCGGAGCACTACGAATAGCAGGATTATTATTATTACGTAAACATACTCGTACTCGTTTGACATTGCTGAAGCGCCTTTATGCCGGTTTATTTAAGGGAATATGGGTTATTTTTATGCTTCCCGGCACAACATTAAAGTTTTTATGGCGCAGGGTCACGTAGCCCAGGGAGTTAGGGAACGGCATGAATTTATGGTTTAGCGTTCCGCAGAAGACGTTATTTTTGGATATGCCGAGATAGTGCAGATGGCCCAAAAACATATAATCGCTGTTCTTGACGCCGAAATACAGCCTTGACATTATCGCAAGCATCCTTGGAGCAATCTCGTAATTTATCCTGTTAACAGTTTTTACGTAGATATAGCCGATTTCTTCTATGAACTCGCTTTTCTCCAGGTTTCCGTGGAAAAAATTCATGTTTCCTATACTGAAAAATTTGAAACCAGAGTCCCTAAAATTTATGGGGGAATAAGATTTTACAACTTCTGAGACCCTGAAATCGCTTGCATATTGATAGTCATTGTCACCTAGCATTATTATCGAGCGCTTTAGTGGGAAGATGCTGTCAAGCCCGCTGAAGAATTCATGATAGGCTTTGAAATGGTCGTTGAACATGCTAAGCTCTATGTTGTCTCCCAAGAGCACCAGCGTTGACGGCTTCTCCCTTTCGATTATTTTTCGTATAGTCCTTAAGTTGCCTATTGGGTAGTGTATGTCAGACAGTATAAGCATCTTCTTTTCCAGCAAATTACCACAAGTATTTAGATATGACCAAATTTATACCATACTACATGATTTATAATTGCTTTATTATATGGCTTTTGGCATAGGTTTAAAAATCTAATAATGCAAAGATAATTTGACCAGTTGGTGATTTTAATGGGTAGGGAAAAGAGTTCTAAAAAAGGTGGGAGAAATGCTTCAAGCGCCCCCAAGGACGACATAGTGGAGCTTGGCTTGGAAGAGGCAATAGACCTCATAGGAAAGAAGAACACTAAGCTTGTTTGGCTTGGGTCGGAGCCTGAAGACGTCATAAGCATGGCAATAGACGTGCCGAAGGATATGATAGTGCGAATTGCCCCGGAAGATATCGTCTATTACGACGAAAAGCAGATGAAGAAGCTCAACAACCATGTATTTGCAGGCTATCAGGACAGCACATCCAAGTTCGTCATAAGGTTCATGAAGAACAAGTGCAATTTGGAGGCTGCCTCTTTGAAAGGAGGCGTAAACGGCATAATAGGAAACATACTCTGACTCCAGAATCTTTTCCTTGCCAGTTTATTCAAGTTAGCGTTAATGGGCCCGCGGAGAGTCGAACTCCGGTCTCAAGCGTGTAAGGCTCGCATCTTAACCGCTGGACTACGGGCCCAATAGTGAGCCTTCACTTTGAATATTTGTCGCAGAAACGATTAAGTTTATCCATCGCATATTCTAATATGTCTTTCGGAGGAAGCGCTACGACCCTAACGTGCGAATCCGCGCCGAAGCCAGATCCCCTGCTAAGCATTACGTGCTCTTCCCTGAGAAATCTGTCGACAAATTCGCGGTCATCTTTTATTTTAAGGCTCTTGAAGTCTAACCTTGGCAGTATATAGAATGCCCCATTCGGCTCTACTACTCGTATCTTCTCATTCTCCTGAAGCACATTTACCGCTGCGTTGACACGCTTTTCTATTTCTGATACCATGTGCTTTATCTCCTTGTTGTGCTCCTTCTGATTTGAAATTGACTCTGCGAATGCATACTGGGCTGGAGTATTGACGCATAGCCTTACGCTGGCAAATTCTGCCAGCTTGGATTTCAGCTCTTCCGATGTTTTGTCGCTTTCAGGCAGCAGCATATAGCCTATCCTGAATCCGGTAGAATCAAAGTCTTTCGAAGCGCCGTTGAGTATCATGTGCGGTACGCCCTTGGCTAGCTGGCTGAGGCTCGTGAATTTTGCCTCGTTGTAATATATCTCATCGTAGATTTCGTCGCTTATGAGAAAAATCCCATATTCGTTTGCAAGATCTACTACCTCCTCCAAAACCTTTCTGCTAAGCACCGTCCCGGTGGGATTGTTTGGATTTGTTATAAGCATATACTTTGTTCTTTTCAGCCTTCCGGAATTCTTTAGCGATTTCAGGGTTTTCTTTATGCTCTCCGGGTTTAAATCCCAGCCGTTGGCTTCGTCGTAATTTTCATACACTGGAACGCCGCCTGAAATCTTCAATTGCGTGAGGTACTGATTATAAAATGGCCTGAATATTATCGCGTTGTCTCCAGGGTTTATCGTAGCCATGTTTATGAAGAGCAGGGCTTCGGAAACTCCTGCCGTAACAATTACGTCATTTGCGTTTGATGAAACACCGTATTTTTTCTTGTACCTGCTTGATATGGCTTTGACCAGGGGCATTATCCCAGAATCTCTGGAATAGCTAGTCTTCCTTTCCCTAAGTGCCTTTACATAAGCGTTTATTGTATAGGCAGGAGTAGGAAAATAAGCAGCAGGGTCGCCCCTGTTTATTTCTATTACCTTTATGCCCCTTTTTATTAGCGAATCTGCAACTTTTTCTTCTTCCAGGATTGAGTTGTGCGCGAATGCGCTTCTTTTTGAAAGGATTGAAACGCCCATCTTTACACCGATATTAATTATATGCATAATGATTTAGCCATAATGCGTTATCGCTTGGTGATGAGCCATCCCTGAAGGTAAAGTGCATCCAGTCCGCTGGACGCAAAACTCCTGAGCGCTTGGTCCGGCGTCTCGACAAGAGGTTCTCCTGCGTTGTTGAAGCTGGTGTTTACAACTATGCCTTCCCCGGTATCCGATTCGAATCCCTTTATAAGGCCATACCACAACTTGTTAGTTTTGCGTGTAACTGTTTGGGGCCGTGCCGTCATGTCGACATGGTTTATAGCAGGAGCATTCTCGCTTGCAGATTTCGTAGTATGAAACATCATTACCATGAATTCGTGATTGACTGGGTCGACAAAATATTTTTTCATCGAACTATCGAGAAGAGAAGGAGCCAAAGGCCTCCACCATTCTCTGCCTTTTATTGCATTGACCTTGCCCCAATTGTCCCTGTTGCGCGGATCGGCCACTATGCTCCTGTTGCCAAGGGCCCTTGGACCAAGCTCTGAGCGGCCGTTGTAGAATCCAACAACTAGGCCCTTCTCTATCGCGGATATGACCCCGGAGATGTCATCTCCGACTTTTTCGGATTTGAGTTTTGATTTCATTACGCTTGCTTTTACCTCTTCTTCAGGGTATGAATCGCCCAAATAGACCGAATTGAGCCTGCTGCTTTTTATTGAGCCTCCAAGCTCAGAGTATGCATAAGCAGCTGCACCTATCGGACCTCCGGAATCGTTTGCTGCCGGAAAAACAAACATGTTGCTGAACATTTTTGAATAGTGAAGCTCCATGTTGGCCTTGGCATTTAGGGCCGAGCCTCCAGAAAGAACCAGGTTGCTTTGCCCGGTCTCAGATTTTATCCGCTCTGCGAAGCTTAGAAGCATTGCTTCAAAGAAGGATTGCATTGTGTGCGCATAGTCGCATGCTGTCCGGCTTAGCTTTCCTGAGCCAGTTTCAGGCTTAATGGGAGTTTTGAGACCTGTAACATATTCTGCTATTCCGCCATACATGCGGTCTTGAAGCGGCAGAGACAGGGATTTTTTGACTTTGTATAAGCCATCGCTTCCCCCTATTGCAGTTTCAAGCCTTTTCATCATCTTAGTATCGTCCTTGCCGTACGGAGCCAGGCCCATTGCCTTTCCTGGGCCCTCGAGCCTTGAAAAGCCGAGGTATTTGGAAACGTATTCGTACAAATACCCCATAGAAAGCGAGCCCCAGCTCTGCTCGAAAACATTTTCGAAAATGCCATTCCTGACAGACCATGCAGTAGTAGAATCCGTTTCGCCCTGCCCGTCAACAACAATCGCTGCCGCATCCCGGAATCCGGAAAAATAGTAAGCAGAAGCTGCGTGCGCTAAATGATGGCGCACCGGAATTACCCTTATCTCTCTTTCGTTGGCAGCATAGCCCATGTGCAAAAGCACTTCCTTTATGAAGAGCTTGGCAGACAGGGCAAAATCAAGCCTTGATGTGACAGACCTTGTTATGGCACGCATTGTTGAAGAGTATGCCAGGCTTGCCATGTCGTTCCTCAAGGCGTAGTCCTTGAGCAGCGAAGCCTGAGAGAATGAATGCCATGCCCTTGATTTTACCCCATAGAACTTAGGGTCAAAATTTGTAGCGTATGCATCGACGTGATCAGGGCTTATCCCGTAATTGCTTTTCAAAAACCTGAAGCAATGCTCCAGGGCATTCGCCGGAAGCTCGTACGGCGAGTGCTTATTTCTGGTGTAGCGCTCCTCTTCAGAAGCGTATACGAGCTTGCCGTCAAGGATTGCCGCCACAGCGTTATCGTGGAAGTTTGGCCAATTGAAACCGATTACCAGCACTTTATCACTTGTCTGAAAGCTCTGCGCCGTCTATTACGTATTCCCCTACGGTACCGTCCCAGGTTATATGGTATGACGTTATTTTTACCCTTTTCTTGAACATCGGAGCATTTAGGACAAATGATTCGGCCTCGCCGCCCTCGAAAGCGATGTTTATCTTGTACCTCTTTTTTAGAGCCACAAGCCTTTCTATGACCTCGTTGTTTATGGTCGCCCCTACGAAAGATTCGTCTAGGCCGTATGCGGCGACCTTTGTTATTATGGCTTCGAACTTCTCAGCAATTTCCGTAAGCTCCTTCTCCTGGTCCATGCCCCAGAGCGGAGAGATCATTTCTATTCCCAGCTCTTTGCATATTGATTCTATGCGATCCTTCTGGTATCTGCTTGCTATGGCCCCGGTTATGAGCTTTGTCACGTTGTTGGCTTTGAGCGCTTCCGTGAGATCTTTTAGCTCGAGTTCCTTCTCTCCTTCGGTATCCCATATTACGTGCTTTATGCCCATCGCCTTGGCCTGCAATGAGGTATATTTTATGTTTGGCTTGTGGAACATGTAGCTGTCCTCGTTGTAGGGCTTCATTGTTATTAGGAGCTTTGGTTTCAATCCCGCTTCGCTCGCCTTGTGTATGGCAAGAGTCGAATCCTTTCCTCCGCTAAAAAGTGCAGCTATCATTTCTTCACCGTGCTTGAAGGGCATATCCTGTTCAAAACGCATGCGTCGCAACGCTTGGCCCTGGCTGTGCAAACGTCCCTGCCAAGAGCTATGAACAGGTGCGTTACGTTGCCCCAGTCCTTCCTGGGCGTTATTTCAATCATCGCCTTTTCTATCTTTTCCGCATTGGTGCCCTTTGCCAGCCCGAGCCTGTTGCATACGGTTATGCAGTGCGTATCTATCGCTATTCCTTCGCTCTTGCCGAACCAGTTGTACTGCACTACGTTAGCAGTCTTTCTTCCAACTCCCGGAAGCGTCTGCAGCGATACAAGGTCGCCCGGAACTTTGCCGTTAAAATCCTTCTCTATTGCCTTCGCGGCCCTTATTATGTTTTTGGACTTGTTGCGGTACAGCCCTATAGATTTGGTATATTTATAAAGCTCCATGAGGCTCATGTTGGCGTAGTCATGAATTTCCTTGTAATCGTTGAAAAGCCTTTTTGTGACAATGTTTACTTGCCTGTCCTGGGCCTGTGCTGAAAGCATGGTAGCTACGAGCAATTCCCACGCATTCGAATATTCCAGCGTGCTTTTCATCTGCTCAGAATACTTTTTCTTGAGCAGGTAAAGCACTTTTCTTAGGAAGGGCCTTTTTGATATTGCCAGAGCCAACACCAGAGTTATTTATAGTTTGTAGCGCTATAAGTATGCTTTATATTGACATTTTTTAGACTTTTACGTGAACATCGTTATAGGTAATTGTTTGAGCGGCAATAAGACTGAAAATGCTGATTCCAAAAAGGCCAAGATAGACCTTATAATGAAGAGAAAGGAGGAGCACATAGAGATATGTCTGGATCAGCCGGTCCAATCCAAGAGCGCAAGAACCCTTTTCAACGACATGAAGCTAATAAACAACTCGCTGCCTGAAATAGACTTTGATGACATAGATACAAGCACTGCCTTCCTTGGAAAGAAGTTCTCTGCCCCTTTTATGGTTGGAGCCATGACAGGCGGAGCTGAGATGGCAAAAAGGATAAATGCGAATATAGCTGAGGCCGTTGAAGAGCTAGGGCTCGGAATGGCCCTAGGGAGCCAGAGGGCAGCGCTTTATGACCCGGTTCTTGAGGATACTTATACAGTTGCCAGAAAGAATGCGCCGAATGCCTTCATAGGCGCAAACATAGGAGGAGCGCAAATATCCAAAGGGATGGGAATATCCGACATTAAAAAATTGGTAAATATGATTGATGCTGACGCCTTGTACGTGCACCTCAACCCTGCGCAGGAGATAGTCCAGCCGGAAGGAGAGCCGAAATATAGGAACGTGCTTGAAGGCATAAAGGGTATAGTGTCATCCGTAGACAGGCCAGTAATAGCAAAAGAGGTAGGCTTTGGCTTATCCCCGAACGTTGTAGCCCAGCTCGAAAAGGCGGGCGTGAAAGCCGTCGAAACTGCCGGGATGGGAGGCACGAGCTATGCAGCGGTAGAATGGTATAGGGCCAAGGCGATGGGAATGGCCTCGAAAGTCGACCTTGGAAACCTGCTCTGGGATTGGGGCATACCTACGGCAGCTTCGCTTTACATGATAATGAAGCGCTCCAAGATACCAGTAGTGTCTTCAGGGGGCTTGAGAACAGGCATGGACGTGGCAAAATCTTTGGTAATGGGGGCATCGCTTACAGCAATGGCTCTGCCGGTGCTGAGGCCAGCTACAAAATCCCCGGAAGATGTGAAGAAGTTCATAAATAACGTGATTATGGAGTTCAAGAGTGTCATGTTCCTGCTCGGCGCAAAGAACATTAAAGAGCTGGCGCGAGTACCGTATGTCGCCACTGGAGAGCTTGCAATATGGAAGGACTACGCGGACAAAACTTTGTAGTTTGTTCTTTGCGGTAGCTTCATTGGAGTTAAGAATCAGGTGTTCAAGTGGAATATAAAAGTTCAGGCAAAGATTCGCAAAAAATAATAAGAGAGCTTGAGGAACATTACAAGGGCATACATTATTACCTGAATTTCGGCAACCCGTTAGAGTTGATGGTAGCTGCAATACTGTCGGCACAGACGCGTGATACCACCGTAAATGCCATAACTCCGGAGCTTTTCAAGCAATACAAAAGCGCGAAGGACTATGCGAATTCTACTGAAGAGGATCTGCTCAAATATGTGAAGGGAGTCTTCTACGCCAAGAACAAAGCTTCGAACATAATAAAGGCTTGCAAAATAATAGAGGAAAAATACGGAGGCAATGTCCCAAATAGCATGGAAGAGCTCATTGAACTTCCTGGCATAGGCAGGAAGACAGCCAACACGATATTGATAAACGCATACGGGATTGTTGAAGGGATACCTGTAGACACATGGGTCATAAAGCTAGCTTACAGGATGGGATTAAGCGAGAGCAAGAATCCTGATATAATAGAAAAAGACCTGGAAAAGATAGTTGACAAAAAATACTGGAATAACATTTCATACATATTGAAGGAGCACGGAAAGCAGATATGCGGAACGGTTCCGAAATGCAGTTCCTGTTTCCTGAAAGATATGTGCCCTAAAAACGGAGTAGCAAAAAGCGAATAGAATGCCAATTAAAAAATGCATAGTTGCCGGATGCATGGTCATAGAAGGAGGCAGGATGCTGATGATAAAGCACAAGAAGCTCGGGATATGGGTTCCTCCTGGCGGGCATGTTGAAGAGAATGAATTCCCTTATGAAGCTTTGTTCTTGGCGTAGAAGACTC
>JAMCSF010000004.1:19310-21609 GCA_023380795.1 Candidatus Martarchaeota archaeon | reverse complement strand
AGTAGAATACGCAAAGGAGCCTGTAATCGGTATCGTAGCCGCCTATGAGAAGCGATATTGCGTATGGCCTAAGTCCTCCGTACTGCGTGGCCATCTGCATCTCTTCGGATATCTCTCTTGCTATGGTCTCAACCGATTCGGTCTCGTCGTATACCATCCTGTGCGTCTGCGTTTTTGAGCGCATCATTCCCACTACGTGAAGCCCGTCTGAGACTAGCCCGCTGTAGGTTGTCCCAACGAATGAGTCTACTTTGAATATCTTTTGTACGGTGCTCGGTATTATGAGCGGCTCTACTATGTTCTTATGAGCTATCAGAACAACTCCTTCGTCGGCTACAATGCCAATCGAAGTCGCCCCTTTTCTTACAGCCTCCTTTGCGTATTCTACTTGAAACAGCCTTCCGTCCGGGCTGAACATCACTCCTCTGTCGTAAGCCTGTATGTTTGGGTACATCTATTCACCAGTCAAATCTTTCTTACTTATTTAGAATCAATGCTTTTTAAACATGTCCTAAAAAAAATTTTATCTGTCTTTGAATATGCAAAATTGCAAAATTCAAAGATGCTGATTAGCATTATGGAATATAACCTTTTAACGCTTTGCCGGTGCAGCTAATAAGCTTTTATTTCAAGTATTTCTGCCAAAGATTTCTCCAGCTTTTCGTACGCCAATATTGCGGTGTCGTGAAATCCTATTTTCCCGTTGCCTATGGCGTTGCTTGACTCTTCAATGCATGCATTGAGCCTATCCTTCAGCCTAAATGCCTCATTATCTGCCTTCTCGGTGCCAAAGCCGTTCTCATCAATGTACTCCTTGCATATTGATCCGATTCTTGCCTCGATGCCTGGCTTTATGAACTCGTCATACATCCTCTTCTCGTTTCCGATAAGCCTTGACCCGACCGTTTTCGGGACGCCAAAATCTGCAAACACCGAATCAAGTTTCTCTATAAGGCTGTCGAACTTGGCTTTAACTTCTGGAACCACTTCGCCCACCAGCTTTTGCCTCTCCCTGTAAGCCTGGGCCTCGCCCCTGCGCATCATTTTGGTGTACGTCTTATTGTTTACACTGAGGCTTACCAATTCGAAATCGCTGCTCTTGCTTGTTTCTGGCATGTGAATTGCCTTCGGATTATGCATTATACTTTTATTGTTAATAATCATTCAGATATATAAATAATTATTCTGCGGGCCGTTACCTATAGTGCCTTAATTTCAGCATCGTTTTTAAAAATTGCAGGTATCAAATACTGAATATGCAGAACGTTGAATACGAAGAAGCCTTGAAAATGGCCAAGCAGAACGGGAAGAAGCTTGTTTGGCTCGGATCAGAGCCAACGGATTACATACGCAGCCTGCTAGATTTAGAAGAGGGGCTGATAGAGGCTGCAGACCCAATGGAAATGCTTAACGCTCCGAAAGAAGAGCTGCTGAAATACGAAGGCTCAGTTCTAGTTTGCTACCACGGAAATACTTCGGCTTTCGTATCAGAGATGATAAAGGACAAGCACGGTATAGAGACATTCAATCTACATGGGGGCATAACCTCAATCGTCGGCGAGATTTTCTGATGCCTTTTCTTTCATTAGCGCCTTGATCGTGCCGGAACTTTTCAGGGTGTAGAGCCCAGTTTCGGTAGCTCCTAACCTTTTTAAGGCGCTAATAAAAGAAAAGGCATCAGCGCCGAAGCAAGAAGCATTTTTTCATAGCCCTTCAGCTTGCATCTGATAACGAAATGCCTGCTGTCGACTACCGAAACGAGCTTGGGCGATATGTCATAATAGCCCAGCTGCCCTGTAAGCGCCAGTACTGCCTGCTTGAGCTCACGGTCAAGCTCTTCCTTTTCCGTGTTCAATTCCGAAGTGGCTTCGACCATTATGTAACGTTTCTTGTCCCTTAGCATTTCAAGCCCCATTCACTGTTTTGAAATTATGCTCCTGTTCTCCGAAAGCGCCCTCCTAGCGTCGCTCCTGCCCATTCCAAGAGCGCCGCATATAGCCATAAGCTGCTCCGGTGCAAGGACTTCAATCTCGCTCTTCGCTAGCGAAGCAATGCATACTGTGATATTCTTTCCGAGCATGATTTCGGTGCATTCGCGGAACTTGCCCATGAGCAGCGCCCTGTACGTGCCGTAAGCATTTTCTATCGTTGACGCATCTATAACGAATGAGGTGCCGTAATCCACCATGTCTTTTACGTATTTCCTCATCTCGCCAAGAGCCTCTGGGTTCTGTGGTATTATTGCCCTTAATCCGTTCTTAAGATAAGGGACTAAGCTTTCGTTTTTTTGAGGAATAAA
>JAMCSF010000004.1:0-19300 GCA_023380795.1 Candidatus Martarchaeota archaeon | reverse complement strand
GTGAATGGGGCTTGAGAAATCGAAATCTATTCCCTCTATAATGACGCTGTGAAAGCCCAAGCGCTTGAAAAGCCCGCGCGCATTTGCCATTCCTTTGCGCGCTGCGTCGTAATATGCCAAATAAACACCTAATCATCTTCCTTTTTTTCGGGGTTGCCGTTGATTCCGAATATGTTCTTCTCCAAGACTGCGCGCGTCTTCTGCGTAGGATAAAGTAGCTTTATCAGCTTGGTGTGGCCTCTTATCCCCTTGCTTGAATCGAATGACGCTATCAGCCCCTGCATTTCAAGCTCGGATATGTAGTTCCTGTACCACCTTTCGCTTTTCGGCACCCTTTTGAGCCCTTCAGCTATTGACTTGTACCTGTTGTAAACCTCGCCGCTGAAAAGGTAAGTGTCAATGCCGTCAGTGAGTTTTTTGTAAGAGCCCCCGCTCTGCGCGAGCAGGACTATGGAGTAAAGCACAAGCTTCTGGTGCTCCGGCAGCGAAGATATTAGCTCGTAAACTATTTCGCTCTCGGCCATCTTTATCGCTTCCTCGGCCTCTGCCATGGTTATCTTGTCATTGCCGTGCTCTTCGGCGAGTTCCCCGGATTTTGAAAGTATCTTCAGCGAAAGCCTGGCGTCTCCGCCCTCCTTGGCCGCCGCCGCCGCCACGAAATGCAATATGTCGTCATCAATAACTCCTTTCTTGAAGCCCTCATCTGCCCTGTCTTTTATTATCTCGTAAAGCTCGTCAGAATAATAGGAAGGGAACACGAGCTCGCTTTCGTAAAGGGCCGAAAGGCTCCTGGGATCAAGCTCCTCCTTGAAGGACACCTTGTTGGATATGCCTATCATTGCCACGCCTCCGGACCTTATCTCACTGTTTATCCTGGTCATTGTGTACACAAGGTCATCAAGATCCTTGACCATATCTATCTCGTCTAGCACCAGAACAAGTATCTTGTTGTCTTCCTCTATCCAGCTCGTAAGCTTCCCGTACAGGTCAATGATGCCGTATCCCCTCCTTGCATAGTTGGGCATGTGGTCCGCAATGACCTTGTTAAGCACCCTGAATCGTGTGTTGTACATCCTGCAGTTTACATATGAAACTCTGGCCTTTGTGTTTGGTATGTCCTTTATCTCAGATATGACATACCTGGCGCAAGTGGTCTTGCCAGTGCCGGTTCTCCCGTATACGAAAAGGTTTCTGCCCTTCTCTCCCTCCAGTGCTGGCTTTATCGCCTTTTCGATGCTGTTTATCTCTTTTTCCCTAAGAATGAGCTTTTTCGGGGTGTAATGAGGCGACAAGACCTCACGCTGAGCGAATATCTTTGATTTGCCTATGATGTCCTTCAAAGTCTGCATATTACCCCCTTGCCGCTAGCAGGCTTGCCGATTGCCAAACATCTAACTTATCATGTTCATGCTCTTAAGCTTGCTTATGTCCATGAGGCTGTACCTCCATACTATGTCGCCTCGCTCGTTAGCCTGAACGCTCCACGGCTTTACCAGCACCACGTCGTTTTCCTTTATCCAGAACCTCCTTCTGAGCCTTCCCGGGATTATGCACAGTCTCTGGTTGCCGTCGCTGCAGTCTACTTGGAACCTCGTGGAACCTACTATCTTCGTGACCCTCCCAACAACCTCGCCGTTGCTCGGCATCTTGGTCTGGTAGGATACCGGTGCGCCCCTCCTGCTGTCGTGAGTCCTTCCTTCGTTTTTTCCCATCTGATCATCAATAGTTCTTCAATCCGTACCTTGCGCCGCACGCCTCGCATACAAGCATGAGCATGCCTCTTCCTGCGTTTTCCAGATGCGTGTCCGGCTTATGGCACTCCCTGCAGATGACATATGTTTCGAAATATTTGCGGATCTCCTTGTCCAGCTGCTCCTGCGCGAATTTTCCCGTGAGGGCCAGCCTTTGATCCTCCATGCTCGTAGGCACTCCGAATTCCCTGCTGAGGTATCTCGCAATGTCAGAGATGTCCCTCCTTGCCCTGTCGGCAATTGTCGTCATGTTCCTTATTATTGTCTTGTTTCCCTGCACCATCGACTCCACAGTAGGTATCACGAAGTCGGATTTCTCCATTTCAAGTGCGGGAAGCTTCGAAAAAGCCCTGTCTAGCAATTCCGAGTATTCTTTGTCATTTATTTCAATCACCGGCATATTATTCTAGGGAATAAAATATTTAGCATGTGCTATCATGCGTCAATTTGGTGAAATTGCGCTTCTTCAATTCTTATTTCCGCAAACCTATTTATAACTCTTTATTGAATATAAGCCTTGGCGGATAGGCCGGGAAGCTAAGGGTTTCCCGCTCGCAAATCCCTTTCTGGCGGGCCAATGCCGGTTGCGTTATGCAGGCGGCTTTTGCGCCCAAACGGAGGTGTTGATGCCTTGCCCTAGGTGGTAGCTTGGTGCGTGAACCAGGCCAGGCCGGAAGGAGCAACCTTAAGCACATTCAGGCTACGCTCCCGGGATACGGGGCTGAGCTGAAGTATGGTCAACGCTACTGCTGCTTGCATGGCAATGCCGGCTTCCGCCGCTAAGATTTAAAAACAGTGCAAACGTAAATGAATAGCATGCCGGGGTCGCCTAGAGGTATGCGCAAGCACTCTAAAGGGCGGCAGCCTGCTAAGCTGTTTGGCTGAAAGGCCTTCGTGGGTTCGATTCCCACCCCCGGCGCTCATTTTTAACATGCTGCGCAAAACCGTCATTGGAAATTATATACCCTCAGGAAAGCATTTCAAGTATGTCGCTGGTTTTTCTTACCAGCCCTATCCTCGGGAATATGTTCCTAACGGTCGAATCGTGCTCTTCCTTGCTCATTGCGCCCATCGCGTCCTCGGCGAATATTTGGTTGTAGCCGTTCTGGTAAGCTTCCCTTGCCGTTGATTCTACACCTATGTTTGTCGATATTCCGCACAGCACTATGTTCTTTATGCCTCTGCGCCTGAGCTGCAGATCAAGCTCGGTTCCGTGGAAAGCGCCCCAATGCCTCTTAGTTATTATTATGTCGCCTTTCTGGGCTTTGAGTTCCGGAACAAATTCGTCCCAGTCCGCAGGCCTTTCGCCTCCCCAGTTCGGCGCTTTGTCGACTATCGGATTGAGCATGTCCCTTCCGTCTATCGAAGATACGTGTACTAGGCACACGGGAGCTTTCTTCTCCCTGAACTTCTCCGCGAGCTTTGAGGCGTTAGCAACGACATCGGATGCAGCATTCGGTTCCGTGTTTCTCCCGCTCGCCGCTATCCCTTTCTGCACATCTGTAATTAAGAGCGCAGTTTCACCAAAATCAAATATTTTCCCATCCATGCAATCACAAACGGCAAATAACATTTCTTTTATTTAACGTTTTCCCAAATCTATCCTGTAGCGGTATATATCTACACCTAACTGCTTAAAAAAAGCGGGCTCGGAGGGATTTGGACCCTCGACTTAGAGGTTAAAAGCCTCCCACTCTGGCCAAACTGAGTTACGAGCCCAAGAAACTAGATTATTTTGCCCTGAAATATATAAAAGCCTTAATACATTTTATACCAAAACAAATAGCGACACGCAAGGATATGATTTGATGAAAAAGGCATTGTTGATAGGCGGCTACGGTTTCTTCGGAAGCCACATGTACTCGGCACTGTCTGGCGAATATTCCGTGGAAGTAATGTCAAGATTCAAACACGAGAACACCAGCATACAAGGAAAGGATTGGATAGAAGGTGACATAACCTCCAAGGCCGATGTTGAAAGGGCATTGGGCAGGGGCTACGACTACGTATTTGATTTTGTGGGCCTAATAAACGAAAAAGAGCAGAAGCACTCAGAAGTAAATATAACCGGAGCGCAAAACATAATCGATGCCGCATTGTCTGCAGGCACAGATACCAAAATAATATACATATCGGCAATAAACGCCGAAAATGGGGTTACTGAATATTTCAGGACAAAAAGGGAAGCCGAAAAAATAATCTCAGCGTATAAAAATAGCCTGATAATACGGCCATCGATAATATACGGCAAATACGATTTTCTCACCTTGCAATTCTACGGGCTTATCAACCAGAGCATTCCTTTATTCCCGAGATCCGGCCAAATCTATCCTGTTTATATCGACGATATAGTCGATGTTGTAAAATCCAAGATGAATGCAACAGGTTCTTTCAATGTCTGCGGGAATGAAAATCTAAGGTTCGGCGACATGTTCAACATATTCAGAAATAGGTTCGGGAAGAAACCCGTGCGCCAGGCCCCAATGCTGCTGTTCAAGGCAATATCTCCAATATTGGCACATCTGGGGATAATAGGGAAGGAGCAAATAGACATGCTCGGATATAATTTTTACCGCTCAGATAGCATATTGAATGAAGCCGTCAAGGAACCCACGCAGTACTCAGAATTCGTCAAAAGCTTGCCGCAGCGCAACTAGGTCGATCTGGATGATGAAAACTTCTGACGACATAATAGACGGCTTTGATGGACTGCTTACAAAGGAGCAGGCCGACAGGCTGTATCTGGAGTCCGAGGCCAGTTCCCAAATAAATGAGGAGACCGTGACTGCAGAGTATATAAGCAGACTGATGAAACCTGGAGCAACTGGCATATTGAAAGGCCTGGAAAAAGAAAGGCTAAATGTCAAAGATGAGATTTATCGCATTTTCAATCCTGTAAAAAAGAATTTCGGCAACTCCAGCCTTGTTTCGCGCATTATGGTTCTGGGCAAGGAAGGATCTACAGTAAATGTGCTGATAAACGAAAAAAACTCAAATGCCATAGACTCCTTAAAATTCTGCAGGGGTGACATCATAACGATTACGAACTTGACTCTAGACATAAGAACGTCGCTTCTCAGATCAACGCAAAAAACCTTAATAAAAATGGAGACGAAGGCAGACAACGGGATAAGGAATTTTTCCATGCTGGTCTCTGGAATGAAAAATATCGATATCGTAGGGATTGCAATTGAAGCAGGTCCAATCAGGGTTTCAGGAATATCAGCTTCGAAAAAATTAGCATCCACATATCTCGTATTGAGCGATGGCAAAACTTCAGTCAATGTTTCATGCGCCGGCTCTTCGGCCGAAATAGCCTCGAAATTGCCCCTAAATTCCAAGCTAAGGATAGAATTCTGCAATGTTCGCGAAAGCAACGGTGCAATAGAGGTGCATGCCGGAGATCTGTCCAGAATTGTAGCTCTTTCGAGATGAAGCGCTATCTTTGCCCGTATTTTGCATAAAACGACAGGTACTGGCTCATAACGACGTCTGGTGCCGATGGCTTTGTCAATTTTATTATGCTTTCCAAATCTTCATTTGTGACTTTTGAATCCTCCCCGCTTTTTATGGTGCGCTGCATTGCCCTGGTTTTAGCCTCCCTGCATATGCTGGCTATGTCTGCTCCAGTATAATTCTTGGTCATGCTTGCGAGAAGCTTGAAATCCATATTCGGAGCTTTGGGTACCTTTTCCAAATACTCTTCAAATATTTTTGCACGTGCCTCCTCGTCAGGAGGTTTTATGAATATGAGCTTGTCGAATCTTCCCGGCCTTAGTATGGCAGGATCCATGACGTCAGGCCTGTTTGTCGCCCCGACAACTATTACGTTGTTCATCTGCTTTAGTCCGTCCATGTCCTTCAGCATTTCAGTTGTTATCTGCGCGTTTATCTCGCTCGCGTTTTGCCTGTTTATTATTATCCCGTCTATCTCGTCTATGAATATGATGGATGGCTTGTTCTCTATGGCCCTGTAAAATATCGACTTAAGCTTTGCGTTCGCGTTTTCTATTCCCTCATTCTGCAATGTAGGTGCGTCTATTTCAAGCATGGTCACGCCCTTTAGCTCATTGGCTACCGCACGCATGAGCATGGTCTTTCCTGTTCCCGGCGGCCCGAACAAAAGCATCCCGTTTATGGTCTTTATGTCATATTTTTCAAGAAGGTCAGGGTGCATCAGAGGTATCTGTATCGCTTCGACTATTGCCTTCTTTGCAGCATCAAGCCCTATGACCTTGTCAAGAGTGATCTCGTCTCCCTTTTTGGGTGTCATGTCGTTGCCCATGCGTCTTTCAAAATCAACCTTGAAAGTATTGTACTTTTCTATCTGTGCGAGCGTTGTTGAAGGTTTTGTTGATTTTATGACGCTCAGAATGTCATCCATCGTTATTTCAAGTATCCTATGCTCGTTCGCGGCTTCTTGGGCTACCATCTGAGCTACGCTCTGGCACACTGCCTTTATGTCGGCAAAAAATACTCCCCGCGTCTTTTCAGCCAGCAGATCAAGGTCCATATTGCCTGCCACGGGCAATTTTTTAAGGTATATCTCGAATATCTTCTTCCTTCCGCTAAAGTCTGGAAGCTGCATGTATATGGCCCTGTCGATCCTTCCCGGCCTGAGCAGCGCCGGATCTAATTTATCTGGCGTGTTGGTTGCTCCAACTACAATAACGTGCTCCAGTTTTTGGAACCCGTCAAGCTCCTGCAGCAGCTGTGACAGTATATGCCTGTGCACCTCATCCGTCTCTATTTCCCTGCTCGTCGCTATGGAATCTATCTCGTCTATGAAAAGCACGCAGGGAGTATTTTTGTTCGCTATTCCAAATATGTTGCTGAGCATCTTCTCCGATTCTCCAGTATACGCTGAAACTATGCTAGTTCCCTTTACATAAAAGAAATTCGCGTGTATTTCATTGGCAAGGGCCCTCATCATGAGCGTCTTTCCTGTTCCCGGCGGCCCGAAAAATATTATTCCCTTAAGTGGCTTTATGTTGTACGCCCGCGAAATGCCCTTCTGCTCCAGCGGCGCTATTATGGCTTCCTTGAGCTCGGTCTTGGTATTCTCATAGTTTCCTATATCGTCAAAGGTTTCGGTAACGTTGCCTTGCTGCAAATCTTCAAAAGCCTCCCCGAACTTCATTCTCGTATCTTGCTTCTTAACATCGAGAGCCTTTACAACCTTCACGTTATAAAGTTCCATTATCCATAAGCCAATTGGAGCTATTGCAAAGCTTATGAACGGGTAAATGTAATTTATGTTTATGGGCTGCAGCATGCCAACTGCAAGGTATCCTATCGGGATCATAACTCCGGCTATTGCAGCCTTGCCTCCCTTTATCTTGGATCTGCTGTTTATCGCGATCCTCTCTACAACAAAGGCAGCGAGAAGATATATCGGTATCACTAAAAGGTAAAATACCTGTTTTGAAATGGAGCTCAGAATCATTGCGAATGTCATGTCTATGCTTTCTATGGCGTTTTTGGACACGAATCTGTTTGCTGATGCTTCGACCCCCTTCGCAAAATTTGTAAGGCTTAGAATATGCAATCCCTCATAGGTGTAATTGAGCTCGCTCCCGTAACTCTTGGGGCTGAATCCTTGGTGTACCAAGTGGCCATTGAACGGAACCAATGCATATGACCCTATCCCCATCACACCGGAGAATGCTGCAATGCCTAGAACGACTAGGAGAAACATTACAACCGACCTTTTGAAACCTACGGTTAGCACTGCAAATATCGCTGCCGGTATCGCAATGACCGCACCTAAGACAGAAAACGCTGAAGCAACCAGTATATATGCAAACAATATCGTCCTGTAATGCAGGTAGCCGTATATCAAAGAAAAGCTCAGTATGAAAAGAAATATCCAAGCCAAGGCGGGTGTCTGGTACACCAAAATTGGAACCATCACAAGCATTAACAATATGAACCCTAGGAACGGGTGTATTTCAGTGGCTGCGAATAGCCCTATGGCTATTAGCAAAAGTATAAGGTAAGGGTAAAATGGGAATGAGTATGCAACCGATACGAAAGCAAGCACTACGAGAACCGCATCCAAGAAGTTCTTATTGGAACGTATGTTCATGAGCAGGTCTTTTATCCTGTAATACCATAGGGGCCCGCGCTTTGTCTGCTTAAGTATCCTGCGGACTCTTTCGCTTTTTATTTCCTCGTTACCTATTTTTGGCATCCAAAATACCTGCTGCAGCCCTGCGCCGCATATCGCGCTATGCCGGCACGCCACCTGCTACACTGCATTATCTCTTATATTTATTAAAATTTAAACCCTTTTGCAGTATTGTTACCACGGTACCTCCTTGAGCTTCAGCTTGTATGCGCCTATGTTTGTCATCAGGTGGGCTATCCCTGTCAGCAAAACCAAGAAAACAAGGCCATACACTCCAGGGATTCCGACTCTGTACACTGCAACTGCGAAAACTAAAGCGAAAATGAAGAATCCGTACTGGTCCATTACAGGAAAGCTCCTGCCGGATTTTACCTTTAGCTGTCTTTTTATGAAGCTTCCGAAGAGGTCGCCAAAGTTGGCGCCCAGCGTAAGCAGTATTGCGACGGGCAGCATATAATGCAGGAATGGGTATTCTATTAAGCCCACGGCTATCCCTGCAATAATGCTGGATGCAGTCCCTCTGAATGTCTTATGGTCTCCAAATATCCTTTTCCCGTTTATCTTTCTGCCCATGTCAAGGGGCTTTCCACCACCGAAGAGCACAGGGGCCCCGTTTGCGGCGTATGCAGGAAAAATGTAAATTATTGGGTATATTATTACCGAATATATCCCGTAAAGAAGCGCGTCCATCGTAAACACTTTTCAAATGCATATAAATCTTCGCAGAAAACCCTTATAAATTCATTGAGCCTAGTGCAAACATTAACCGCAACACGCAAGGCATAAAATATCAACAGCGTAATAGATATGTCCGGCTTCAACTGCCGGCCTCAATGTAAACAGGTAACGCTGGCGTTTGATTGACAGAAATAAAGCAGGCAATAATAATAAGATCCGATCTCGGGATGAGCAAGGGAAAGACGGCAGCACAGGCGGCCCACGCGTCGCTGATGAGCTATTTCGAGGCCGAGAGGCAGGACAAGCAGATAGCAAGGGAATGGCTAGATACTGGAGAAAAAAAAATAGTGCTCAAGGTAAGCAGCGAAGAATCACTGATAAAGCTCTATAATGCGTTCAAGTTCAAGAAGGTTCCCTGTGCGCTGGTAACTGATGCAGGGCTCACAGAAATACCTCCTGGCAGCAAGACTGCCTTGGGAATAGGCCCATGGAAGAGCGAAGAAGTAGACCTATTTACCAAACAGCTCAAGCTTCTCTGATGCGCTTATGCCTGAGTAAGCCAATCCTTGTATTTGGCGTCTTTCCCGCCAACTATGCTCCTATATTCAGAAGCAATCCTCGAGGTGAGCGGCCCAACAGAGCCGTTTCCTACGACTATTCCGTCCACGTTTATTATTGGTGTAATCTCAGCTGCCGTACCTGCGAAGAAAACCTCGTCGGCTGTGTAAAGCTCCTCCCTGTGTATGCTGGCTTCGACTACCTCTATACCTTCGTTCCGCGCCACTTTTATTATACTGTCCCTGGTAATGCCGAAAAGTATGTCCGATTCCTCTCCTGGAGCAAGCAGCACACCTTTCTTTACCAAGAATATGTTTTCGCCAGGGCCTTCTGCTATATAGCCGTTGTGCGAAAGCAGTATCGCTTCGTCGTATCCTGAAGCGTGCGCTTCGTTCTCGGCAATTATGGAATTTATGTAATTGCCACTGGCCTTCGCTCTCACTGGCAATATGTCTGAATTTATCCTTCTCCACGACGATACCTTGCATTTTATGCCTTTGTCTACGCCGCTTCCGAAATAAGCCCCGAAAGGCACCGCGGCTATGAAAACGCTTACGTGCTTCCCGGAAGTGGTCATGCCTATCCCGTCGTCCCTGTAAAATGCGAACGGCCTTATGTAGCAGGAATCAAGCCCGTTTAGCTTTATTATCTGCAGTATCGCCTTTTCTATCTCGTCTTCGGAAAATCCCAGCTTCATGGAATATATCTTCGCAGTTTCAAAGAAGCGCCTTACATGGTCCCTGAGCCTGAAAACCGCGGTTCCGGAATCGTTCTTGTAAGCCCGTATCCCCTCAAAAATTCCGCTTCCGTACTGCAGCGAATGCGTAAGTATCGGCACTTTTGCGTCCGCGTAATCAATGACTTTTCCATCGAGCCATACCTTGAGATTGCTGCCATCCATAAGAACACCCATAGAACTCCCACGTGAAAATATAATAAGTTAATAGCGTTTGCGCCTGTAATACAATCATGGAAGATTCCTTGCGCAGAAAGCTCGTTGGTATGGGTATGACTGGCTTTCAGATAAGCGTACTGGAAGCCACATCAAAAATACCTAAGGGCCAAGTTAAGACCTATAGGGAAATAGCAATTGAAATAGGGCATCCCCATGCCTGCAGGGCAGTTGGCACCGCTCTGCGCAAAAACCCGTTTCCTATAACTATACCGTGCCACAGGGTCATAAAAAGCACAGGAGAGCCTGGAAAATACTCAGGCGAATCCGGAACGAAAAAGATAAGACTGCTTAAGGCCGAGGGAGTGAAAATAAGCAATGGCATAGTTAATCTCAAAAAGAGATAGCCCGGCGCCATCTAGCGCCGGGACTATTATCCACCCAAGGCTTAAAACCTGTAAGTTCCAAAGCTTTCGTTCTTCGCGCTGTAAGCGAGGGAAACGCTCTCGTACCTTGCCATCAAGTCCTTTCCGTTTGCATTTATGCCTTCAAGCGCGCTCCTGCCTATCTTGGTCAACTTCAGCGGCTTGCCAGGCTCATCCCTGCTGGCGAAATCGAGCATTTCCTTCTCCTTAAGCCTGTTGAGCAGGTACCATACTGAGCTTTTAGATATGCTGTAAGTATCGCTTATGTACCCAACGAAGCTGCTCGCGCTGTCTATGGTGTCGCTTCCTATTTCGAGAATCACGAGCTGCTCTCGCTCGGTAAGTCTCAACAAACCCTTCTCTACACTAAATACCATTTGGCCCACATAAACACCTCAGAAATTTTTTAAAGGGGGTTTATGCAGCCAAATGGTTTGATGGTGTGTACTTAATCATTGAATTATTTGCAATGCAGTCGCTGCCTATAAAGGACGAGACAAAACTTCTCCACAGCACTGCGAATTGCATTTTTTCACACCAGTTCCATTTGCTGCCTATTTGCTAAAGCACATTGTGTTATGTTTAAACCCGAGCAACAATATTTAAACCTTATGTGCAGCAACGTCGGTGCGCGAATTGCATCAACCCAAAGAATAAATATTTCAAAAATTCATACAGCATCTGATTTTAATGGAAACAAAGAAGGAAGCAGCCGAGGAGGCATACAAAGATATGCCCAAAGGGCTCGCGTCTTTATCCAGGGGGGAATCTTCCAGATCTGCAAAGGCAGATTTTATTTCGTGGATGGAATCTGAAGGCTATGTAATCAGGGATAGCTCAGGCAAGTTAAAATTTAACACCAGATGGGGCAATAAAGAGGACAGGGTAAAATCCGTGCGGAAGCTTGTCGAAGTAATGCATATAAGTCCATTGGATCTTAAAAACGACGACTTTTTTAAAATGGGGCTTATGGACCTGCTTAAAATATACTCTATAAAACGTGGCAGTTTGCCTGCTGTTTTCAACGCCCTGAAAGAATCTTATCCTGAGCTGGAGATAAATCTGTGGGACCTAAGGAGCCTTGGCGTCAACATATCCAAAAACAACGAAACGGCAGACGAAGCGATAAGATGGCTCTTCAAGAAAAAATCAGGGATAGTTACAGAAGACGATTTCAAAAACAATGGGGTCAGCTTCGCACTTTCATACTACAGCAACACGTTCGATGCGATAGTATTTGCGCAGCCGGATTTCATAGAAAGCGACTTCCTAAAAACGCTTGCAGGAAAATACTTAGACAAAGAATTCATTAACAATGCCAACAAAAGACGCGCTGCCATATCGATGATAATAAAAATGTCCGGATCGGCAAAATCCGTAAACTATCAAAGTTTCGAACGGTATGGCATGGAAAATATATTATCATACTATTCCCATGACTATATATTTTTGAACGACTTCATAAAGCCAGAAGACAAAAACAAGCTGCTTACGTGGCTTGCAATATCCGAAGTCATAAAGGATTTTAAGATATGGGAGATGGAAGACCCGCCAAAATCGCTTTTGATAAATAAAAAAATCAGGGCAGAGTCCACAATTTGGCTTTCGGAGAAATTACGCAAGAGTCCATACCTGCTCACTCACGCAGATTGGAAAACATTTGGTATCGAATGGATCATAAATGAATTTTATTATGGGGACTATTACGAAGCAATACGCGATGCAATTGACATGCTTTAAGCAGCTGCCCAAAGCAATATTACAGAGCTCTACGCTATGGCCGCAATGCCCTTGAAAGAAGCAAGCTGTTCCCCTGCCTCGTCCACTGAGTTGAAAATGTCTATTTTTATGTGCATTGATTCGGCCTTTGCGAGTATCTTTTGCACATCCAGGTTTCCGAGCATCGAGTCGTTCACTATGAGCGTGCTTGCCGCATAATCGTCAATGGCGGCGGCAACATTCTCTATTCCGTATTTTGATATTCCAGAAGAAAGCCCCTTCAGGAATTCTTCCATGATGGCAAATTCGCCCCTTATGTGCTCGCTCTTCAGGAGGCTTTCTACCTCAGGACTGCGTATTATCTCGTACACTCCTGAGCGCTCAGTATTGCTTGCCTGCTGGTATATTACGCGCTTGTCTATCTTCTCCTGCTTTGATTCTATATATGTGCGAACATCGTCCTTGGTAAATCCAGGCCCGGCAACTATAACCGTGTCGACATCCATGCTCTTTATGGCGCTCGTTATGGCTTCGTAGAACTTTCTCTGTTGCTCCTGAAAGTCCTTCTGTGTCATCCTTTTGCTAAGGTTGCTGTAAATCTCGTTTCTGAATTCAACGCCGTAACCAAGAAGGTAAGCAGGAAGGGCCTTCTCGTCGTCAACCACTATTATTCCAAGCCTGGGCTTTTTAGTGTCACCAACTGCATTTTTCACTACATTAACGAGGTAGTCCGGCCATGATGCCTTTATTATGTCCAGCGTATCCGAAGGGGCTATGTTGAGCGTGTGGTAGCTGTTAAGCCGTATATACTGCTCCGGTCTTCCTTCGACTATCTTCCCCATTATTCTTAGCCGCAGCGCGTTCTTGTCAAGCTCGGTCTTCTCAACGCGCAGTGTTATGATGACCTCCTTCAGTTCACCCACGTCTGTATCATTGGCCTTGAACTTTCTGAGGCTCCTAGACTTTACAAGGTCATCAGGGAGCACTATGCGTTGCACTGTCCACAGGTCTTCGAGAGTGTCAAGCTTAAGCCTCATGACACCATCTCCCTGGTAAAACTTTACTATGTGCATAAAACAAAACCTTACGATACATTACGCTCATTTATTATTTGCGCTTATAATAAATATTGTTTTGGATGGTGTAGAAATGGCTGGAAAAGCGAAGAGCGAAACTTCTTACATCTTCGTTGCTGCAATAATAATCTTGTCCATTGCGCTTGCCGCAGAATCTTTTGCCATATCCTCCGGAACGCATCTTGGCAATCTGAGCACCATATCCAAGACAAGCACTATCGCACAAGTGCCGACCTCGGATCTTAACATAACTCTAACTGCCTCGAAGTACTCTGTTGTAAAATTTGCGGTTACTGTATCTGGCAACGGTTTCAACGAATCGCAGTACGCAAAGCTCGGTCCAAAACTCTACGCTCTGAACTCCAGCGTCTCAGGCGTGCGCTCGGTTTCCGGTCCTATAACGATTAGCTCAAACGCCGAACTAAACAGAACCGTAGTAATACCAGATAATGAAACCAATATGCTTTTCACCGGACTGAAGCCATACTCGAACTATACTGTTACAGTAAAGGGCTCTGAAAGCCCTTACTGCTTCCCTGGACTTGCGTGTCCAATGTTCATACTTGCGATTTCAAGAACCTACGAGTTGCGCACAGGGCCACTGAATTCTACAGCCAACTATTCGATAAGCCTGTCTCCGGAACCTTATTTCAACTCAACCACAACGTATGACGGCTGCAGCATAAGCCTTCCAACAGCAATAAATCAAAGCAGCTACACGATCTGCAATGACGGCTCGCGCCTGCTGAACTTCGTCCTATCTCAGGTCAATCTTAACGGCACAATAACTGGCTTGGTATATCCATATTACGGTGCCATATCAAATGCAACCGTCAGGCCATTGAAGCAGGTATTTCATGACGGGCAGGAAGTCGTTTTTTCATGTTCAGGCTATGTTGCGTATCTGCATAACGCCAGCTATGCCGGTCAGTATGCCATATTCAAGGTTACAAGGACACGCCCTATACCATGCCCGGCGGAAGTCGGCTAACCAAACATATTTTAAAATCCAACTGCAAAAACAATACAGATTCGAATGCTTGAATTTGCTCTGCTCTCGATACTCACAAATGCCTACAGCACCATAAACGCCCTAATTGCGCACTACGGATACTTCGCCATATTCGGGCTGATGCTCTTGGAGGGCTCGTCACTTCCGGTTCCAAGCGAGGTTGTACTCCCATTGGCAGGTGTGCTTGTCGCGCAGCACACCCTATCTTTCATACCAGTTTACATAGCCGCGCTTCTCGGGAGCATCGGGGGTCTGGCAATAGACTACTACATAGGGTATTTTCTCGGAAAGGACGTTGTATACAAGCATCTGAAGCTATTCCACATAAGCCAGGAGCAGCTCGATGCGTTCGACAGATGGTTTGACAAGAACGGCGTAGCCTCTGTCTTTTTCACGCGTTTCATACCTGTACTAAGGACTATAATGAGCCTTCCTGCTGGATTTGCTAAAATGCCACAGAAAAAGTTCTACGCCTATTCGATACTTGGCACTGGGATATACGACATTGTGCTCATAATATTCGGCATGAAGGCCCTCACCACGCACAATGCGATAATAACTCTTACTGCCATAGGCGTTTTCGCAATAGTGCTCTATGCAATATACAGATTTGCGATGTCAAGAATGACAAGGCAGAAATAGGCAACGCAACCACAAAACTTATTTATAACCTATAATGCAATTCATAGCATATGATGAATGAGGTAATCGCTGAGCTAAGGCTATGAAGAGAGGTAGGCGGGCTGATTTATTGGATGCGTTGCAAAGGCTTGGGAAAAAAAGTATTCGCGCTACTGATATAGCCGCGCAATACTGGTGCGAGAAGCAGATGGAACTCAACTACCTCATAGGCCCGTCAATAACAAAGGAGATAATGAAGGGAAAGGAGATACATGAGGAGATGGAGAACGAGACCAACATCCCAATAGTGCTTCAGACGAAGAGCTATGCGGACTTTATGTACAAAAGCCTTTACACTACCTACGAAGCTCTAGAGACATTGAAGAAAAACAATAAATCGAGGGAACTTCTGCTTTACGGAAACATGGGCAAATACCGGATTGTAGGGAAGATGGACGAACTCCTAATATCTGGCGGCAATGTTGTCATAGTCGAAGACAAGACCAGGGCCACTGACAAGCTGCCGTCAGAAGCTCAGATAAAATCGCACAAGGCGCAGGTCATACTATACAAGAAGCTTCTTGGCGACATAATATCGGGCACCTACAACGAAGACGTTTTTTCCAAAGAATACGGAATACACAGGCTCAGCGTCACCAAGGAGTTCGAAAGGCAGCTCGATGCCCTTAAAATTCCCAAAAATCTGCAGACGCTCCCGGAAATAACCGGCAAGTTCTTCAAGTTATACAGGGGCATAGGCCATCTAAGCGAAACGCTGGTCATAAGGTACATAAACCAATATACTGGAAAGAAAATAGACAACTACAAATTCAAGGTATCAGAAGACGAGCTTGAAGGCACAATAAATTTCGCGCTCAAATATTGGAGCGGAGAGAGGGAAGCGCTGCCAGTCCCATACGAAGAGAAGTGGAAATGCGATTATTGCGCATTCTTCGGCAAGGAATGCAAGGTGTGGTTCGCACAAAAAACGCTGTGAGTGGTTGTTATGCTAGACAAGGATTCTTTAAGGAAGGAATTTTCCGAAAAGCCGGATCTCTATTACAGAACCAAGCTCTTAGATAGCGAGGGATTCGTACGCAAGCAGTGCAAGGGATGCGGGAAATTTTTCTGGACGGCTGACGAATCCAGGGAATACTGCGGCGATTCCGAGCATGAAGGATACAGCTTCATGAAAAATAACCCTGAAGAAGTGCAGCTTGAGCAATTCTGGTCAAAGTTCTCGAAATTCTTCGAGAACAACGGCCACGCGGTTATAGAGCGGTATCCTGTCGTAAGCAGATGGCGCCAGGACCTTTATTTTACGATAGCCAGCATACAAGATTTCCAGAGGATAGAGAATGGAAAAATGAGCTTTGAATACAGCGCCAATCCTCTTCTCGTGCCGCAGATGTGCCTCAGGTTCAACGACATACCAAACACAGGAGTAACAGGGAGGCACTTCACGTCATTCATCATGGCCGGGCAGACTGCTTTCAATTATCCAAGGGAAGGTTATTGGAGGGATAAAACAATAGAGCTTAACTACGAAGCCCTGACAAAGATTGTAGGGGCAAAAAAGAAGGAAATAACATACGTGGAAGACGTGTGGGCAATGGGCGATTTCTCTGAATTCGGGCCAAGCCTGGAAGCTTTTTCCGGAGGCCTGGAGCTGGTAAACAATGTTTTCACGCAGTTTGAATACAACAACGGTGTAAGGCAGGAGCTCTCTGGCAAGGTGGTAGATGTTGGCTGGGGCTTTGAAAGGCTTGTCTGGTTCAAGAGCGGAGGGCAAACAGCATACGATCCCGTATTCAGGGACGCGCTGGCTTACATATACAAAAAGAGCGCCATAACTCCGGACAAAAAACTTTATTCGAAGGTGGCAGGGCAGTTCGGAAGAATAGACCTCAGCGAAACCAAGTCATTTGAAGATGTTGAGCTAAAGGCTGTCGAAGCGGCAGGCGTAAGCGCCAAAGATTACGCGTCAATAATAAAGCCAATGCAGGCTGCATATGCTATAGCCGACCATGCCAAAACTCTTCTGTTCGCGATAACCGACGGAGCCCTGCCAAGCAATGTCGGGGGCGGATACAACCTAAGGATAATACTAAGGAGGATATTCGATTTCAGGTCCAGATACAGGATGGATTTCGACATGAGAGAGCTGATGGAAATAATAGCCAAATCCATGTCACACATGTACCCCGAGCTGGGCAGCAGCCTGGACGAAATTGAGGACATAATCAGGGTGGAAAAAGAGCGCTATGAGAACACTAAAGCTTCTGCAATAAAGACGATAGGCGGGATAATAGACAAGCACGAGAAGATTACGCCGGAAAGGATGAGGGTGCTCTACGAAAGCAATGGGGTCACTCCAGACCTGATAAACAGCGTAGCTGCATCAAGGGGCGTCACGCTCGAGCTCCCTGAAAGCTCATATTCAAGCATAATAAAAGGGGACTTTACTGAAAAACCTAAAAAGAAGGACCGTTTTGACCTGGATGTTTCGGGGATCAAGAAAACAGAGAAGCTTTTCTACGATTTTGCATTGGAATCAGATTCAAAGGTGCTTTTGTGCAACTCGGACATGGTAATTCTGGACAAGACGCCGTTCTATGCCGAAAGCGGAGGCCAGGAAGCAGACCATGGCACTATAAATGGGGTAAAAGTAAAAGATGTGCAGTCCCAGAATGGTGTTATAATACATCTGCTGGATGCGAAGCCTGGTTTTAAGGAAGGCTCAAAAGTCCATTGCGTAGTTGACAAGAAAAGGAGAATGCAGCTAATCGCGCACCACACTGCTACACACTTGATAAGCGCGGCCGCCAGAAGCGTGCTCGGAAAGCACGCGTGGCAGGAGGGTGCACATAAAGGGGTCGCAAAGGCCCATATAGACATAGCGCATTACGAAAAGCTTAGCGACAAGCAGATAAAGGATATAGAAGCAACGGCAAATTCATACCTGCAGAACGGGATAAAAGTAACCATGAAGGAAATGGACAGGAACGAAGCAGAGTCAAAATTTGGATTTTCAATATACCAGGGCCACGGTGTTCCGGTGGCAAGGCCAAGGATTGTAGAAATAACTGACACGGAAGGCAATATAATAGACGCAGAAGCATGCGGCGGAATACACTCCATGGGCATAGAATCCATAATAGGGACAATAAAAATAATAGGCTCGCAGAGAATACACGACGGAATAGACAGGCTAGAGTACGTGGCCGGCCTTGCATCATACAAGTACATAAATTCAATCGAGGAAAAACTTTCGGAAGCGGCAAGAATTACGGGCACGGAAAGCGAGAAGCTAAACGATGCATTATCGCAAATGTCGAAGCAGCTCTCAGAATACAAAAGCGCTATAGAATCCATGGAATCAAGGAACGCGTCGCAAGCTGCTGAAAAGCTTTTGTCCTCAAACGAAAAATCGATTATTTATGAAATGGATTACGGTCCAGATATGCTCAGGCAGATTGCCACAAAAGTTGTCGATACTGATGCATCTAGGGTAATAATACTCTACAATAAATCTGGAAATGTGGTATGCATATCGGGAAATGATTCTGGAAAGAACGCAAGCGAATTCCTTAATTCAAGCCTTGCCAAGCTTAAGGCTAAGGGATTCAAGGGCGGAGGCTCAAAGAGAATAGCTCAGGGAATTTTGATAAAATAAGCCATTCCCTTCCCACAAAAGTAATTCATAAGCACATGTTGGCGAATACCTTTGCATCATTAACCATATCGTCTATCCTGCAGTATTCGTTTGGCTGGTGCGCCATATCCTCTGCTTCGGTGCCCCATGCAACAGCCGGAAACCCTTTATACCTAAAGAAGGCTGCGCACGTTCCCCCTCCGACTCCCATCGGCTTTGCATCGACGCCCATAACTTCCTTTATGCTTTTGAGCAGTCTTTTTACCACGTCCGAATCCATGCTCGTGGGGTCTGCCGGATCCTCCCTGCTGAATGTTTCTACCTCTATCTTAACTGCTTTGAACTCGTCTGAATTGCAAACGTCCTTTACGTCATTGAGCCGCTAGAACGGTATGGTTTGTGGCAGCACCCTGCAGTCAAAATAGAAAATGTCCGAACCAGGGACTATATTCACGCTGTCTACGTTCTTTTCCCTTTTCGTCGGCTCGAAAGTAGAATAGGGTGGCTGGTAAATCCCATCAGTAGCATTGTATTTCTGGTGCAGCATTTCGTCTATCTTTGTTATGAGCTTTGATGCATTCCTGTTTGCGTTGACTCCGAGCGCCGGTGTGCTGGCGTGCACCTGCTTCCCGTTTACCTTTATCTTTAGCCAAAGCGAACCCTTCTCCGCTATTTCAACCATGCTTCCGCCTTCGCTCAGGTAATCAGGCACTACAAACATATCATCATCACCGAATATTCCCTGTTCCTGCAGAAGCTTCTGTATGCCGTATTTGCTTCCGA
>JAMCSF010000003.1 GCA_023380795.1 Candidatus Martarchaeota archaeon | reverse complement strand
ACTACGGTGTCTCTGTCATCGAACAGCAGCCCCCTTAGGTATGAGACTATTTGCCCCTTCGCACTGTCGCTTGTGGAGGATCCTGCTGTCGTGCTATACTCTATGCCCTTCTTGTCCAGAAGCCTTGACACCTGGACCAGCTGCCCGTTAGTCCTTGTTATTATTGCGGTTTTCTCTCCGCTCCCGGTTTTCATGCCAGAATAAAGCTTTACTGCGGCATTTATCTGATTGGATGCAGTAAACACCTTGACTTCCGCGTTGCCTCCTTTCCTGTTGGATTTTAAGCCTTCAAGCTCCTTCTCGTAGCTTTTATCTTCAGTGTTGGATAGGAAATGCTTCCTGGAATAATCAAGTATGGGCTGCAGGCTCCTGTAGTTGAGCACTCTGTTCTCTTTCCTGAACCCTTCGTCCGACTCAAATTTCCTGAAAGAGCCAAGGCTTCCTCCCTGAAAGCCGAATATCGCCTGCTTTCTATCTCCCACTAGGAACAAATTGTCACCGGAAAGAACGGCTATCTGCGCTTCGAGCTCGTTGAGATCCTGGAGCTCGTCAACCAGCACATACCTGTAGCGCTTCTTGCCGTCATTCTTCTGGACGAACTTTATGAGCATGTCGTTGTAGTCTATGTAAATTCCTGCCCTCTCCTTCTCTTTTTCATAGCTATCATAAGCATTTACGAAGTATTTCAAGAACGCGCTGACCTCGTCAAGCGCTACGTTTGGAAGAGGTTTGGCATTATAAGCCGATTCCAGCTCCTTTTCGGCTTTTCCCAAATCTATGCTGCTTGGAAGTATGCCGAAGCTTTTTACGTATCTTATCGCGTTCTCTGTTTTAGGGACAAGGTCGCCCAAAATATAACTATTGGGATAGTTGAAGGCATTGTCACTTATAAAGCTCTTATATACTGAGTACCTTAGCATATTGCTGCCAGCCAGCTCGTAGCTAAGCCCCATCTTGCTTAAATAGTCATATGCGTAGCTGTGGAACGTATGCACGTCTATCAAGTACGGCTTTGCGGATATTCCTGCATCCTTTATTTCTTCTTCTATTCTCTCTTTCATTTCCCGCGCTGCCTTGTTGGTAAAGGTTATGCATAATATGTCCGACTCCTTGACCCCATTAGCAAGCAGCTCAACGACCCTCTTTGCCAGGGCAGTAGTCTTTCCTGTGCCTGGATTCGCCACTATCAGGACGTTTTCAGCTTCACCGTATTTCCCATCCATTTTACCGCCAGTATATCAATAACAGTACAAATTCATAATGATATTCATGTCAGCTAAGGTATATACCTATTTGAAAATAATGCGCGAATCTGTTTCTAAAAACGCAGAGAGGCTTGCATAATGCCCTAATCTATAGCCTAACTGCTTTTTTCATTAGTTATAATTCGAATATAATGCCTGCCACAATAAATTCAATTTTTGATATCGGTTTATAAAGCTTGGCATATCAGCATTATAGATTTTATGAAAGGGGTACTTAAGAAATCTTTGGCTGAAATGCTGGGCACCTATATATTCGTGCTTTTCGGGCCGGGAAGCATAGTGGCTTTCATTGCTGCGTTCGGAGCGACTCTGTCCCCTTCTACGCTATTCTTCGCTGCAGTTACTTTCGGATTAGGGATAGCGATTGCGATAATAATGATAGCCAACATATCAGGAGGGCATGTAAACCCAGCTGTCACCATAGGACTTTTCATATCTGGAAAATTTGAAGGCAAGCTCGTGCTGCCATACATTGCTTCACAGCTTGTTGGGGCAGTACTGGCTTCTGGAACCGTTGGTGTGCTTTTCAGCTACAGCATAGCGAACAAGGTGCTTTTCGGTGCTACGGTGCCTGGAGTTATGGGGCCATGGCCCGCCTTTCTGGGAGAGTTAATAATGACATTCTTCTTCCTTTGGGTAATACTTACAATAACGTCCAAAAGCAAGAACACTGCCATCAATGCTGCAGTCATAGGCACTTACGTAACAATAATGATATTCATTCTTGCCACGATAAGCGGAGGCTCTATTAACCCGGCAAGGTCGTTCGGGCCTGCAGTTTTATCTGGAATATTGTTCAAGGCTGGTTATTATCAGTGGATATATTGGGTAGCCCCAATATTGGGAGGAGCGCTCGGAGCGCTTGCATGGAAGTACATGTACAACGACAAATCGAAGATACATCTTTGATCTGTAATGCATAAGCCCGCAGCTTGAATAAGAAATGCTCTATTCTGCATTGCAAGCAGCATCAAGAAGGCTCGCTGAAGCCATGGGCTTTAGTCCTTGCTGTTCTCCTCTACAAATTTCTTTATTTCCTCTATGTTGGCCATTATCAGCTTCGCCTTTCCAAGCCCAAACGTAAACGGGCGCGTGTCCTGCTCGTCCTTCAGCAGACTAATTGTCGGAAATCCTTTGTATTCTCCTGTCTTTACTGGCATTTTATCACCTGATATGGCTTATAAGGGTAGGAAAAGGGATTTAGCCTTTGCTTTGTAAAATGTGCCGAGCTATCCTGCTTAATATAACACAACCTATAATGCCTGGCTTTGCTGCTTCTTTTTATTAAATCTCTATCGACACGAAATATTCAAGAATCCAGCTTCCTACCGCGTTTATGCATAACATATAAAAGGTATCTATACACAATAGTATGGAAAAAGTGATCTAATGAAAGGAAAAGTAAAAATGTTCAATGCTGCACGCGGCTTTGGATTCATAACTGGAGAAGACGGAAAGGATGTATATGTAAATATATCATCGATTGATGGAAAAACGCCCCTCGAAGTAGGAGATAATGTAGAGTATGACGTAGAGCAGGGCGAAAAGGGTCCAGCTGCAAAAAATGTAAAGAAGGCATAAGTTATTTCTTCTTTTAAACTGCTTTGCAAACTAGCCACCATAATTCTGAAATTATGCTAAGCTAGTTGTTTGCAGTAAAATGTATTTGTATTTGCATTATTTTTAAGTATATGGTGCATTAGCGGCAGCTTTGGATGCCATATGCCAATTGGCATGGCAAAGCTTAAAATTTTGACAGCGATATTTATAATGGCGTTTTGATAAAACGGCATTGGGCCTTATTGCTGATGCACGGATCAAAAACTGGGGCAGAATTATGGATATAGTTATTGCATTGGGGGGCAACGCGATATTGCAGGAAAATGAGAAAGGGACATTTGAAGAGCAGTATTCAAACATCAAAAACACAATAAAGAAGATAGCAGAAATAATCAAAATGGGAAATAACGTTGTCATAACGCACGGAAACGGGCCGCAGGTGGGCGACATCGTATCTATGTATGAATGGTCAAAGGACAAGCTACCGGCAATGCCCCTTCCTGTTTGCGGGGCCGAAAGCCAAGGTATGATAGGCTATATGATAGTGCAGGCATTGGAAAACGAGCTGCATTCCCTAAGGATAGATAAGGAAATCGTTGGCATGCTCACAAGGACTGTGGTAGATGCCAAAGATGAGCATTTTAAAAATCCTTCAAAGCCCATAGGCCCTTTTTACACCAAGGATGAATCCGATGCCATAACCAAAGAATATGGGTGGGCCATGGCAAAGGAAAACGACAAATATAGAAGGGTCGTTGCGTCTCCTGTGCCTGTTGGCATAATGGAATTTAATGTGATAAAAAGGCTTCATGAAAGCGGAGCGGTTGTTGTTTGCACCGGCGGGGGAGGCATACCCGTTGCCATTGAAAACGGAGAATCAATAGGCGTTAATGCTGTAATAGACAAGGACCTTGCATCTTCCTTGCTTGCGAGAAAGCTTTACGCAGATATGTTCATAATGCTGACAGATGTAAGCAACGCATTTTTGGGCTATGGAACAAAGGGCCAAAAGGCCATAGAAAAAATAAGCGTTGAAGAATGCGAAGGCTATATGAAAAAGGGCGAGTTTCACGAAGGGACCATGAAGCCAAAAGTAGAGGCGGCCCTCGAATTCGTAAAAGCTACAGGGATGCCGGCAGTCATAACGTCGCTAGCAAATGCAGAGAAGGCAGCAAGGTTGGAAGCAGGAACAGTAATAACGAAATAACAACTTATCCGCGTTCTATCGCTGCAGTCATGCAGTGCGCACCGCCATAGCCGCCAGTTATGCTGCTGAGGTCAATAGTGCTATAGTCAACGCCATTCTGGCGCAGTTCCCTTCTGTTGGGAAACATCTGCCCTGAACGGTACAATTGCTGATACTCCTTTTTTGCATGTGCAAAAATGGCCTTGTATCTTTTCGGATCGCTTTTTGCTTTTTCAGATAGGCTCTTCAGCACCTTTTTGGCAGTAAGCCTGCTGTCTATTGCAAGTATAAGGTGGTCCCGTATGCACAGGAAATTAGACGAATATGACATTTGTTCTATTGTGGAAAGATTTATGATGTTAAAGCCCTTTGACCTTATATAATCGTTGAGATTTGTGGTGGCTTTTCCTTTGCGATAATTCTCGCCTTCCTTTTTATAAACCTCGACTGTTGCCCTCTTAAGGAGAAGTTCCGAGCCAATAACAGTATCGCTTCCGGCAACATTAAAGTATGTGTCAAGGTGCATGTCAATCATTGGGTCTGTATTGTTTCCTGGCATTAGCGGATGCGACGGCTGATGCACCATTGCCACCTCCTGGAACGATTGGCCGTACTTAAGCATCTGTTCGGCTCCCTGCCTGTTAGTCCTGTCACCAATGCCTATCATGGCAAAATTGCCCATGGGCATAAAGTCTCCGCCTTCAAAGGTTCCTGGAGCGTATGTTTCGTGCACAATCGGCAGTTTCACGGCATTCCACAACATGCTTGTCAATATTGGTTCTCTTCTTCTCTGAGGTTTTGCCATCCTGGATAGGAATATGCCCTTGTCCGTAACGGCTTGCTGGTCGCGCATAAAGTACAAGTTTGCAGGTGGGTTTTTTTCTGTAACGCTTATGCGCATTGCGCCTGCGCCGTTTGCCCTCCGTATTGACACTTTTGGCATAAGCATTATGGTGTTGATGAAGTAGTCTATGTCATATTCGTTAGCATTTTCTTTAAGGTTGTTCGTGGCTATTGTGACATCCTTTTTGCTTCCTGAAAAACTAACGCTTTTTAGCGCGGCATTTACAACCATATCTTTTATTTTGCCGTTATGGCCTGCTTTTGCTTTTATTTCGCCCTCAAGCGTCTTCGCCTTAACCCCAAACTCATCTTTTAAAACGCTGACTAGAAAGTCATGCTCTTTTTGCGCAGCTGAAAGATCAAATGAGCGTTCGTATAAAGAGGCAGTAGGATCTAAAAGCCCTAAAAATACTTCGATGCCGGGCTTATGGACTACGACTTTCTTGAGCGTGTCCCATTCGGCTTTTATCCTTCCTTCCATCATATCCGCTTTCGGGCTTATTATGCAGTTAAATCAAATCTTGCATGAGCCACTGGTTTGTATTGGAGCTTTAAGCTTAAAAGCTTTCGAGGCGCGGCATTATTTCAATAAGGATATAAATCATAATACAAAAAGGAAATCATGCAAAAACACAGCATTGAAACTCTTTTCAGGAAATCATCATGGCAGAAGGGAGTTGAATATCTCAGAAAGAATGACCCAAAGCTGGCCAAGGCTATAAAGCCTGGATTTTACGTTGACATGAGGTTTGACTCGGATTATTACGGCTCGCTAATGGAATCCATAATATTTCAGCAGCTTGCAGGAAAGGCAGCAGAAGCGATATTGAACAGGTTCAAAAAGCTTTACAGCGGAAGGATTCCTTCTCCTGCAGAATTCATAAAAACCGATGAAAAAATTATTAGGGAAGCAGGCATATCCCCGCAAAAATACTCATACATGCTGGACCTTTGCAGGAGGCTTGAAAGCGGCATGCTCGCATTGGAAGAAATAGGCAGCCTTTCCGACGAGGAGATAGCAGAAAGGCTGCGCTCGGTAAAAGGCGTAGGAAGGTGGACTTCCGACATGTTCCTGATATTCAGCCTTGGAAGGACCGACGTCATGCCTGCTGAAGACCTCGGAGTAAGAAAAGGGCTTAAAGATGCGTACGGGCTAAAAGAGCTTCCGGACAGAAAGAGGATAGAAAAGCTGGCAAGGAAATGGCATCCCTACTGCTCCATGGTTGCTATAGCGATGTGGCACAGGCTTGATACGGTCACCGTAGGAGACGAGAAAAAGAAAAAACCCAAAAAGGCTTAGATTTTAGACTTTGATCCGAATCCTAATAGCACTATCCCGGCAAGCATCGCCATGGCTGCCGCGAAGCCATATGCGTAAAGAGGCCCCAAAACGTAAAGAAATCCGAGGGCTATGTTGGCTGCAAACAGGCCTATGCTGCGGGAGGATGTAAGCGCACCCATCCCGCTTCCTGAATTCGTCCTGCTTCTGACCAGCGATATTATGGTGGGCTCCAGGGTTTCTATGGCTCCTACTGCCACCCCTATGACGAATATGCCCAAATAGGATACCAAAACGCCAAGGCCGAAATGGTACGACAAGCCTATAATAAGCGAGCCGACCCCTGCAAGAAAATACCCGAATATTGCCAGGTTTCTGACCATTTTCTTGGCCAAAACTCCTGCAACGTATCCGAATACCGCAGAGACAAGAAGAAACACTGCGTAAGAAAGCACTCCATAGAGGTCAGTGGACTGCTGTGCGATAGTAAGCACTGGGAAGCTCAGGCTGTAGAAACTAAGGCCGTATATTCCGGTAGCCAGTATTACGCCCCTGTATGCCCCAATCTTGGCTCGTGCCGACTTGACTGCCTTGCTGGCTTTTTTAGCGGCCTTAATGTTTCCTTTTCCGCGGCCCGGCAGCCCTTTGTAGCTTACGAGGAAAAGGCACAATGAGGATATGAGTATAGGTATTGCAGTTGCAAGGAATATGAGCTTGAGCGCTATGCCAAGATATATTCCTATTGACAAATATGCCACTGCGATTACCCCTCCTCCCACGTCCAGAGCGTTCAGGAATCCGTAGACCTTTGGCTTGTCAAGCTTTCTGGATATGTCCCCTATCATTGCCCTCCTGGCAGGAGTCCTGAAATTGCGGGCCCACCATCCCGCAGAGAATATGGCAGTAGCCTCCGCTGCGAACGAGGCGAATCCGGTGAACGAGAGAACTGGTATCAGAATATTGCCCAGCAGCGCTATCTTTTTCTTGCCGTGCCTGTCTGCGAGCATGCCCCCGTAATAGGCGAAAACAGAGCCTATTCCATAAGCAAGCGCCATTGCTATGCCTAGATAGTATACCGGTGCTTTCAAGTACAGCACAAGGAATATTGGAAATCCGGCTATCAGCGCCTGATAGCCAGCATCGGCGAAGAACGCCGATAGAGATATCAAAAGAACATCCCTTGTCAGCCAGCGCTTCATAATCCCATATTTTTAGAGAACCTATTTATTGCTTGCTGGGGCCATCCGAGTCTTTATGCTAAAGAGAACTTAAAATGCTGCTGTGGAACTGCGCCACATTTTCATTTTCTGAGCAAATCCTCATCCGAGTCTTCGCGCATATTCTCCAAAAGCCCCTCCATTTGGGACTTCTTTGCTTCCAGAACCTTTGCGCATGAATCAAGAATCATTTTTACGTCAGTTGTGCCTGGATATTCGGAAACATAGCGCTTATCTGAAATAAGCATGGAGTTCATGTCGAAAGCTTTGTACACTCCTTCGGGCAGCATCTCGCTTGCGCGCTTTGCCGATTCTTCCATGTCTGATGCAGCTTTTATAAAATCGTTTGCCAAAGTGCGGAATTCAGAATCGCTTAGTGGTTCAAACTTGGAGTAAGCCTCGGAAACGCGCCTTGAAATTCCATCGAGGAAGAAGTACGTCGGCTTCATCATTTCATCGCTTTCGAGTACCTTCTGCACGTCACGCTTTGTCCTGCGCTTCAGCAAGGCATCCTGGATTACGGTTTTATGCAACGCATCGTTAGCCGCAAGGCTCCATTCGAGCGCCTCTCTGCCTGCCTCCAATGCTGCAGAGGTCTTTTTGTCCATTTTTATCTCTTTCAGCTTTACCTCGACAATTTTTTCACCGTTCGCGTTGGCAAGATATATCCCTTCGGAATCGCTGCTTACCGTTCCGGAGCCGGACCTGGACGCTATTGCCATGAATATCAGCTTGTATGCCGCATCCTTGCTCTTAGGCTCTATTTTTATCCTACTTACTGCTTCGCTGAAGTCGCTTTCGTCCCCTAGCAAAGATTTGGGAAGTCCGTACTGCGAAAGGAGCATGCCCATAGTTACCTCTCTGTAGCGCATAGATGCGCCGTAGTCCGCATCTTTCGAATATTTATAATGGAACGTGTCAACCGACCTCATCTTGAAAGCTTTGTCGTTGCTGTCATAATTTATGTCAACTATCGAGCCGCCGCCGTTGCGCATGGTGGAATTCAGGTATGTATACATTGATATCGACAGGTAGAACTTCTGGAACTCATTAAGCGAATCGCCGAACATTTCGATAGTTTTGACTATCTTTTCAAAGTTTGAATTTTTCCAAAGCTTCGAATCAGGCTCTACAGAATCCGAAAAGTCTGCGCGTATATCCTTCAGCGCTCCAGATTCCAGTTTCAGATAATTGTTCTGGCTTTCGCCGCTACCCGCAGCTTGGTGCCCAATCGGCTGCCACTTTAGGTATAATATGCTGTTTATGCCATACGATCCCGCTAGCTCTATCAGGGTGTCTTTGTTCTTGCGATTCTGGATTTCCACATATGTGCAAACGCCAAGTTTTATGAGCGAAGAGTCAAAAATGGACGATGACTGATCATCCGTGAATATCGCTGCTGATTTATAACTGACTGATTTTGACGCCATCACAGCAGGTATCTGGTCAGGATTCAAGTGGTTCAATCCGCAGAAAACCACGGTCTTCCCTTCCGCGCCGGCAGAGCATTTTGCTATCTCCTCCCCCATATATATGCCGCGTTCCTTTGCAAGAATTTTGTCTTCGAAATTTTTCTGCAGCGAAAATGGCATGTCTATCGGGACTACTTCTATCCCATTTTTATGCGCCTCGACAAGCAGTCTTAGCAATTGCAATGGGTTCCTTGAATGCTTGTCAAGAATATTTGAGAGCCCATCAGTGCTGCCATTGCCGTTGAGCTCTGCTATAGCAGATATAATTTCGGGATCTCTGGGCAGCTCTATGAGCAGCCTTTTAACCCCAGCAGCGGCCATATCCTCGGTACTGTTTGCAAGGCTCCCTACAATTTTGGCGTTCCTGTGGTCTGTATCCCCTATGACAAGAAGATTGGAGTTACCAAATGCTTCAGAATATGAAAAATCTGTTGCTGATTTTGCTTCTTTGGCTATTTCAGAAGTACTTGCATTTATCAGTTTTAAAGACATATCCGCTTCTGTTTTTTCGGATTTTTTCTTGTTAAACAACATAATAATTATAGCGCATTACGAAATATTTAAACAGTCGCATGAGTGTGCTTAATGCAAATAGTTTATATATTTAAAGAATTTATCAGATTTATCCTATTTTGCAACACATAAGGCAATGATCACATGGATAAGGATATAAAGCGCAAAGGCATAGAGAATACAGAAAGGGAGGCTAGGAAAACGCTAAGCCTGCTCAGGAACGCATACCCGAAAGAGGAGAAGGACGGAGCCCTACAGATAGCGAATACAGTATATGAGCTGTACAAGAACAACGATAAGGATTTTGCAAAGCAGATAATGAAGTACGTGACAAGGGTTGACTGGCTAAACAAGAAGCACGATTTTATATACCGCGTAGAAAAGGAAATGAAATCTCTAGGAGACCCTGATTTCAAATCGTTTATAGAAGCCGTAAAGAGGGAAAGGAGGGGCAATATACCGATAGAACTTGGAGAGGTCAACTTGAAATACGAAAGCAAGTCGAATATGTCTTTTGTCAACATTTCGGTTAGTATTTGGGGAAACGTGATGGTTGAAAGGCTAAAGGAAGGAAAGTGGAGAGTAAGCTCGCATTCGGGCATTGACAGCGAACCTTACACCGTAAGCATAGGCAAAAATCCTTCATGCAACTGCCCTGACTTTGTATACAGGAAAAACAAGGTCGGCGGAAAGTGCAAGCACATATATGAGGTAGAAGCCGTAAAAACAATAATAGAGGCAGCCTCGACCATACAAAAGGCCTAAACCGTATTTACAGCGACTGCTTAGCTCTGATGATTTTATTCAAAACTAGCAAAGCAGCAAGGATCAAAGATCCTCTGGGATATTACTGAAATTTATGGCAAAGTGGTTCATCGAACTGAATTAGGAACTGTCCTTGACAGCACAGCATAATGTGCGCAAAAGTATCAATATATAAATCTTTGCTTTTATTTAGATAATTATTTGGTGATTTGGTGGGTAAAGGCAGAATAAGTCCTTGGTCAATTTATCCTGGAGCTCTTATAGGCTGGGTGATGGATGCATTTGATTTGAGCATGATGTTCCTTCTAGTTCCAGTTTTGGCAGGTATATTTTTCCCATCTAATTATGGCCTTGCAATAATAGGCACATGGAGCATATATACTACTACATTCATATTCAGGCCCGTAGGAGGCGCCATATTCGGCAGGGTAGGCGACAGGATTGGAAGGAAAAACGCAATGGTGGTAACCCTCCTAGGCTTGGGTTTGGTAATATTTGCTACTGGATTCCTGCCCACCTATGCGGCCATAGGGATTGCTGCACCGCTTCTCCTGTTCTTGTTCAGGATAATAACAGGCATATTTGCTGGTGGAGAGTACGGAAATAGTTCATCAATATTAATGGAATCCGTGGGCATTAAGAAGAGAGGCATATGGGGAGCTGCCATACAGAGCGGTTACCCGATAGGTTATACGTTGGCCGCAGTTATATTCCTTGCACTGCACTACGTATTCCCAGGTTCAAGCTTCGCAATAAGCGGATGGCGCTGGATGTTTTACATAGGCATAATACCAGTAATAATAGGTTTGGTAATAAGGCTTTCAATGCCCGAATCGGTATTATGGTCGGATCTCAGCAAGAAAAAGAAGATATCAAAAGCCCCACTGAGAACGCTGTTTAGCAACAGAAAGAGCTTTGCAGGGGTGATTACCGGCATGCTAGCTATGACTGGCATAGCATGGGTATACGGTTTGACGCTTGGGTTCTTCCCTACGGTGCTTTCAGTGCACAATTTTATGGGTTTCCCTGACTTCATATATGTGGTCATAATAGCGATACTCGTTTCGCTTATAGGGTATATGATTGCAGGAGGCGTAAGCGAGCGCATAGGCAGGAGGAATATGATGATAATATATTCAGTGCTTGCCATAATTTTTGCAATACCACTGACATACGCCATAATGACGCACGCATTAGGATTTTACGGCGCGATATTCTTTGCAAGCGCTATAGCATTCTTGACAACTGGCATATATGGAGTCATTCCTGCATTCCTAAGCGAGAAATTCCCAACTTCAGTAAGGAGCAGTGGTGTCGGAATAGGCTTTAACGGAGGCTTCATTCTTGGAAATTGGAGCACCGTATTCCTATTGCTGATTGTTAGTTTCGCCGCAACAACATTCTTCGCGTGGTGGGGGGTATTCGTAATAATAGGCGAGCTTTTCATACTTGCGTCTGCACTGCTTTCCAAGGAAACAAAGGGCATAAACATATCAAAGCTGTAAGAGAGAATATAGGAGAGGCCATTATTGGCTTGGGCATGCCTAGACAAGAATTGATTGAAGCGAAAGCAGGCAAGGCAATGATTGAAATTTGTTTTTTAATATGAAGATGGATTTGCTTATACAAAAACCTTAAATATATCAAACAGGATATTAAGACAGGTAATTTTTATGAAAAGCAGCAAAGCCATAAGGATTGAAGAGCTCGGAGGCAAGATGGCGAACATAGAACTGCTAAGGCGGTGGCCTATTTAACGTACCTGATACAATAGATTCTGATTGTCTGGATCTTTCAAAGCTCGATAGGTCCAAGATGTATGCTGTGAGAAGCAGCGCAGCTTCAGAGGATTCTGTAAATGCCACGTCTGCGGGAAAGTACGAAACGATCTTGGGCGTAAAGGCCGAGGCCATAACTGATTCAGTAAAAAGGGTTAAGTCTGGGTTCGAGTCCGGAAAGGCCATAATACAAGAGGACCTTACTGGAAGGATGATAAATTCAGGTGTTGTATACACCGACATTAATGGCCGAATGGAAATCTCAATGGGCCAGAAGGATTCAGTGCATGACATAGTTAGGGGAGAAGCGCCACAAACGTATGTGCGCATAAATGGCTGCCATATTAATATTGAAGGCTCTGCAGTAGACCCTAATATAATAAAAAAGGTAAAAGAAGAATCAATGGCTGCCGAAAGGTATTTCGGGAGGCCGTTGGACATAGAATTCGCGTTTACAGAAAGAGGCTTCGTTTTCCTCCAGGCCAGGCCGCTGCCTTCGCTTACCGATGCTGCGGCAAGGGAATTCGAAATACGGAACGCAGAAAACACGCTTGAGAATGCCAAGGCACTTGGCCTGAGCGACATACCTTTAGGGGTCGGAAACTACAGGGAGATACTTGCGGACTCTAAGGCCACACAGCTGGGCTCCAGCACATTCAATTACGTATTTACCGGAGACGGCAAGAATGTTTTGGGAGCCATGCAGCTGGGAAGAAACGAATTAGGGTATGACAACGGCTACGAGGTTTTTCCGCAGGTTCTGATGCTTGGGGGAAAAGTGTATTACAACTTTATAGGGGATTCCATGCAGTTCAGGCCTGCTGGCATAACGCTTGCCGAATATGCAGATGCCGCAGAAAGATTTTACATAAAAGAGGTCAAGGAGAATCCAGAAAGGCTAAATTATCCAGAGCTTGGGCTGTACATCCAGTTCCCTGAAGATGCGAAGAAGGCAGGATTGAAAGAGGAGCCTTTCAAAAAGCTAGTAGAGCGCAACAGGCAGGAAATAAGGAAGATAAAAATACCGGAAAACGCGCCAAAAAAAGTAAATGCCAATATTACGGGCAGGATAGAAGAATGCATTGAAGAGATAAGGAAAAATGCAGATGAAATAAGGACTGGAAGCGCTAAGGAATACGTCAAGGCCGCAAGGCTTGCGTTCTTTGCAATGGAGGACGTAAAGCACGCGCTGGTGCAATTGAAAGCTTGCGACAGGGATTATTATGGGGAATTGTCCAAAGAATTTGATTCCGTAGACCCAGAAAAGTTAAGAAATGCCATAATATACGACGAGAGCATAAGGAGCTTTGAGCTTGAAAATAAAGAAGAAAACAGATATGTAGGAAGCTTTGAGCTTTCCCTTGAAAGGAATTTTCCCCCAAAGAGGAATTACAGGAAGGGCCGGCCGATAAAGGACGCCACGCTCAAGGAAGCAGTATCCATGGCTAGGCTTGCACTAGAGAATAGGGAAAAGGTAAAATTCTACCTTTTTAGGGATTATGACGTGCTTTACCAACTCTATGCACATCTGCGCAAGATTTCAGGATTCGGGGATGAAGTGTTCAGGCTGAAATTCGAAGAGCTGGGTCTTCTGGCTGAAGAAACTCCGCGTGCGGAGTACAGGATTTCTTTGAGAAGGGACATAGAAACACGGCCAGGGCCTCTTTTCCCAGATCCGTTGTTTATGGAAACGGCAAGGGTCCAGACAAGTGCAGGATTAAAAGAAAAGGCAGAAATGGTCTTCGGCAGGCTCATTGACGGTGAATACACTTTCATATCTGGCATAAGCATGAAAATGCTTAAAGAGGTTGACCAGACAATATCCCTAGGGGATAATACAAAAGTGTTGGTGGTTCAGGACAACATAAGGCCAGGATCGCACATTTTCACACAGCTTTCCGACTACAATATTCCGGTCGTTTCGCTGAGCAGCGGACTTTTTGGAG
>JAMCSF010000002.1:6172-8526 GCA_023380795.1 Candidatus Martarchaeota archaeon | reverse complement strand
CAATTAAATGCCAAACTTTGAGCACAGCTCTTCGTATCCATCTGCTGACATAGAAACGTCGGCAATGTAAATGTCGGTGTTTTCGGCTTGGTCGAGCTTTGAAACGGTGGAAAGCATTTCCGCCCTCCCTGGATTTGTAAAAAGCATCTTTTCGACAGAATCCCTTAAAAACCTGGAAAGCTCCGCGGCGCTAGCTATGCCGTCGAAATCCCTCCTGTGGCTTACTATAATGGATTTTTGAACCATGTGAATCCCGGCCCAGCTTTTCATGTTGCCTGATTTTTAGCATTTAATTGGTGGCAGCATATTATTATTTTTATATTATTACCGTTATATAATCAAAAAATTTTGATAAGACACGATGAAACTGCAGGCGCCAAACAAGTAGCATTAATGTGCAGAATATCACTTGCGTATTAGCCCGGAAGGACCTAGACGCGCCAAGTACTCTTTTGCCAGATTGGATGTTGTGCTTAGCGCGTTTTCAGGAGTGCCAAGCTTTTCCAGCTCCATGTACGGATTTGTTCCGGAACCCAGATTGCCCAGAATTACCAAGAATATCGTATTCGCGAACGCTTCCTCGTATTCCTTATAAAGCTTATCGCCCTTCAGACCCTCCCCCACGATTGTTGCAGCTAGATCCCCTATGGTATAGCTTATTGGCTTGTTTTCTTCAAATGCCGCAAAGATGGATAAGCCAGTAACCAGCAGGAGCGCCTTCGCGCTGAGCCCACTGCCATCCGTCGATATTACCCTAAGCGCATCCAAATCGCCCCTTGGGATTGAGGAATAAAACTTCAGCAGGTCTGAAAATTTTTCAACGTTTGATTCCGAGCCCAATTTGTACAGCTCAAGCAGGAATTTAGGAGATTCGTTGAAGTATTTTATCGTTTCCATTGATAGGTGCGAATCTTTGGTGTTTGATATTTTTGCGCACAGCTCAAAGGCGTCGTAATTTCCCTTTGAAAGCGCCTTTATGCTCTCCATTCCGCAGATATTTTCGTTATGCTTTTCCATAATAACAGATGCCCTTTGATTGACCGAAATATTTATTGCTTTTGATTTTCCGAGCTGCAAACAGTTTTTAAAGCATTTACAAGCAATATTATTGTTTATATGGCAATCAAAAACGTGAAAAAGAGGGCTACAGGCACGCATACACAGGGCGGCGGCAAGAACAGCGTGAGGAGTCTTGTGGCCTCAGAGCTTGCTTATCTGAAAAAGGTGCAGATACTGCTGCTAGGAGACAACGAAAGGATTGCAGAGCTTGCGAAGTATTTTTACGGCAAAAACAGGAAAGCCAGGCTGACAATACTTACTTTTAGCAGGAAAGGGCTTCTGGACGCGGTAGAGGCAACCTCGAAATTCGGCAGCATAGGGTATGCGTATTCCAAGGACATCTATACCGGCCTGCCTGAAGACGAATTCGGGCTCATCGTAAGCTACGGGACTTTTGACAGGATGGGAAACAATAAATCGATATCTGTTTTAAAGGAGCTTTACAGGATTTCGAAGCCCAACGGTATAGCTATTATAATTGGAGATGACATAGACTACCTTTACAGGCATTATAACAAGAGCAATTTCTCAAGCTGTGAAATCATAGAGAGCAAAGGGCTCAGGTACCTGAAGCTTGTGAAGGTAAACGAGATAAGCCTTCTGCCACAATAGAACTTTGTAAATATTCCTTGATGGGCCTTTGCTGCAATTACCCATTCAAACGTCTTTAAGCGAACCTCTGCGAAAGCTTAAATATGCTGCATGCTCCTATCGTAGACCGATTTAAATGGAAGAGGGAAGCGAAGTAGACGTTGCCTTCGTCGTGGTAGTTACTAGAGACGGAGTCGTATACCTTAAAAGAAACGAGGACGATGATATAGAGCCAGGAAAGTGGTGCCTGCCTTCGGGGCATGTGGAAAGCGGCGAGAAGTACGTAAGCGCCGCAGTAAGGGAGCTTTACGAGGAAACCGGAATAAGGGCAAAACCTGATGAATTGGAGCATCTTGGCACATTCCCATACCTGCTGGACGGGACAAAGTTCAGGGTCTGGCTGTATCTTGTCGAAAAAAGCGCGCTCGGTGCTGGCGACGTGCGCGTATTTGAAGAGGAGCATTCGGGCAAGAGATGCATAGGCATAGAGGCACTGGCTGCGATGCACAGCCTGAGAGACGGGGAGAAATTTACCGGAATAGATGAGCATATAATAATGAATTACGTTCCAGAAGTGGCATCAAAAATAAATAGAGTAAAAGAAAGCGCGGGAATCAACATTTCAAGGTCTTGCTGAACAGTATGCGCTGGAATTTGAAAATGCCTTGGGCATCTTGCCTTTTGTTTTGAATTCTAATGTTAGG
>JAMCSF010000002.1:0-6162 GCA_023380795.1 Candidatus Martarchaeota archaeon | reverse complement strand
CAAAAACCTAATCCTCTCAAAATCTTAATTAATATAGCCTTGCAGATATTAAGCGGTGTAAGAATGTCAAAGACTTTCGGAACGAAGAATAAAATCGTCAAACTGCTTAAGGAAAAGCCGATGACGGTTACGGAAATAAGCGCAGTGCTCGGGCTCTCAAAGGCGACCGTGAGCCAGCACATGGCAGAATTGGAGAATATGTCAATGATTGAGCAGATAGACAACCCGCATTACAAGAAGGTCAAGTTTTACAGGCTTTCGGATGCGAAGGCCGGAGTAGTAGAGCAGAGGCCCAGCACAGGATTCAGGAAAATGATAATACCTTCGATTCTGGCAATCCTTGTTGTTGGGATAATAATAGGCGCAGCAGTGCTGCAGAAGCCGGCCAACCAGATACGCATTGGCCCTGCAATAACCAATAACAGCTCAAGGGTTGGATCGTTGGGAGTTGGATATGCTTGCCCGATGATAAGAGCTTTCCCAAACGGAACGCATGCGAATGAATCCCTGCTTAGCAGCATAATCTCAAATATAGCTTCCGGATATCCATGCAGCCTCGCATACGTAAAAGGAAACACTGTTGGCAACCTGAATTACACATCAGCTAACGGCACGGTGCAGGTACCCGAACTGGGATATAAGTACACTATAAACCAGACAGCAATAGCAAACCTGAAGACCGAAGTAGACAATGGGGATTGCTACGACACTGGAGCGCTGGCTTTCTTCGGAATAAACTACACGAAGCCTGCAGGGGTCACATGCAAGGACAACCTATACGGCTGAAGAACCCCAGAGGATAAGGCAGCACGGTTCTGGCTGCGCATTTGCAGTCAGAACATGCTGTGCTTCCCAGATATTATCTCGTGCGTGAGATAGCCTATGTTTTCAAGGCTCTGCTCCGCTATGTCGTTTACCTTTTTCCTTATGTTGTCCAGCTCCTCGCGCTTTTCGGTGCTTATTTTTACATCGAGATGCTTTGGGTCGTCTATCTTCCTGCCTATCTGCGAAACTATGGATACGTTGCATTCTTTTACCTGAGGGTAGAGAGTCACTATGTCGTTTGCTATTTCCTTTGCAAGCACATTGTATATCTTGCCTATGTGGTTCACCGGGTTCTTACCGGCCGCGGCTTCGAGGCTCATGCGCCTGAAAGGGGTTATGAGCCCGTTTACCCTGTTTCCCCTGCCTACCGATCCGTCGTCGCCTGCTTCGCAGCTCAGCCCAGACTTCGTGATGTAAACCTTTCCGGATTTGTTGTCACCGTTATTCAATATTACGTCGACGTCGTTTCCTGTCAATTTCTTTGCGAATGAGATTATGTCTTTCCTTACTTCTTCCTTTTTCTTACTATAATCTTCTTGGCTTTGTATTTTTGCAGAAACGAATGCTATGGCTACAGTAAGGCTTATGTCATCCATGTCCCTTATCCCCATAACCTTTACGTCTTCCCCAACTTCCGGGTGGCTTTTCTTGTATTCCAGGGAGTTTAGCATCTTCTCCGTTTCCAGCACCAGCCTCTCGGTCTTGGTGAACGGCGCGAAGCCTATCCCAAAAGAGGTGTCGTTTGCAAGCGGCACGTCGGTGTTGCGGTCAAATATTTCGCTGAGGTCCGCAGAGCCCTTTAGTATCTTCGATTGAAACAGCACCTCTTTCTCTATGTCGAGAAAGCGGGTATGCTCGCGCAGGTAGTCCTTTGCAGCCTTTATGGCTATCCCGTCCACGTCTATGTTTATGTCCTGGTACGAACGGGCGGCCCTTCCTGCAAGTATCACTTCTATAGGTTTTGTTATAGAGCCGTTGCCGAAACTCGCCTCCGAAGCCCCGCCTATTATCAGGCCCTTGTCCACATTGTGGTGCAGTATCTTGCCCGTCGAATCTATGTACGCGTTTGAGAGCCCGGTGCTTACGCTTTCCATTATGCCGTCTATCAGGCTGTCCGGATGGCCGATGCCCTTGCGCTCCACGTATTCCACCGGCTGCTCGGCTACCACTGTTGAAAATCCTTCCGCTACCCTTATGTTTTTGCTAGAACCCATCGTATCACTTTGCCAGTCCAAATAAGATTGCTTTTTAAATAAGCTGTCTCCCCACATTTCTTTAAATAGGGTGCAAAATTTCTTTTACACCGATAAAATTTTGCAATTGGGCTAGAGGCTTTTACCTCTTATTTGATTAAATTTTTATATATATTCATATATAGAATATTCATTTAAGAATAAGAAAGCCGCACTTATTTTTTCCTTTTCTGCAGGCCAAGCGTTTTTGCGAGGAGAGCCTTGTCGTCTTCGCTCAGTGATGTTTCAAGCTCCGAGCCAAGCATCTTAACGTCGAATTCGTTTAGCCTCGCATAGAGCTTTTGGCCCTCCCTGACCTGCCTTCCGAATGTCGGCTCGTCCATGGAAACCGCAACGCTTTCGCCCTTCTTTGCAGACTCAAGGGGCGTTCCCTCGTTCTGCACCCCTTTCAGTTTGCCTACGAATTCGCCTTCCTCGTTTATCATCTGTATCCCTGGCTTTATCAGGCCTGAAATCACTTCTACCCCGAATATTGCCGGATGCGACGCCCTGAAACAGCTGTTGGGAAGCACCTCGACCTCGGCCGGCATAGTTATGCGCTTGAGTATCTCTGCGGTGCGGTTGCGCCTTATTGAATCCACATACTCCTTATAGTCGTCCACGAGCTTGTAGATTATGTTGCCCCCTATGTGCTTCACGTTGCTTGCCGATATGGCCGCTTCGGCATCTGCTTCGATCGGCACCCCGAAGCTCAGGACCACAGAATATATTGGGTCAACAGCATTCATTGCAAATGCGTCCATCACGTCCCTTTTCGTGACTTCGCCTATTCCCTTCTTGCTTATTTTCGCGCCCTGCGAAGCCAGGAGCTTGGATATTGCCTCCAGGCTGCCTATGGAATCCGCCTTGAGCACTATTCCGACCCCGTCGGTCTTGAAAACGTCTGTGAGCTCAGAGCCTATCTCCTTCTCAAAGTTCGAATCGTTGACTTCTATTATTGGGGTGCCAGGCATTGCGTCCTCAAGCCCTATCGCGCTTATCTTTATCCCTGAGGCTGCGCTTACCGAATCTACGTTGTAGAACTTGCTCGCCGACTCCACTAGTTCGTGCAGGGGCTTCGGCTTAAGCAATGCCTTTATTTTTGTCGTGGCTATTGAGCCGTCAAGCTTGGCAAATGCGACTATGTCGTTTACGTGCAGCGAGCCGTCGTATAGTATTACATCCACTGTGGTACCCATGCCCTTGAGCTCCTTCTTCTCTATGACGCTTCCGCGCCCGGGGCCGGAAGACTCTATGTTCAGCTTCATCTCCAGAAACTTCTGCGAGAGGCCGACCGCGAGCATTAGCAGCTCCGCCAGACCCTCTCCCGTCTTGGCGCTTATCGGCACTATCGCCAGCTCCTTCTGGAAGCTCTCGACCTTGTTGTACAGCTCGCCGCTGAAGCCGTATGAGCTCAGCGAGCCTATGAGCTCGTACACCTTGGCTTCCAGCAAGTCGAGAACGTTGCGGTCCTGCTTTTTCATTGCCGCTGCTATGCTGCTCAGGCCCGTAGGCCTCCACCCTGTTATAAGGTCAACCTTGTTCGCTGCCACTATGAACGGGGTCTTGTATTCCTTGAGTATGTTTATCGCTTCGACAGTCTGAGGCTGGAACCCCTGCGTTATGTCTACCACAAGTATCGCAAGGTCGGCAACGCTGCTGCCGCGCCTCCTGAGATTCGTGAAGGCTTCGTGCCCTGGCGTATCTATGAAAAGCAGGCCCGGTATCTTGATTTCCGAAGCCACGGACGATACGCCATTGCATATCCTGTTTATTACGTCCAATGGGACCTCGCTCGCGCCTATGTGCTGCGTTATGCCTCCGGCTTCCCTTGCCGTTATCGAGCTGTTGCGGATCTTGTCCAGCAGTGTGGTCTTGCCGTGGTCCACGTGGCCCATCACGCATATTATAGGCTGCCTTATCATGAAAATGCACCTTTTTCGAATCTGGTTGCTCCTAGTTGTGATTCAAATTTTGCAATAAAAAACAAACTTCGCTGCGGTTACGTATTGTTGTAATAATTATTTAGCGTTTGGCATTTATGGCTATCTTTCATCGCCATTTCCGTGTATGGTGCCGTTCCTCATGCGCTTTTCAAGCTTCTCTATGTTTGACATCGCGACTTCGTCAAGGCTTATCCCCGCTTCCTTTGCGACCATTGCAACGTACCACATTATGTCGCCCAGCTCAAGCTTTATGCCATCCCTGTCTGGTTCTGCATTGTCCCTGGCTATCTTCTTGACCTTGTTGAGCAGCTCACCGACTTCTCCTGAAAGGCCTATGCACGCATAAAATATCCCGCCGTTCAACGTCTTTGGATATACCGCGCTAGTCGCGCTTTTTTCCTGATATCCGTTCATGTCCATGTATACACCGCGTATAAATGGGGGGCAAATATAAAAGCAGTTTCGGATGTGAAAATAGGCAATTTAACAATTAATATAGATTTTTCTTTCGTTAGCTTATTGGCTTGGTGGGTCTTTGGCAAGGAAAAAATCAGCTATACGCGGAAGCAGGAAAAGGCCGGATTCAAGAAGGCAGCCTTATGGCTTTTTCGCAGTTTTGGTAATCGCAGTTGTACTTCTGCTTGCGCTTCTGATTGAATTTTCATACTCTTACAGCCTACAGCACATGATTGACAATTCTGCAGTGGCCAACCCTCCGATACGCTTCTTCGTAGGCACATCCCCGGTAAATATCAAGGGAGTTACAGAGGTGCCTGCCAACCAGACTTTCTGCCCCGAGAACAGGACAATAATAAACGAAAGCAATGAAGCGTTTTCTTATGGCTATTATACGGAATTGGGCAGCAACGAGGAATTCACGTACTCGTTCGCGCAGAACTCAAGCAACGCATACTCGTTTGCCACGATTCAAAAGCCGTTTTCGATTGTTTCATATTCCAGCGTGGCCGTAAACTCCAGCGTGTGCGCGGGATACCCGAACGCAAAGCACCTGCTTGTATTGAGGATAGCTGCTCCTAGCAAGTACATAGGGCCCATTTACATAAACCTGTACCGCTAGGGCAACGCATCAGTTTATTATATTTTATTAGCCAATCCCTGATAATTCAAGTGGTATTATGCCAAAAGAAAGAACATTGGTTTTGATAAAGCCGGACGGCGTGATGAAAAAAATAGTAGGCGAGATATTTTCCAGATTCGAGAGGAAGGGGCTAAGGATTGCCGCTATTAAGATGCTCAACGTCAGCATGGAAACTGCCGAAAGGCACTATTCAGTGCACAAGGGAAAGCCTTTTTACGGGGAGCTTATAGATTACATAACCTCCGGGCCCGTAGTCGCGATGGTGCTTGAGGGAAACGGGGCCATAGCGGTTGTCAGGAAGATGATAGGCTCGACCGACGGCGCAAAGGCCGAACCAGGGACTATAAGAGGGGATTTCGCAATGAGCGTAAATTTCAACACCGTGCATGCAAGCGACTCTGTAGAATCTGCCAACTACGAAATACCCATATTCTTTACGGAGAAGGAGATATTGGATTACGAAATGCCCGACAAGGATTTCGTGTGAAAGCTCATTCGGATATGCCGTAGCCTGTCAGCTTCCATCTCTGCGAGACATTCCTCATTATAGCTATCTTTGAGCCTTTCTCCGCGCATACAGGATGCTTCAGGTCGAACTTTATTGTGTCGCGCTTTGCGCTCTTGACGTATCCGACCACGGTAAGCGTGCCTATGCTCAGTATCATGGGCTCGTTCTCCGAAATGCCACGCTCCTGCAGGTCCGATCTCTTCAATGAATGGTATTTGAGCGTGAGCGTCGTAAGCACTTCCGGCAGTTTGCCTGGCTTTCCCAGCAGGTTTCCGACCAAGCCGTCAGCCTTTGTAAAATACGGGTCTATCTCGGTAGAAAGGCCTATCAGCCCTCCCGGATATGCCGCTTCCAGCTGTATTTCCCCGTTGCTAAGCCCCGTGACCTTTGTCTTGACCGGCTTGTAGGTCTCCTTCTTTGACTTGCTGATTATCCTTATTCCTGGCCTTATCTCTACCTCGTCTCCGAGCTTGAGCTTGCCGCGTATTATCGTGCCGCCGACCACTCCGCCCTTTAGGCTTCCCGGCTTGGCTCCGGGCCTGTTGACATCGA
>JAMCSF010000001.1 GCA_023380795.1 Candidatus Martarchaeota archaeon | reverse complement strand
AGACATGATTATGTCACCGACTTTTATATTGCTTGCAGGCATTGAAGTGCCGTTAGCCATGAGCACACCCACGTTACCATAAACCGAACCATCACTATAAGAAACTGTAACTGACGAAGTCGTTGTCATGGTTGTTGAGGTTGTTGAGGTTGTTGTAGAGGTGGAAGTGGTTGTGGTTATTGGCGGACTCTGCAGGCTGGCTATTATCAGATCAGACACTGATGCCTTTATGGGAAGGTCCTGCAACTGTGTCCAGCTGCTTATCCCGCTGCCCGCTGCAGCTTCATAAAACTGCTTGTAATGCGCTGGAGTAGTTGAGAAGTTATCTCCACCTAAGCAGTAGAGCTCGTTGCCCCCCGGAAGGAAGTTGCACTCCGGTACGGTTAGGCTTAGAGGATACGAAGATGAAGCCGGCTGCGCTTCTATGTCATAAGTTTCAACCAACGGATTGCCGCCACTGGTGTTTAAGCCGAACTGGTAAATCGTGCTGTTCCCAAACGCATATCCAGAGCAGCCATACGATGCTGACGAATTCCAAGGCAGGTAATTCGTACCCAGTGCATACATTGTTCCCTGCGACGAAATCACAAGGGGGAACCCAGAGTAATACTCGCCGCTGACGCATAGGTAGTATGTCTGCGGCGTATTGGTGTTGCCTTTGTAATAGATGTCATAGAATATTGCATAATAATGGCCAGAGGGGCCTAATCCCATCCAATCTAGAGTATTTGTGGCGTTTGTGCGCACCACATTCAGGTTTACGTCTCCAAATTCGTCAGTAGGACTGAAGGAGCCGCATATCATCCATCCGTTGTATTCCGCACAATTATCAGAAGGTATGTCTTGGGTTGGCGCATACATGGTCGTGTAAGTCCATGTTCCGACTGTGCCGCCGCTAATAGGAGCGAAGAATATTGTTCCGGAATTATAAGACGAATAGCAGTATATGTAGCCTGAATACGTCACGCAAGAAAGGCCGGAATATGTCGTGTACTTTAACCCATCAGGGAATGTTCCCTGGTAGCTCCACGATGAGATGCCAGTGTCCGTAAGCTGCGCGGAATAAATTGTGCCAGTAAGGTTGCAACCTGGGTATGAGCCGCTGCAGCCGACATTGCTCATACCCCCAATGCAATACGCGTAACCGTCGTATTCCGTGCATACTGGGCTCGTGTAGTTGTTAGGGTATGATGTGGTCTGGTACCAGCTGGTGCCCACCGCTGCGTAATATGTATTGCTCTGGTTCTGGCCTATTAGTCCCGACCCTATGCTGAACGCATAAGGAACGGTAGTCATTGTGGAGGTTGAAGTTGTCGTTGATGTAGAAGTTGTCGTTGATGTGGATGTCGTTGACGTGGATGTAGTTGATGTAGAAATTGTCGTTGACGTGGACGTCGTTGATGTAGAAGTTGTCGTTGACGTACTGGTTGTCGAAGTGCTTGTGGATGTAGTTGACGTAGTTGTGCTGGTGGACGTCGTTGATGTAGAAGTTGTCGTTGATGTAGAAGTTGTCGTTGACGTACTGGTTGTCGAAGTGCTTGTAGAGGTTGTAGATGTGGTAGTGCTTGTGGATGTAGTTGACGTAGTTGTGCTGGTGGAGGTAGTAGTGCTCTGGAACACTGCCGTCTCGTTTATCGGGTTGTTAAGCGTTACGGAAGTGGACGGTGCGGTTCCTGAATAGCATCCGGTGCCGTTGCAAGTCCAGTCCACAAAAACGTAATGCCCGGTAGTATTTGGCGTTTCTGATATGGTTACGCTGCTGGACGGTGCGTACCATGAAGTGGCAGGAGAAACGCTCCCGCCAATAGAAGGCGAGGCGATTTCATAGAGCTCGTACTGCTCCGCATATGACACAGTTATGCTCTGGCTCTTGCACGTTGAAACTGTTGCAGTGCCAGAGTCGCTGGTGGAGCTGAAACCGTCTATATTAACGCTCTCGAAAACGAACCTGGTTCCGGACGAGTTGTATATTACAGGGTCGAAGCTGTACGTGTGCGTTGTGTTGCAGCCCCAGTCAAAATTTGTGGGTTTCTTTGTCAGCTGCGAATATGAATATGAAACCCCGTCTATCGTTGCGATGCCGGAAGGATTGCTCTGCAAAGACGGAGGTATGTTCGATATGTTGAAGAATACCGGCACCACCGCAACAAAATTTATCGTCTTTGTTGCGTTAAGGCCTGCATAATTCGCCTTTACCGTTACATTTGCAACTGTGGTGCCCCATATGTAGTTTATTGCTTGGCCATTGGTGCCTGTTGTCACAAACTGGCTCTGCAACGAATACGGCGGCACCGCATTTGTCCCGTTCTTCGTAAACGTTGCGGTGAAGTTCACCGTAGCACCGCTTTGCGGGTAGCCCAGCAAATCAACTCTCGCAATAAGTTCGTCCTTCGCGTTGTTAGCCGGGTTTGTAGAGTTTGCAACAGAAAGCGAAAGAGTATAGCTGGGGGAAACCAAAGGTTCTGCGTGCGCGCTGTATGTACCCATGTACGTTTCCTTTGGTACAGAGGAGCACGAAGACGGAGAAGAGGTATTTGCAGCCAGGCCGCAATACGACGCATTCAGATATACGCTTCCGGAGAAAAACTGCCCCAACGAGGAAGATACGCTTGGAACATCAAGAACGCATATTACTGAGCCTCCGGCAAGAACGAAGGAGGGTTTGCATTGCGCAGCGGTGGTATTCCTCCCGTTTACGCTGACATAGATTTCCGGGCCATATATTGGATATTTTCTGGGATTGGTTATGAAAAAGCCTATGACTGTGGCGTGCGTCGTTGTGTTGGTTCCAAAAATCATGTCCTGGCACACTGCTCCGGTTACGAAGCTGCACGTTGATGGCACTATCACTTTAGGTACAGCGATATAGAGATATAAGAGCGATATTACGACAGCAATAATCAGTATTGCCCAGCCGTAGGTTATCAAATATTCAAGTGCAGACTGCGCTTTTCTCAAATACATCACAACAACTTTTCTAGAGTAATTGATTTGTAAATATAACCAATAAAATCACTGTTTCTTTATATGATTCTTAGAACGTGAGATATTTAAAATGTTGGTATATCTAAGAGAGGAAGTGGCTTTTATATTTGCTTCGTTTTGGACCTCTTTTATGCTTTATATCGTTTCATCCCGGCGGCCGATTCATATATATTTACCGTGTATGCAATAAGGCAGGAATAGGTATACACTGTGACCTTTTCCATCACTACAAACCTGTTTCTTGAAAGGTCTGACACCTCTTTCGGCCTGGAAAATACCCTTTTCACTGCCCATCTTTTGCAGTATTCGTAGCCCATTGGTGCTGTGGATTTGTGAAACCGCTTCATTTACTCCATAGCAGGAGCAACTATGTGTTTAGCATACTTTCCAGCATGCCAGTTCATTATTGATACTATTCTTGCGTACGCAAGAACCTCTGGTGTTTTATTTTTTGGCACATATTATTTGCATGTTACTATCTTTGGGCAAGGAATACAACGCAAGTTAGCTTATCGGGAAGCAGGCTTATTATTCACTAATTTTCCCTGAGATAAAGAGAAAAGAAAAGGGAAAGTTGCCCACGATTTATTGTTGATGCAAAGGTATTAAAGAATTCAACCCCCTAAGGAAGGCGCGCGGGACAGACGTAGGCAAGGGCCCTGCCTGAACTGGCCCACGTTTTGGAAAAGCTGAGCGGCAAACCTTATAAATCTTAAAATCGCAGTAGCTAGTGCGACCCTGGCTGCTTAGAGTGAATTTATGGAAGAGATATACATACCACAGGAGAGGAGCAAAATGCTCAAGCAGAAGCCTGGAATGCTTAAAAGGCTGGGAGAGCTGTGCGGCTGCGATATAAGCTTAAATGAGCCGAACTGCATAAGCATAGAAGGAGACGGCTACGGCGAATACATGGCAAGAGAGGTCATTCAGGCTTACGGAAGGGGGTTCGGAATGAGGATTGCCGAGCTGCTGCTCAAGGACGGGTATTACTTTTCGAGCATAAGCATGCGGGACATAACCGGAAACAAGAACAGGATAAGGAACATGAAATCAAGGCTCATAGGCAGCAAGGGCAAAGCCAAAAGGTATATGGAGAGCGTCAGCGGGGCCGTGATAGCGGTTTATGGCGATACAGTGAGTTTCATAGGCAGCTCGGAAGCAATAGAAGAGGCCGAGGCCGCCGCGCTCACGATAATGAAGGGCAGCTCGCATAGGCTGGCTTACACGAAGATGGAAGCCTCGCACAGGAAACACAGGCCTTAGCCAAATTTTAGGTGCTTGCATGGCGGAAAGAAAAGCCAATGAGATATTTAAGGAGTTCAAGGAGCATTCGATAGCAGAGTTCTTCAAGAAGAACAAGCAGATGCTGGGCTACGCAGGACTGGTAAGATCGCTGGTAACGGTAATTCATGAATACGTGACCAATTCGCTGGACGCCTGCGAGGAAGCGGGAATCCTTCCCGACATAAGCGTTTCGATATCACAGAGCGGAGAAAACAGGTATATCGTAGAGGTGGGCGACAACGGGCCAGGAATACCCAAAAAGTTCGCGGGAAAGGCGCTGGCGACCATACTTGCAGGGACTAAATTTCACAGGTATATACAGCAAAGGGGCCAGCAGGGAATAGGGGCAGCCGGATGCACGCTTTTTTCGCAGATAACAACAGGAAAACCGGTAAGCATCAGGGCTTTCACAAAGGACGGAGAGGCTTACTCGTGCAGCATTGCCATAGACACCATGGGAAACAAGCCATTGATAACCGAAACCAAGGAACTTGAAAACCCTGAAGGCATAACCGGAACGGCAATAAGGGCGGAATTTGCCGAGGTGAAGTACGAAAACAGCGAGCACGGAGTGTATGAATATTTGAAGAGGACGGCATTGGCTAATCCCCATGCTCAGATAAAGTTCAGGGACCCGGAAGGAAAGGAGTATACTTTCGTAAGGTCATCTGATGCGGTGCCCGAATTGCCAAAGCAAACCCTGCCGCACCCGCTCGGCCTCTCCATAATGGACATTCTAGACTTCGCTAAGAAGAGCCAGGAAAGCAGCATAGCTTCTTTCCTCATGACAAGCTTTTCGAGAGTCAGCCAGGGAAAGGTCAAGGAGCTGAAGGAAATCGCCGCTGGCGTTGATTTTTCCAAAAGCCCGAAGGCAATGAGCTGGAACGATTCGGAGGAGCTCGTGAAGGCGTTCAAGAAAGTTAAATGGCTTGCGCCGGATGCGAGCGTGATAAGGCCGATAGGTGCCGACAGGGTAAAGCTTGCTGTTCGCAGCATACTTAACCCTGAATACATGCACGTAATAGAAAGGAAGCCGCAGGTTTTCAAGGGAGGCATACCGTTCATAGTTGAAGCCGCAATATCCTACGGCGGCGGCTCCGGCAAGAAGGTTGGGGCCGAGGAATACACCGGAAGCATACTTAGGTTCGCCAACAAGGTGCCGCTGCTTTTCGACACAGGAAGCTGCGCCATAACCCAGGCAGTAAGGGGCATCCAGTGGAAGCGCTACGGAATAGACATGGACAACCAGCCAGTGAGCGTGCTCGTGAACATATCCTCTGTTTACGTCCCTTATTCAGGAGTCGGAAAAGAGGCCATAGCCCAGGAAGACGAAATAATAGACGAGATAAAGCTCGCGCTGCAGGAAGCTGCAAGGAACATACAGAGATACATGCACGGAAAGCAGCAGGTAAACGTGGAGAAGAACAAGTACAAAACCATAATGAGATACGTCTCGCAGCTTTCGAAGGACCTCGGCAGCCTTACCGGAACCGACAAAGAGTTAATACGCGGCAAGCTTGAAGAGCTGGTCACAGAGCATTACCCGAAAGTAAAGGAGAGGGAGGAAACAAAAGGCGAAGACGAAGGCACGCTTGAAATAGTCGAAAGCTCCGCAGAAGAAGAAAAAGGCGAAAACGCATAATCTGCATTCTCAATCGAATATGTTTGCCGGATTCTCCATGGATATAAGTTTTACGTATCCTGCAGATATGTATAGTTTGAGCTGCTCAGCGCCTGCATCTGAAACCGAATATAAGCGGTCCTTGAAGTCTTCGAGCCTGTCGTCGTTCATGAACGCGATGAATGTCTTGGAATTGGCGTTCACTGGGATGTTCTTGAATTTGCTCGAGGGCGCGTATATCACTACATTGTGCCTCTCGCCGCCAACCACCACATTCATGTCTGCCGTCTGGCTGGTGTCGAGATCGGTGAAAACATAGGCATGCGTTACCATGTATATCCTGAGCTTCTTGAACACCGTCAAGTACTCTATGTCGTGCTTGCTCTCGTCTATCCAACTCTTTGGGGCATACATGTCATCGGCCGATACGACCAGACCGTTTGCAATTAGCTGGTCCAGAAGCACTTCGACGTTTGAAGGAGTTAGATTGACCGGAATCCCGTTATACCTTATATTGCTGGCTATTGCAAGCTTGAACTCGCTTATCGACAAAGGCATATAGCGCCAATGGTAGTACGTGTTGAGCTTCTGGAAAACCTGCATCACTTCCTGGGCATTCAGGTCTATAAATGTGCGCTGCTGTTTCGGCATGTGCGGCACGTCTATGAAGAAATCATCCCTGTTTGGCGCCCTCACCATCGTAACCATAAGCAGCATCAGCACCACCACGACTATCAGCGCTATGTCCTTCGAAGTTATCTTTATTACTGGGGCGGGATTGCTTGCCACATAGGAGAATTTTTGCGAGAGAATCTTTGCAGTGAAATTCAGCTTTCCGAACTGCTCGCCTATGCCCTTAGGAAGCGAATAAGCTATCGTGCCGTTTGTCAGCGTTCCATTCAGTGGGTATTTGCCATTAAGCGTCATCGTATAGCCAAGCCCAGTAAGCGGTGCGCCATCGGAGCTTACGTAGAAACTGAATGAGTTTGAGGTATAGTTGGAATATGTTTCAGTAACGTTTACCGAAGGCACGCTGAAGAGAGCGCTGGCATAGAGGTTGTCGGAAAAGCCCTTGAGCTGGATTATATAGCTTCCGGGGACGAATGAGGATTTTATTAGCTTTACAAATGTGAAATTTCCGGTTGCGGATATGGAAGATAAAGGTATGGTTGAAACCTTGACCATGTTCTCGGTATATATCGAAAGGTGGGGCTGTATCTGTATCGGAACGCTCGAATGCGTGTATATCTGCATCGTTATAGACTGTGAGCTGCCGAGTACAACCGCCGAAGGCAGCGAAACAGTGCCGCTGCTTGTGTAGCTGAATGGCTCGCTTATGTATCGGTATATTGATTTGTCGGAATAGCTATAGCTGGCATTAGTATATATTTCAGCGTAAAGCCATCCTGACCCAACGGCTGCGGCATTCTGGGCAGTATAATTTATCTTCGGGATCGGCATCGTTATTCCAGCCGAGCCTGACTCTGTTTTGGATGCATTTAGCGCGATCGTTTCTAGCCCATGTGCATAACGTGGAAGCCAGAAGGCGATAGAAATCGCTTTGGCCATGTCTTCCGAGGCCGAAGAGGGAGACGTCCATGAATCGAGGTAGTTTGAAAAGGCGACTATGCTGCCGTTGAAAGCGTTTACGTATGATATGTCCCCGTAGCTACGCCCGCTTGAAAACGAGAACGTAGGGTTGTCGAATGTGAATGTGCTGTTTGATGATGCAGGAGACGTTGTAAGCATGTAATAAGGTATGCGGGAGTTAGGCACTATCACCCCGTTCTGCAGCACCACCCTGGAGAATGTCTGCCCTATGTATATTATGCTGGTGCCCTTGTCCAGAAGGTAGTGCATAAGAGTCATGTTTCCCTGGCCGTAATTGCTTAGCATGGCCTGCGGCATTAGCCCGTTTGGTATTATAAGGATTGAGTTGTTTGAAATTGTAGGTATAGCTGATTCGTTTATGACTGTAAGGTTTCCCACTTCCGAGGTGAGCCCATAGGGCGCTAGGTCAGATTGAACGCCGTCGGCGAAAGCCTGGAAATCTCCGCAGTTTACGCACCCCGACTGCGATGCGTTAAGCACGTACAACTTTGCAGGGAATTTTGATTTTAGGATGGACACGTTCATGTAGAGTTTTGTAAGGTTTGAAGCAGAATATGAGATTTCCGCGTACGGGATGACGAACTGCGACTCATTGCTGTCAAGCAGGGCCTGATAGCTCACATACGCGCTTAGCGAGGTTGGAAGCACAACTGGCGGCGCTGGCGGAGTTATCTTTATGTGGCTTAGCTCCGATGAGAGGTATATGCCGCTGGCTACCATCGCAATGATGAATATTGCGGCAATGACTATCACAAGTTTTTTGAAATTTGCCAATGTTGATGCACCGTCATTTTTCCTCTTTCTTGGTAAGCGCCTTGATGAAAAGGCGCGAAAGGAAGTTCTGTTTTGGGCCGGCTCGCTTCACTATCTCGTAGACCCTTATGTACCTTACACGCTTGTTAACCCTGGCTATGTATTTCATAGTTTAACCCTTGAGCTCTATGTAGCCCGTGGTGACCATCTTGTTGAGCATCTGCTCTATCCTCGGCGCAGGTATCTTGTATGATTTTGAGAATTCAATTATGTCAATTGTGCTGTTGTGCGCGTCTATCCAGTCCTCGAGCATTACCATGAGCGATTCATCCGAATAAGTCTCCAGCTGCTTTAGCCTTTCCTTGAGCTCCCTGTTCTCAGAAACCGCCTGCGTGGCCTGCACAGTGAGGTTCTTGTTCGAAGCCGTGAGCTCTATGTTGAGGCGCTTGAGCTCCCTGTATTCGTTGAATAAGGAATCGTAATTGTTGAACAGTGCACTGTAATTCTGCGAGAGCGAGCCCAGGACATCGTCTATTGTTGAGTCGACATACTGGTATAATCCGGCAGGATCGGCATAGTACAGGTCTGTTATAAGCGAAAGCACGCCGAGCAGGTTCTTCACGACGTACAGCTTCCTCATCTTTTCGCTCGTGTCCAGGGCTATGGAATACTGCACTTCTATGGAATCGGGCTTTAGCGTTATTATGAAGAAAAGGAATGGATTTTTTTTGCATGTCCCTGCTCTCCACGCTTAGCAGAACCAGGCTGTTGTCCTGCTCGAGCTTGACGGAGAACATCTGCAGCGTCGAAAACCTTTGGGCTATGCTGGGGAAATCGCCAGTTAATGTGGCCTTGAGCGAAAACTCTGCTATTTTCGGTTCTATCAATCCTGTTTCAGCCATCGGAAGACCATTGGGTTATCTACAACATAAATTAAAAGTTTATTCTTATATTTCTTGCCCTGTGCTTTTGGATGCACCCTTGGCCTGCTGCTTAAGGCCAGGCATGTAGCTTAGCAGTGACAGGGCGTACATGAGTATTATTATTGCGATGCCTGCCGCAAGAGCGCCTAAGCTTCTCCCGGTTATTATGAGCAGCGCTGCAAATATGACCCCTATGGCAAGGTATGACACGGTTTTTGAGTTGTACGAATCCCTGGCTTTTTTGTATTTCACGTAGCAATCCTTGCACACTACGAGCCTGTAGTTCTTCTCGTTGTGGGTAACGTTGCGCTTGAACCAGCGCATAGCCCTTATTACATTGTCTTCTTTCACTTCAAGCCCGTTGAGCTCCTTGCCGCATATTATGCATCTTGTCTCCTTCTTCATCGCAATCAGCCAAAATTGATTGTAGCCTCGAAAATCCTCCCTGATTCGGCAAGAAGCTTCTGCTCATCCATGCTGTCTATGGTGCTGTTTATCGTTACGTCATCCATGCCAAGCCTCCTCAGCACATTTACGATTGCGTCCCTCTTGAGGTTTATCTTCTCAAGCATCCCTGCAAACGCTATGGCGTTGACGTGCCTGTGGGCTTTCTCCATGTCGGAGAAGAGCTTAGCCATGCTTGATTCGTCCACTTTGTATATGGTAAGTATGCGCCTCAGCTCCTGCCTGCTTATCGTAAATGTGTCCTTAGCCATTCACGGCACCCACTGACGACATTATCCTTGTTATAAGAAGGTCCTCTATGCTCAGGTTCTTGAGAAACTGGACTACGTCCTCTGTAGTTATGCCGTTTGACATAAGAAGGCGTATGAAGTCCAGTATCTTCGAAGACCTGTTCTGGTCGTTGAGGACCTTGAATATGGAGTTTATGGCTTCGGTGCTTACGTTGTATTCTATGAACTTGTTCTTGAGCTCCTCTTCCTCAAACTGATAGTCTTTCTGTATTACGCCGGCAGAAAGCTCGCTCTGCGTCAGTATGTCGGTTATGTCCAGGGTATACACGTACAGTGGCTCCTCTCCACGCACCCTGTCAAGAACGAATATCTCAGGGAAGCGCAGCGAAGTCTGGAATGCCATGTTGACCGCGGCCTGCCCGACCCCGAACTTGGCTATTTCTGAACGTATGAAATCCGAGAAGTTTATGGATCCCTGTATGTAATCAAGGAACTTTTCGAACCTTATCCTTAATATGAAAGTTGTGCCAACATTGGAAAATATTGCTTCGTTTATGTCTGTAGGATTCTGCGATGCGACTATGAGGCCGAACTGGTATTTTCTGCCCTCCCTCACTATCATGACGGCGTCGCTCTTCTCGTCCCCGGCTATCTTCCATGCCTCGTCAAGGACCACGAGAGTCTTAAGCCCTTTTGCCTCGTTCCAGCCCTCGAAGCGCATGCGCTCCTTGAGCGTCTGCAGTATGAAAAGGGCGGCAAGCGCCCTGAACCTCTCGTCGGGAAGGCCTGACAGGTCTATGTCGACAAGACCGGAGTTCGCGAGCTTTTCGAGGTTGACCGTGCTCTTCCTTGCGAAGAAGTCCTCGCCCTCGCGTGCGAACTGCCTTAGCCTGTATATTGCATTTTCGAGCTCGGCAGGGTACTCGTAAGTGCCCTCCTGCAGCTGCTCCTCGAGAATTGATATTGCGTCCTTTAGCGTCGGCGCTTCCTTGTTCTCCGGCGCAGGCTCAGCAAGGACAAAACCGGCATTTGTGTACGATTGCTCTATGGCTTCCTCGGTAAGCCTGCGCTGCTCTGGATACGACGCTATGTCGGTAAGTATCTCGAATGAGGAAAGTATCTGCTTTACCCTGTCAAGCGGCTTCATGCCAGAAAGGTCCATTATGTTTAGATAGTCGCCCTTGCCCAGCGATACTATTATGCCATCGCTTTGCTTGACCCACGCCCTGTATTCGGCAGCCCAGTCTATTATCACGGCATTGGTGTTCCATATATAGCTGGCCCTTATCAGGAATGTCTTGACAAAGTAGCTCTTTCCTGCCCCGGTTATGCCCACAACCGCTATGTGCGGGTTCGTAAGGTTGGTGAACGACCAGCTGAACGGAACCTTGAAAAGCTTGGTGTTGCCTATGAATATTGCCTGAAACGGGTCGTTTATCAGTATGTTTGCCGGCGGCTCAGGTGGCCTCGAAAGGAAGGCCCTTTTGCCTACCTCGTTGCTCATTATATTCTGCAATTTCAGTATGCTCATTTTTACTACCTCAGCTCTGGTTATCGAACATTGCCGAAAGCTCATTCAGCCCTGTGGGAAGCGAGAAATTGAAGTTGAAAAGCGAATAAAGCTCGCGGCCTATTATCCTGGATGTCTCTACGTCCATGGAGCTAAAAGACAGCCTTAATTGGTTTACCTGCGCGTCAAGCGCATCGAGGGCTGCCTTCTCGCTTACGCCTATTGCCGTCGTTTCTACGTACATCACTGTTGCTATCGGCTTTTCGCCCTGGGATATCCTGTTTATCTTGGCCTGTATCATGTTCATTTTCCTCCTTATGTCAGTTAAGGTGACCTCGTTAGAATTGTTCTGCATTGCCCTAGACAGCTGAAATTCCTGATACGAGCGCTTGCCCTCCAGCTCGTCCCTTATGTTCTGGACGTCAAGGCCTGAAGCAAGGACATGGAACTTGAAAGGGAAGTTTATGTTCATCACTATGCGCTCCCATAGCTCCGGCGCGCTTATCATCTTCTCTTCGTCATCTTCCGGGGCGGCTTCTTCCTTGAAAGTATAGGCGAAGAGGTTGGCGGTGATATAGCCTGTTGCATAGAATATCCCGTTAACTTCCTTTATGACGGAGTTCTGTTGCTTGTTGATCGTGTAATCCTTCGCAGGCTGAAAGGTTATTCCAAGTATCGAGGTTATTGCAGAGAAAAGCTTTGCGTCTATCCAATTCATCGCAAGTATGAAAACTGTGGCGATAAGCAGCAGCAGCGCACCTACGTAATATAGTATTCCCTTGCCAAGCTCATGCAATGCCAGAAATCCGAAGAGCACTATCATGAGCGAAAAAAGGAAAAATACGAGCTTTGTTTCGTCCATCATATCACCTGTTCCTGTATGTTCTTGCTTATCTGCTCTGTCACAGTCGAAATCGGCAGCAGGTATTCCGGCTCGACAAACCTGAGCAGGTCTGCCCCGGTTATTATGCTTGGCGGGACGCCGAATATGGACCCTACTCCTGACATCAGCTCCTTGGCTTTCTGCTGGGCCAGGCTCGACGCTTCGTATTCCTTGGCACCGGCTGCAGAAACCGTCATATATGTGCTTAGCTCGAAGGAAAAGCCCTTGCCTATGCTGTCAAGCATGTTGCGCCACATGGCCAGCTTGCCGCGAACCCTGTCCAGTTCGCTCTTAGTAGCGTCTTTTGACTGGAGGTCTGCCTCCTCGTTTTCAGTCATTGTTATCTTTTCCTTGAGCTTCTGTATGTAGGAGTCCTTGTTCATCACGTAGAGCTCAGAAGTATACCTAACGGGATTTTTTGAGAGGCCGACAAGCCTGCTTATTTGCTGCGAAAAGTCCAGCTTTTCGTCGTCTTCCATTTCTGTGGCTGACCTGTACAGCGGTATTGATATGTAGACCGTAGCGATAAAATTTTCCCCGGATTTGCGAAGTATCGTGTCTCCGGACTGTGCTAGCCAGTACGGATTCTCGTTGCTGAGTATCACATGCTTCTTCCTGTGCTTAAGCAGCGGCCCAATCAGGTATGCGTAATACCTAGAGGTAAATGCCATAGCGTCCAATACGAGCGAAATAAAGAATAGTATTATTTTTATGTATGAAGGAAGAAGCAGCGACGGGACAAACATCACTATGCCCATAAGCACCGCGGATGCTAGGATTAAACCTACGAAAATTCCCAGGTAACTTGCCATCGAATCACTACCATATTGCTTTAAAGGTTAATAAATTTACCTATATTTTACCTATATATTCACAGCGCGTATTTTCATTGCTTATATGAACTTGGCGCGCGCCCTGCCGCTCATGCGGGCGGCGCCGCCTATGAAATTCGCAAGTTGCACGACGAAAGCGTACGTTACTGCGCTTATTAGTGCAGGATAGAACAGTATCAGCAGCCAGAAGCCGTTCATGGAGCTGTTTAGGGCCGAAAGAGTAAGTACGAGAGGGCTTGAAGGCGTAACGGCGTTATTGACTGCGCCTTTGCCTATGCTGTACCCATTGAGCAAAGTCGCAATGTTGTTCATTTGTGTGGTAATATGCGGAGCAGTGAAATAGAAGGCAACCGCAAATAGAAGGGGCATTACAAAATAGAACCCGGCAGCAAGGGCTATTAGTATGCCCCCGAGCGACCTCGTGGGAAGGAGGACCCTTAATATGACGCCAGGTATCAGAAAAACAGGTATCGAGGCGATTGCGAAAAATACTATCAGGTAATATTCTGCGTACAGCGCCAGTATCCCGTCATATATGAAGCCCGATACCACCGCGGTAGGCTCTATAAAATATATGTCAAGAGGAAGCAGCGCATATTTTACCACAGTGCCTGTGATGTTGAGCTGTGGCACCGAAGGCACGCTTAAGTCTACCGAAAGAGTGCTTAGATACATGTCATAATCGTAAGCATGAAACAGGCCGGTGTATACGTTCTCAGCCGAGTTTATTGTTGTTGTTATAAGGTGCAAAGAAGTGGCGTAGGGATTTATTGCACCGACGAAAACCCCCGGAATAAGGCCGAATATCACTGCGCTAAGATAGACGAAAAATGCCACTATTATGGCACTTGCCACTGCCTCGTATAGTTCGCCTATCCCGAAGTTGCGTATCCTGTTGTTTTTGATTCCGGCACCAACCATGAATATGCCGCCGGCTATTAGGAAGGCTATCATGACGACTATTAATGCTACAGGTATGTCTTTCTGCCAGGACAAGTACAGCGATTGGTTTATAGGGCAATACCATGGCTCGTCCGAGCCAAGGCTCGTTGCAAGGCTCGGAGGCAGGAAGCCGCACTTTATCTTGGGGGGCGTTGAAGAGGGCGAGCAAGCGATGTATCCCGAGGGACAGCCGTTGGTTGGGCCGCTGCTTTGGAACTTGCAGCTAGAAGGGCATGAATCCCCTTTAGTCACCGGGAAACATTCATCGCAGGAATAAAATGCAGTGGAGGTGGTGGAAGTTGAGGTTGTGGTTGTGGATGTGGAAGTAGTGGACGTTGACGTAGAGGTATTGGGTGATTTAACGCAGGAGTAAGAGGGCTTGCACACAATATTTCTCGAGATTGTGCATGTGTTGGCTTCGCAGACGTATCCGATAGGGCATGTGCCGTAATTGAGCCCCCCACACGTGGACTGAGAAATTCCTACACATGAATTAGCTGGCTGGCCATTGCTGCAAATACCGATTCGCTGGCATTTTTGGCCTGTCTGGCACGTAACTTCGGTCCCGCATTCGTCACAGATGTTTGGTAACGTTAACGAAGAGGCAATTGCGCTTGGCGCAGCGTAGGAAAGACCAGCGTATGAATATTTTGGCAAGAGATTGCCGGAATACGCACTTGTTTGCTGATTGGCGGCAAGTGGAATGTGGAATGATGCATAGGCGAGCGCAAGCGCTATGATTACCGTGCACAGGGCAAACGCAGTTATTTTCTTGTAGTTTTCCAAAACCTGCACCTATATGAAATTTGACAGCAAAGCCATAAAACTTACCTTTTCGCCTATGGATTTCGAAAAATCTACTATGAAAGCGTCAAGTATTATGAAGTTTATGAAAGGTATGAATGTCAGGCCTGCTATTGCGTACCCGAGACCCAGTATAAGCTGACTGGGCAACAGAGGTATCGCATTCGCGTATGTGAATGATATAAAGTCTACTATCGCCGATGGAAGAAGCGCGAAGGCTCCTGTAGCAGATATCATGTTCGCATCTATGAACCCGTAGGTTATGCTTATCAGGAGAGGGTATATCACCCCTAGTCCCAGGCCGAAAGCTATCATTGCGCCGCCGAATGTCCTAGTTATGCCGAAGAGCCTTGCGAACACCCCTAGCGTTATGAAGAATGTAAGGAACAGTATCGATCCGGATACCAGTATTAGCTGCAGGTTGTTTAGTACCAAGAAGAATATGAGGGCTGAGAGACCGGAGCCCAGCATGCCTTCAAGCCCGTCAGGCATGACGCTCGTAAGTTGGGATGATACCCCAAATCCTTCGATAGGTTCAAAACCGAATTTGATTCCAGGAGATGAACCAGAGGCTACGCCTATTAATGAAACTAGGTCAAAATACCCGAGCGCGTTGTTGGAAAATGTGCCTATGTCGCATGCTGACAGGTTGAATAGGGTGTTTATGCTCGGAGTGCTGCACTCGCTTGGAAGCAATCCCACTGAATTATAGTATGGCGAAGGATTTATCAGAAACAGGTAGAAAAGGCCAAGGAATATAAGCAGCAGCATTATGGAAAGCAGGGCTTCGTATACCTGTATCTTCGCCCAGTTTTTGGCATTGGAACTGTTAATCACGCTCGCGATTATGTAGATAAATGCAGAGATTGTTATCACTACAAGGACAACAATTATCGCAAGGCCCATGCTAACCACTGGAGGAGTTATGCTAGTAAGCATCGTCGGAGATGCTTTTATCTGGGCCAGTATCTCTGAATGCGATGCCGTGTATGCCTGCAGGCCGTTAAGGGCAAGTGCACCGGGGCCTGCTCCGGAAGCGCCAGCAAACGGGGCTAGCGCTACCAGGAAAAGCACAATGGCCGCAAGCATCTTGATTTTCATTGTTACACCAGACCCTTGAGCGCATGCCCGCTTGAAAGGCTAGGCGCTCCAAGATAATCCCCCATAGTTTCGGCGAAGTCAAGCGAAAGCATTATTGATATCACGACCCCGATTATTACATATATGCTAGGCGCAACGACGCCTTCTATAAAATTGATAAGAATGTTTCCGCTTATGAAGCTGACAAGGTACGAAAGGCTTGATATAGGGTTCCCGGAGAACGACGAAAGGCTGAATATCGAGGTATCGAACGTAGCAACTGGAACGTTTGAGAATGATACAGTAGTTACGAAGCCTAGCAGAAGCGGAAGCAATATGTAAAACCCTATAAAAAGCCCGATGAATGCCCCGCCAGCCGCACGCGTCCATGGTATGGTCCTCAATACAATCCCGATATAGAGGAATATCGGAAACAGGCCGTATATTATAGCCAAAAAAACCGAGAGGCCGAAAAACAACGCTATTATTATGCCGGTGAATTCCATCATCATTTTTATTATCTGGTTTACTACCGTTAGCCCGATATATGGCATGAATGAGAAACCGAAATAGTTTGGAGCCACAGTTACTGTAGTATGCGAAATGAGGCTGTAGTAGTCCTGTATTATCGTGAGAGACCTGAAATCTGAAGTCGTATTCAGCGCGGTAAGCGTCATAATATAGCAGTCATTACTGAAAATCCCGTAGAAATTATAATTGGAGAAGATTCTTCCTGGAGATGTGCCGCCGGTTATGGTGGCCATAGTGCCAAGCAGGACCAGAAGTATTATTAGCGATATTGCTATCTCGCCTATTTCGGTTTTTGAAAAATTGACAAGCAGGTTTATCCCGAGGGCATACCCTATGGCCCACGCCATTCCCACTATGGCGAAGATAAGCGCGAGTATAGATATGGATATTGTGAAAACCCCGCTTGAAAGGGCATTGCCGGTGGTTATTTCGGTAGACGGAGGTATTATTCCAGGGGCATTTTGGGTTCCTATGCAGAACGTAGAGGCCACGCTTGAAGAGCTCGCATGGGCAGATGAAGGGAGAACCACCAAAATAAGCAATAGCAATGCCAGTACCTGCATGTCCCTGGAAGCCACCATCAATTTTCCAGTTGCCATCATACCAACCTCGACAAGCCCGCAAGGGATGTGTCGCCCCCAAGCAGGCCAGACACCCCGATTATTGCAGTTAGAACTATTATTAGGTTTATTATTGGAAGGAAGTACGCGCTTATCCCAAATACGCCGTAAGACCTAGCCATCATGTAGTTTGTGTTTAGAGCTTGGGACCTGTTGAAGGCGTATGAGATTCCGAAAGTGCCGATTGGAGGAGTAGGATTATGGTCAGCAAACGCCATTATGGAATGAAATATGGCCCCCCCATTTGCGTAAGGCACCAGAAGATACTGCGTATCGCTCTGCTCCGTCTCAAAAAGATTTCCATTGTGCGGCCAGGCGCCTCCGAATATTGCTATTGTTTTTATGCTAGGCATTACGTAAAAATTTGTCACATACGGTTCCCCAGTGCTGTTTGGAATGAAGTACGTGCTGTTCGTGAATAAGTTCCCGAATCCGTAATAGTTGCCTATGTCGTTTGCAGAATATGAGTTAGGAGTCACTATGCCGAAAAGGCCAGTGGAGGAAGGCGTGTATCCCAAGGATGGGCCAAGGCCGTTAGCCAGCGAAAGGTATTCTATTGAAAATATCAGAGGGAAGAATATCACGCCTGCCACAGCTATCGCAAGCAGCAACCCGCCTATTTTCCTTGTGAATGGGGTCGCCCTTAGTATTATCCCGGCAAACAGCATATAGGGCCATGCATATAGGAATATGGACAGAAGCGTCAGCTGGGCGATGAATGATTCCAGAGCCGCAGTAAGAAGGTCCCCCAGAGCGGCCAATGATTTGTATATCAGCGAGTATCCAGCGAACGGAGTAATTGAATAGTGTATCAGCAGCTCGGGAGGATATGGCAACGGAAGCAGGCATTCTGGTATTACTGGAGACGGTGGATCCCCAGGAGATATGCATAGGTCTAACGATGGCGATAGCTTTTCCAGGAAGCCGACGTATGAATCGAATATGAAGAACGAATTCAGGTTTGTTGCTGTCTGGTTCGTAACGTTGGCTATTATGACCCCAGTAGCAGCAAGCGGATAGTCAATTTTCTCAGTAAACGTCTGCTTGTTGTTTTTGTTTACCAGCGCGCACAGGCCAGGAAAACCGCTGGAGCTTGAAGAATAAAGCAGCGATGACCCTGTAGGCGACATGGAAGAATTTAGAAGAGTAAGCATCGACGTCGAGTTTATGCCCTTGCACATGTTGAATATTGCAGATGGAGACATTAGCGACGTGGACGACGTAGCGGAATAGAAAGTATTTGCGAAGATCACCAGTATTCCGGCAAGGACGACTACCAGAAGCGCAGTGCCGAAAACCTGATAGAATTCGCCCATGGCAGTAGATTTTACCTTGTTATTGTTGAGCACGGCTCCGGCGAAATACCACAGAGCGACAATTACCGCGTCTATGAATACTGCTATCGATATTATGGGAAACATCTCAGTCGATATGGAGCTGTAGCTAGTAATTTGAAGGACAGGAAGCAATAGCGATAGATCCATCATAAGCCCTCCCAGAATGATACAGACCCTTCTATGCCTAAGTTGAGCCCTCTTGCAAGCCCCATCGCAAATCCGATGGTAACCGCAAGGTTAAGTCCGAAAAGAAATACCGCAACGAATATGAACTGCGACATCTGCTGCGTTATGTATGCGGCAGGAGGCTCGGGATTTATAGAAAGCGACGAATAGAACGAAGACGAAAGCACGTTGTTGGCAGCAGGTGCGGATACGCCGAGGGCGCCGGTTATACTGCCAAGGGCATTACTGCTGCTGCTTGCCACGCTTGTGCTTAGGAAGGATGAAGACGGAAGGCTTGGCAGCGTATACGCGGTGTTCAGGCAGTTGGTGCAGCCGTATGCCGGATTCAGTGCCGGGCTGTATATCCAATAGACAATATAGCTATCGAAAGCTATCATCAGCGGGTATATGATATACGCGGCTATTGCTATGGCAAGCACAGCATTTGATGCAGATTTTAAGCCGTTTCCGCCATATGGTATCAGCCTTATCAATATGGCAACAGGCAGTATCACGGTGAACGCAGTATATTCCAAAAGTGGCAAGGCGAGGTATTGAAGATAGAGCATGCCTATGGTTATTACCAATATTGGGGATAAGGCATCGAAATAAACGTCGGAAAGTGCACCGTAAAGGGCCCCAAGGTCATGCTCGTAGGTAATGCCGAATGATACCACAGAGTCTCCGCCCGTACTGAAGCCCAAATCCTGTGAAAGCACAGTTATAACCCTGGCCTCTATGGCATAGCCTATTGATGTCGAGTATATGTATCCCAACAGGTTTATTCCGTGGTTGAGAGCCAGTGTTCCTATGTAGTAATCGGCATACTGGAATGGGCTGAGCCCGCGGGCATTGGAAACTCCGGCGTTTGCAAGCACCTGCGAGCCGAGGCTGCTTGATAAGCCGCAAGCGGCCGTGGTCATTGAAAGCAGTATAAGTATTATAAATACGCCGATGAATATCTGGGTAATCTCGGACTTCGTTACCTCCCTGAGCCTGCTGCTTACTGATGGCGGCATGAACCTGCCAACCATGTACAATATGGCCACTATCAGGAAGCCGAGCGCTACCACCAGATACATGAGCGGAAGCCAGCCGCTTATGTACGGAGAGGCAGGGCCTCCGAAGAGCTGGCAATAGTTTGTCACAGTTGTCGTAGCAGCCAACATGAACATTATACTCACGCTATCTTGAATTTGCCTACCCCAAGGCTCAGCTTTCCGCCGAGCATCTGTGCGAGGGCGCCCGCAATCACTATCGTTATTACGATGTCGAATATGAAAAGTATCAATTGCAGCAAAACTCCATATGTGTAGAAGTTTATAAAGTTGATTGAAGGATATATCGAACCGCCGTTGCTGTTGAACAGCGTTGCCAGGGCGGAATCCTGACCGTTGTTGAACACTCCGGCGTAATTTTGGTTAGATGTTTGCACACCTATAAGGACACCAGAAGAGACGCTGAAAGCCAAACTTGCCGGGCCGCAGGCTATGTCCTCGAAAAAGTTGAAAGTCAAATAACTGCAGGTCTGCCCCGGGGCATAGCTGGCGCTCTGGCTGAATATAAGTGGCAATATGAAGTTCTGTATAGGAAGGTTGAACATGATTAATAAGGCCGGAAAGACAAGAGCTATTGCTATGCCTATGGCTATGAATGAGCCGCCCAGCCCCCTAAGAAACGGGAATGCCCTGAACACTATGCCTATAGGTATGAATAGCGTTAGGCCCGCAATGACTATAGAATACAGATCCACGCTGAGGACACTGAAGACTATATACACAGGAATCAGCACTATGCTTATTATGTCCTTTATGAATGAAAATCCCGGAAGCGCAGTGTCAGACTCTATTACGGAGCTTGCGAGCAGGGCTGCGTTGGATGAACCGAACTGTATTGAACCGACAAAAGGAATAGGTATTGGTATCCACTCGTTTATTGTAGTTTTTTTGAGGTCTCCGATACCTGTTGCCAATCCTTCCAGACCATAATAGGATTCATTTACCATCAGCATATCTGGATTCACGTAGTTTGCCAATACGGATGCGTAAAGTGCGTTTAGATTCTCTCCAATTGCGCTCGTTATTCCGGATTGCGATCCTTGTATGTAGGAAACAGGTATGCTGCTTCCAGTGAGGCCGAGGGCCAAAGCCCCCAATATTATCAGGACCGCGAAAATCAGCGCTATCAGTATTATGGTTTTTGTCGTCTCCCATAGCTCGCCCTTGTACCAGTTCTTAAGCGACGGAAGGTTGAAAACATTGCCAAACATAAACGCTACGGCGACCATGGCAAATGAGACAAGAAGGCCGATTATTGCAAAGGGCATAGCGCTTTCTATGCAGACGCCGGCTTGCGATATTGGCAGGCTCTGACCCGTAAGAGCACATGTTATGTTTTTGCTAGATGCGTTGGAATAGCCAATCAATGAGACAAAGGCTATTGCTAACAGCAAAAGTGCAGCATTTCGCATAATATTATTTTCAAGGATAAGTATTTAGTTGTGTGACAGCCGCACATGCGTATTGTTGTCCTTGGTACCGATAGCTTGGAAAGGGGCAAATGATACGGGCTTTTTTCATGTATGGCTCAGTATCTTGAATCTCCTTATGTAGGATTCGCTTTGCAGCACTATCAGGAATGGCAGCACTATGAAAGAGTCTATGATAAGAGATGCGTACATAGAAGCATACGAGCCTGAGCCTATTATGGGCATTAAGTCAACAATGCTAAGCAGCACGAAAGATACCAGGACCCACAGCAGGAAATACTTGAAGTAGTTTTTCATGAAGACGAGGCTGTGCCCGATGGCCCGCATTATCCTAGCGTCGTCTATAACTATAGAAGTAGGCGCATAGAACAGGAATGGTATGAGCACTATTGCCGCGATGAGCGTGGCTATGCCTGAATACCCTGTATAATAGGTGAGGAAGCTTACCAGCACCAGAAGCGCAGTAAAGAGAAGAAGCACTACAAAAACATTTGCGGTGTATTTCTCCAATCCGTCTATTACCTCTTTCCTTATTCTGGTCGCCGTGTGGCTGTGTTTGACTATGACATTTATTGCGACTATGGCAAAGCTAAGAAACAGGAGCGAAAACATTGTAGAGGCAACTATTATTATCGCGTCTATGAAATTGAGGTTCATGTATATGCTCCCGGTCCTTATGAATATTGAGCCGAGATCGTTGTAAGTAGGAAATGGAGCGAACACAGGTATTAGAAGTGCGATTATAAACGCTATTGAGAAAAGCAGTATCAGCTTCAGGTTCTTTTTGTAGGTGCTGAATGAGACCTCTATTATGTTGGCCATTGTTTTACCATGTTTATGATTGCAAATTATCCCAAGTCCAAATTATTAGAAGTTTAACACAATAAATAGATTTCGGTATTGCTAGGATTGCGCATGCTAAGCGTTACTAACGAACGAAATCAAAAAAGAAGTTAAAAAAGAATGGAAAACATGCCGAAGCCACTTTTGGCTTCAGCAGTAAGAAGTTATAGTCGTAGATGACGTGCTCGTGAGCAGGCCGAGTATGTATGGGGCAAGCTCGGCTATTATCACGCCTATAACCCCGCCTATTATCATGCTCATGCCGTATCCCTGTATCGAGCCCTTGCTTGAGCTGGGCATTACGTGAGCAGCCGCATAGAGCGCCCCTCCCAGTATCATCAGAGTCAATCCCAATATGAATATTCCGGTGTTAACTGCCACGTATATGGGGCATATGACGCTGCTTATAGTAACCTGCAGGGAGGTTGATACCGTATTCGATTGCGCGGAAACCGTAGCAAACGTGAGGAATGGAAGCATCATGACAACCAGTTTGAACACGCGTGACTGTACTATTTTCATTAAACTCAATGCTTTGGTTTCTATAGGCATTTTTGCACCCGATTTTTTAGATTGACTTACTTTTATATGATTGAATAATTTAAATAGTTTTCCATTACTCAACAATTGCGGCATTTCCCCAAAACCTTTTATTTTGCCCTGCGTGCATGGTTGAAATCGGGTTTGCTGCTGGCCCATTGTGCAATTCACCAACACGGCAGAGGCTAACACACAGAGGCTAACACATAAAGAATTAACATTTTAAATAGAAACATTTTAAATAGATACAAAACATGGTGCCTCATTTTACGGGCGCGATGAGATTAACCCACATGTTTGCTCTTGATACAGTGATTTTATGTATGTTTTAGGCTTATGGGACGGGCATGACGCAGGTGCTGCGCTGCTTGAAGACGGCAACATAGTCTATGCCGCGAACGAGGAGCGCTTCACCAAGAGAAAGCTGGAGATGAAGTTCCCATACCACTCGATAAAGGCGGCGTTGGATTATGCCCAAATAAAGCCAACAGACATAGATAACGTAACATACACCACTACCGAATTCACCAAGACACTCGAGCGCATATACCCGAGAATGAAAGAGAAATATTACCTTTTCAGGCGCAGGAAGATGCCGAAGCCGAGATTCGAGGGGTTCATGCACAACCTGAAGTACAGCATGACCGGGATTGGCATCCTGCCTTTCTGCAATTCGATAAGCTCCTCGATAATATCCAGGCAGCTCAGGCATATGGGTTTCAGAAACTTCAAGTTGAGAGTGGTTGAGCACCATACTGCACATGCGGCTACAGCGGCGTTTACTTCAGGCTTCAAAAAGTGCTTGGTGATAACGCTTGACGGGCTTGGAGACGGGCTTTCTGGTTCGGTCAGCACTTTCGGAAACGGGAAGCTTGAAAGGCACATATCCATACCTGCAAGGGACTCGCTTGGGATATTCTTCGAGCAGGTAACTAACATAATAGGAATGAGGGAGCTGGAGGACGAAGGCAAAGTCATGGCCATGGCGGATTACTCGTATCCCTTCGATTTCGAGAGCAACAGGCTCAAGGACATGTTTAAGGTAGAAGGCACCATAATAAACGCAAGGTACGGGGCAAGGAAGCAGTTCGCCAAGCTGCAGAGCATAGGCTGGCAGATGCCGAGGGAGCAATTTTCATACATGGCGCAGCAGCTCTTGGAGAACATGGTGGTAAAGTTCGTGAGCAACGTTGTTGACAGGTTCAACATAAGCGACGTAGTGCTTGCTGGCGGGCTTTTCTCGAACATAAAGGTGAACATGAAGATAAGAAAGCTTGAGAACGTAAAGCACTGGTACGTTTTCCCGCACATGGGCGACGGCGGCATTGCGCTCGGAAGCGCGCTCTATGCCGATTATGAGCTTAACGGCAATACGTGGCACGATTTTTCCGCTTATTTGGGCAACGAATACGACGCGGAAACAACGATGCAGGCGCTTAAGAAGGACAGGTCCCTTGAAACGGCAAGGGAGGACCACGCAGAGCAGGCGAGGCACGCGGCCGAGCTCATAAGCAACGGAAACTACGTATTCTGGTTCCAGGGGCGCATGGAATACGGGCCCAGGGCGCTTGGAGACAGAAGCATACTTGCCTCTCCGGATTCAGAGAACGTTAAGGAGAAGCTCAACCTTTATGTGAAGAGGAGAGAATGGTTCCAGCCTTTCGCACCTTCAGTTCTCGAAGAGGACCTAGGGCGCATAGTAGATTATGACAACAAGGGATACGACAGATACATGACCATGGCATACAAGGTTAGGGAATCGGCCATAGATGCCACAAAATCAGTAGTCAACGTGGACCATTCGGCCAGGCCGCAGGCGGTCGGGCAGGAGAACCCTAGGTACAGGGAATTGCTGGACAACATGAGGAAGCTCACAGGATATGGATTAGCACTTAATACGAGCTTCAACCTGCACGGCATGCCGATAGTAATGACACCAGAGGATGCCATAGCCACGATGAAGGCCACTAAGACCAAGTATATGTTCATAAACGGCATCACCGTAACCAACAAGAGGGGCGTTTGATGTTTCTTACATCTTCTGGGATGGGGCAATACCTTTTCACCATAGGAGTGCTAATATCTTTTGCCGGAATGTTAATTGGAATATTCCTTTCCCGCAGGCAGATATTTGACATATTTAAGGAGAGAGGCGTGGATTTGAGGAGGCTCCTGCTCTCTCTCGCGATCGTTCTTGTATTCGTGTCCGCGGAGCTTGCAATAGTCAAACCCACACAGCAGCTGTTTTTCGACGATACTATTTACCAGGACATGGCCCTGAACCTTCTGCACATGGGCCAGGCTTGGATGTGCGTTTATGGGAGCTCGAGCTCATGCATCATAGGCAACACGTTCCACGAACCCATAGGCACCGCTTTTGTTCTTGCGATCGGATTTGCAGGATTCGGGCTCAGCAGGGCAACAGCATACGGCACGATGTTTTTTGTGGCCGCAGTTTCGGTATTCATGACGTTCGTAGTTGCGCTCCTGCTTAGCAAAAAATTCAAGGTGGCCATAATATCCGAGTTCATAATGGCGCTTACACCGGTCTTGCTAGTCTGGGCCTATCCTACAACATCCGATATGCCCATGCTGGCTTTTTCCCTGATTGCCATTGCAGCGATGCTTATTTTCCTGGAAAAGCGCAGCATATCGACATTATTCACCGCTTTGATGGCCCTGTCGCTACTGACATACATGAAGATAGACGGAGTTGTTTATCTCATAGCGATACCTCTGCTTTACGTTATAGTCTCCGATGGCAGCCTTAAGCAGTCATTGCTGAACAACTTGGCGCGCATCAGGAAGCACTGGCTTGACACGCGGTTCCTTTTGGTGATACTGATTTTCGTGCTAGCAATAGCGCCCGAAATAGGGTTTGCGGCCAACGAGCTATTCTTCGGAAGCTTCGGCTACCAGGGCGCATACGTCCAGCAGATGTGTGCGGCAGACAATCCCAGCTTTATAGCAAGCAAGCCCATAGACCTGCAGAACTTTGAAGCCAACATATGTTCGAACATAGATTATTGGCTAAATTCTTACGCCAACATAGACATAATACAGCCGCTTTCATTCACAGCGTTCGCCATAATAGGCGTTGCTTTCATGCTTGCTGCAGGCTACAGGAGGCAGCTCCTGGCAATTGCAGTCTGGTTCGGGCTGTTCTTCGTGCTGTATACTTCTTTCTATGCCGGAGGCGTCCTTTACGGGGTAGACTGGAGGTTTATGCTTTCCTTAGCAGCGCCTGCTGCAATACTGGGAGGATATGGCATCTACGGCATTGCTAAAACTGCTTCCATGTTTTTAGGTGGTGGATTTGACTGATAATATGACCGCACGAAGGATGGCATATGCTGCTATCATAGCAGCCATGCTAGCAATATTGGCTTACTCATTTTTGCTGCAGGTGCACGAGCTTGCAATAAAGCCGTCGGATATAGCACAGGCTGGTGGTGCAAGGTTTTATGAAAATTTTGTGTACAACAGCAGCAGCAAGATACCGGCAGGCTGCCTCGTTTTTAGCTACGATCCGACCCTGTTCAACATCGTAGGAAAGGCCTCTGTCCAATACCTTTACTTATACAACCAGAGCTTCGTAAGCAGAGCCATAGCAGAATACAAATGCTTGGTGATAGACTACGGGTATTGGTGCGGGACTCCGGACAACATATGCCAGCAGGCATTTTCCGAATACAAAACTTCTCCGATAGCCACAGCTACTTATCTTCCGAACAATTTCACGTATGGGTTTTATAGGATAACTGGATACAATTTCAGCTGAACCGTTTCAATCCGAAATGTTTTTCAGTATCGTCTTGAGTATTATGTAGCCATCCCTGAACGAGTGCAGCTTTCCCTCTCCTGTGCCGCGTTTCTTCTCGAAGCTCGGTATCTCTATCACTTTCAGGCGCTTTTTCTTAGCCTTTATGCTTATTTCAGTCTCTATGCCAAATCCTACGGACTTCAAATCGAGCTTCTTTGTTGCAGACCTGCTGAAGCTCCTGTAACCATAGCAAAGATCTGAATAGTGCGCTTTGTAAAGCACGTTGACCATGTAGACGAAGATCTTGTTTCCGAATCTTCTGAAGGCCGGCATGTCATCGGAACCTCCGCCAGTGAGAAACCTTGAGCCCATGCACACATCATAGCCTGCTTCTATTGCGGTTATGAGAAGCTTGAGCTCTTTGGGCCTGTGCGAAAGATCCGCGTCCATGGATATTATTATCGAGCCTTCGGCTTCCTTGAACCCTTTTATGAGTGCGCTGCCTTTGCCCTTGTCATCGTAAAACACCTTGGCACCGTTGCTGCTTGCGACTTCTGCCGTTCCGTCAGCAGAATTTTTGTCCACGATTATTATTTCGTACTTGTAACCCTTAAGCGTGCTTTTTATTGAAGGCAAAAGGCTGCGCAGGTTCTTGGCCTCGTTTAGTGTCGGTATTATTATGCTAACATATGGCTTTTGCATGGAGTAACCGAATATTTACTATTGACCTTGTCCAGGCCTTTTACTTTTTCGCAATACAGAGAATATTATCAGCCCTATAAGGATAACGAATACGGCGATGAATGCACCTGCTATAAGAAGGCCGCTAGGTATCGAAGTGGCGGTCGAGCTTGATGAGGACAGATACAGATTTTCAAGAGTGGAGTAATATTTTCCATCGTAGGCATACCCTGCGACCATGGATACTCCGAGGGTTGCGTTTGCGAGGCCGGACAATTTGCTAATCGACACGTTGAAGCTGGTGTTGTATTCTGACTGCGGGTTTATAATTGCACTCCTATTCTTAGGGGAATAGCGCACCTCTGGCGGCGCGATTATGTTTATCGTAGTGTTTATCGGCTTGGAGCCTATGTTGAATAGGCCTAGCTTGAGCCTGCCAGAACTGTAGTTTGCAGATATGGGCGCCAGGTAATCGGTAAGGTTGCCGGAATCGTAATTGAACCTGCAGGGGAATGCAGCGAAGAAATTCGACGAGCCCTGAAAATATGAGACTACGAACTCAAGTATGTAGCTGCCAGGCATCGGCAAATTGCTTAGGCTGAAGGTTGCTCCTTTGGTTACGTTTGGGTATATTGAGCCTATGTTGTTCGCGCTTATGTTGGTTGATGCCAATGGACCCAAGCCTTTAGGTATCAAAGAGACTCCGGTGGCAGGAAAATCTCCGCTGTTCTGAAGCGAAAATGTCACATTGATAGTATTGGCTGATACGTTAGAATACGAGCATAGTCCAGTAAGGCTCACGGTGGCACCGAATGACACATGAGCCAGTGCTATCACCAACAATACAAACACCGCAGCAAAAACACGCACAACCATGCACCAGACATTTAACAAGCAATATTTATTAATCGGCAAATAATTAAAATAGTAAGCATTGTGATTGTATGGCAGATATATTCACGGAGATGGAAAGAATAGACGGCAGGCTCAAAGATTTAGAGGCCCGGCTTGAAGAGGCCGAAAGGCTTTCGAGGCAGCTCGTTAGGGTGTGCGGCATCCTCATAACAAACATCCACAGGAAGCATGACGGAACGAAGCAGGAATTGGGAAATGCCAAGGCTCTCGCAGAAACGCTGATTAGAATTGGCGAAGCAAACGAAAACATGAAGCTCAATTCGCTGCAAGAGTATGCCGAGGCTTTCATATTTTATGCCGCGATATCGGAAAGCAGGATTCCCGATTCAGCAGAAACAGGCGTAGGAGACAGGGCTTACCTGCTCGGCATGATGGACGCAATAGGGGAGCTTAAGAGGGAGGTTTTTGAATCCCTTTCCAAAAACGGGGTTGCGGAAGCAAGGAATTACGCCAACGCCATGCAGGACATGTACGATGCATGCGCGGGAATACGGTACCAGGAGCATGTGCTCCCGGGGTTCAGGCGCAAGCAGGATGTTGCAAGAGTCCTGATAGAGAGCTGCAACGCCGAGCTCCTGCACTTTGCGCATGGCTAGCAGTTTAGCCAATTGACGTTGCGCATGCCATCATTATGATTCGTTGTTGCGCAATTGTAATGCGTGTGCCATTATGCAAAAATGCATGGCCATAACCGGAGGCTTGGGGAGGTGGCAGGCAAATTAGATGGAAAAATTCCTCAGAAGCTACAGGAGCATCGCAAAGATCAAACGCTGGTCATTTTCCTGATTTGAGGAGAGAATTGCAATATGCGGAAACCCTCCTGCTGGATGCCAGCCTTTCTATCATACCCTGAACCTTGAGAGGATTCGAACCGGAGATTATGGCTTTGGCTATGGGCTCGTGCATGCCGCTTGATTTTATGAAGTTTGTCACAACGGAAACGCGCTCGGAGTATTTGCCCTTCAGGTATTTGTATACGGCTGGCTGCGCTACGCCGAGCTTTAAGGCTATTACTTTCTGTGAGATGTCGTAATTGCTGTAAAGCATGTCGGATACTGCTATCCTTATCGCAGGTATGGAAAATTTAGTCAGCTTTTCGCACAGCAGCTGCATTTAATCACTCTATCCCGAATATGTCCCTGAGGTTCTTCTTTATGCCCTTGCTCTTTTCCCATAGGGGTTTGCCATCTTCGTTTACTTCTGGCTTTGGCTGGCTTTTTGGGAGACCTAAACCGAATGAAGACTTTTGAGCCTTATCCGGTTTTGGGCTCATTGGCTTTTGCTGCCTTTTTTGCATTGCAGCCCTTGGCGGCTGTTGTGCGGTAGGAGAGGCGAATCTAGAAGCTATCTCCGATATAACCGCAGATTCGTCCTGCACTGCTATCAGGTTGGCACCCTCTTCTAAAGCAGTATTGAAATCGTCTGATGTGCTGCATGCCACTGCGTTAAAATAGCCGCTCTTGTTTGCCAAGAGCGCCAGCTTTATCGGGTTCTGGCATATTACTATGGCTACGGTTCCCTCATCGGCGTTGCTGCTTATGTCAGATATAACAGATTCCGGAGCGGAAGATTCAGCTTCGGATATTATTGGATTGCTGCCTACCCTGCTTATGGCGTTCGCCAGTTTAATTGCTGCCCCTGAATCTGAAGATGAGATGTAGAATTTCAATTTCATGCACCTTTTGAAGTATTTTGGACCAAATGAAGTAAAGGCAGTTAATCTTATTATATGGCTAATATTTATTAATTAACCTGCAATAACAATAACAAGGTGTTTAATTGCGAGGAAAGGATACACTAGTAATCTGCGAGTCATGCGGAAGGAAGGTCCCGAGGAACAAGGCCGTAATATTCGAGAAGTCGATAAGCTTCAGCACCGACCTGAAGACTGCCAACGACGTGCGCTTCTTTGAGCGCAGGAAGGTCTATTACTGCATAAGCTGTGCAAAGCACAGGGGAATCTTTGAGCAGAAAAAGCGCCAAGCTATAGAAAGATCAAAGAAAATGATGTGAATGCCAGTAGATCCTGACGATATGCTGATATTCAGGATGCGGCACATGACACCCAACATCGGGGCGTCGCCGCAGCAGATATCTCAGGCTACGCAGCCACAGAAGCAAAACATCCAACCTCAGGAAAAAGCACAGCCGTCCGCACAGGTACAGCCGAAAGCTGCAGCGCAAGCTCCGCAGCCAAAACCCAAGTTCGTGCCGCCGGCTGCAAGCAGGAGGCCAGCAGCGAATTTCAGGGAGCAGGAAGAAGCCCCTGTATTCGTTAGTCCGAAAGTGTCTAGCGCAGTGATAGAAGAGGCTGTGGAAGCTGCAGGAGGAGACATCTCGCAGATGTCAGCAAAGAAGAAGAGCAAGACGCGTTCCGAGGAAGAGAGCGAGGAAGCCGCCGAGGGGCTGTCGTGCGTATGGCACCCATGGAGGCCTGCATACGCAATATGCAACTACTGTCACAGGCCTTTCTGCTTCGAGGACATCGTGGAGCAGAACGGGCATTACTACTGCCTTGAGGACATAGACAAGGTTGGCACCGAGAGCGCGATAAGCGAGATGTCAGGCAAGCTAAACTACATCAACGTTGGCGCCATATCCGGCATTATGTACGTGGCCGTTTTCCTTCTTTTCATACTTTTTGCCAGCACCCAGCTTTCAAACGTTATAAGCTATTCGAACAGCGTTGGCTTCTTCACTTTCCTTTCTAGCGCAAAGCTCGAAGAGATTCTTCTGGTGCTTGAAAGCGCAGCGGCTCTGCTCGCATTCGTGGCTGGGTTCCTGACAATGCTGCACGCGAAGGCAGCCGTTGCCGTAGGCCCCATTGCTGCGCTGCTTACGATGATAATGTTCGCTTACGGGTTTGCGGCTTTCGGCATATTGTATGCCGCAGTAATAGCTGCAGTGGCACTTATGGCGCTTGTGATGCAGGCTTATTCGCTTGTAGGCTCCCGCAGCGCAGAAGCGGTAGAAGAGAAAAGCGCAAACGAGCAAGACAATACCGAAGTCCAGTTTGCGAACGTTGGAAGATTTTAGTCTTCCCTGCGGATCATTATTATAGTATTGCCTATGCACGTTTCCTTAGGCATGCCCTTTACATTCCTGGAATTTGCCATTGAGGGTTCGAAACACGCAGTAGCATTAAAACCTTCAATTGAGGCTGACTGGTCAATCCCGGAAGCCACTGCAGGGAAATTGCGCGTCGCATTGCGTATCAGCCAATTTGCAGGTTCGCCAAGCTCCACCTCTTTCCATGAAGACAACCTGTATCTGGCATCTAGCCCTGCGCTTATATGTATGGTTTCGGGAAATTCGAAGCCAAGGCCGCAAAATTTATTGAATGAAGAGCCGATATAGCCAACTTCCTTGTTGCAAGAATAGTACGAATCGTCGACAGGATAGGGAGATGTTATGAACGACCTGTAGCTGTTATGACCCCCGTAGGTAGTATAAATCCCTAAGCCGACATCGCCCCACGTGTTGGTGTCGTACGTTAGCCTGGCGAGCGCAGAGTCGACAGGTATGGAATTCTCTTCTGCTATCTTTCTTGCAGAGAGTATATTATGCTCCATTTCCGCATATTCGGGCATTTTCCATTTTGGCATGACTATTTCCCTTGCGAGCTTTTCTGTGCTTATTTCTACGGCATGATTATGACTCCAGTGTCCGTTGCTGTCCATTCTAAGCAGATGCGCGGCCTCGTGTGCCAAGGTTATCTTCTCGCCGCGCAGATCGAGATTCGTAGAAACTGCGATGAGCATATTGCCGTCAAAACGTATTATGTAGCCGTCCCCATCCAATGGTACGCGCATTACTTTGAATTCCTTTTCGCCAGACCAAAGCTTTAGCTTGAGCTTGCCTCCTAAGCCATAACTGAACGAATTTAGCGACTTATTTGCATAGCGCATAAGATCTGCGAATTTGGCGGAGTAGTCCTCAAGCTTCGCATTGATGGTTGAGTTCATCCGAACACACAGATTGCTGGAGCTTGGGTAATATTTATCCTTTTTGGGATTTCCAGGAATCATGCGGTTTCCAGGCTCCTGTTCTGGTACCTGCCGCGCGTTTCTATCTCTGAAAGCTTTTTCAGCACCTCGCAGGACTTCGCAAAGCCGTTCCCGTATGCTTCTTCAAACGCACGAAAATCTTCTTTGCTTACTGATCTCTTGAAGAGCAGGATGTCGAAGGCCATGTCTTCTGCAGAGCTTGAATAGTAGGAAAGCCCGAAGTCTATAACAGATATGCCGCTCCTGCCAACGAGTATGTTGGCAGTAGTAAAATCTCCGTGTATTATGCCCGAGGAGTGCAGCGCCGCCAGCGCTTTGCCTGAAGCCTCTGCGCCTGGCTTCCCAAGGCTTGGATTCTTTGATGCTTGAATCCCTTCCAGCTTTTGCATTATTATTGCATACCTAGTGACAAGAAGAGGCTTCGGCGCACTTATCAGAGATGAGACTTTAGAAAGAATCCTAGCTTCCGTCCTTGTGCGCGTGTCGCGGAGGTATTCCTCTATCTCTTTTACCAGATAGGGCTTTGGCCTCCTGTATTTCATCACTGCCTTTATTCCAAGCAGCTCCAGCTCGTATATGTCTGCCTCTGCTCCTTCCGAGATTTTCTTCAGAGCCATTTGAGATCCACTCCGTCTATCCTGTATCTTTGCTCTACAGCGTAATCGCCGCGCTTTGGCTTTGCCCCTCCTTTGTGCATAAGCTCTCCGACATAAGCTATCATTGCCCCGTTGTCCGCATTGTATTCGTTTGGCGCGGCGTAAAATCCCACGCCATGCGATTTGGACATTGCTGCAAGTATCTCCCGAAGCCTTTTGCTCTGCGCTACGCCGCCGCATAGTATGACTCCCTTCTTGCCCGAGAGCAGAAGTGCCCTCTCTGATGCTTCGGCTATCATGCCGAATGCGGTCTCCTGCAGCGAATAAGCGACGTCCCCAATCTTATGCGATGAAAGCGATTTTACGGCATTTGTGAGCAGGCCTGTAAACGTGAAATCCATGCCTTTGACAGTGTATGGCATCCTTATGTAATGGCCGTTTTCCGCAACCTTCGCCACTGTTGAGCCCCACGCAGGGTTTAGCTTTGCGGCCCTGGCAAAATTGTCTATCATGTTGCCTACGCCTATGTCAAGTGTCTCGCCGTATACGGAGTAATGCCTGAAGCCCTGCTCCGTTATGCCCAGTATTTGGGAATTGCCCCCGCTTACGTATACTGCAATTGGGTCCTTTAGCCCGGAAAGATGTGCAGCTATCTGTATGTGCCCTATGGCGTGATTTACAGGATAAAGCGGCACCGAAAGCATTTCGGACATGGTCATTGCGGCAAGCTGGCCTATCCTCAGGCATGGCCCTAGACCAGGGCCTTTAGTATAGCTTATGGCTTCGACTTCAGAGAGGGAAATCCCGGATTCAGACAATGCCCTTTGGATTACCCCCTTTGCATTGCTTGCGTGAAACTCCGCCACGCGAGAGGGTATCATGCCCTTGTCGGTTATCTTGTACATTTCCTTGGCATTCGCGAGTATCCTTCCGTTATCGGATATCCCTACGCCGAATGTGTGCGCACTGCTTTCTATGCCGAGTACAGCCATTTTAACACGCTTACGCTAGCACGTTATGGAAAACAAGAAATAAAAATAGGTCAGGACGCAACGTCTATGCTTGCATCCTTGTAGCCCATGTTGACAAGCACGTTCTTGACCTTGGACTTATGGTTGCCCTGAAGCTCTATCATGTTGTCCTTGGAGGTCCCTCCGCAAGCCAGCGTCCTCTTAAGGTTCTTAAGGGCGTTGTCTATGTCTCCGGAATTCAAACCTTCGACTATGGTAACTACCTTGTTGAACTTGGCTTTCTTGGTATAAACCTTTATCCTGCTTTCAACTTCCTTATCTAAAACATCGCATACGCAGAGTTCTTTCGGCAATCCGCACTTGGGACATATGTCGCTCATTTCTTCGCTGCACCTCTTTCGTTGAGAACGGTCTTTATCCTTGCTATGGTCTTCTTCATTTCGCGTATCTTAACGACCTTGCTTGAAACTCCAGTAGCTGCGACCTTTCTTTTCTCTATTGCAAGTTCGAGGTTGAGCTCGCCTATCTTTGTCTTGAGCGCATTCTCCTGCATTGCCCTTATGTCTTTAATCTTTATTTCAAACACCTCCGATATACACTAGTTTTGACGATTAATATATTAAAAGCTTTCTGGGCAGTCATTTGCTTACCCTTGCGTTGTCCAGGACCGAGCCGCAGTCGCAGGAGCGCTCTTTCGGTATTTCATTCATCATGTCTGCCACCATTTTCCTTACTTTTTCTATACTTGAAGCGAACCTCTTTCCTACGTCTTCGAACGATACGGGCAGTATGTGCTGGTCCTCCTCGATGCCTGCATCGTAGTCAGTCACAACCGCTATTGTAGAGTAGCACATTGCGCGTTCCCTCGCAAGCGTTATCTCCGGGTACTGTGTCATGTTTATTATGTCTGCACCCATATTTTTGAACATCTTTGATTCGGCCATCGTGGAAAATCTCGGCCCGTTTATTGTGATTATCGTTGCATTCTCGTGGTATTTTATGTCGTCATAGTCGCTGACGCGCACTGCCATTTTGTGCATCTCAGGGCAGTATGGAAAAGCCGTGCTTATATGAGTAACCTGCGGCCCGTCATAGAAAGTGTCAGCCCTTCCGCTAGTCATGTTTATGAACTGTGTCGGCAAAGCGAAATCTCCAGGAACAAAATCCATCCTGAGCGAGCCCACCGCTGTTATGGATATAATCCTCTTTACGCCCAATGAATCCAGCGCCGCTATATTCGCCCTGTAGTTTATCTTGTGCGGTGGAATCGTATGGTCCTTGCCGTGCCTTGGGATGAAGGCAACGCTCCTCCCGTTTATGGTTCCGAGTGAAACCTTGTCGCTTGGCTTGCCGTATTCTGTATCTATATCTAGCTCCTCAGGGCTGTCGAAAAGCGAATATACCCCTGAGCCCCCTATAACTCCGAACTCTGCCTGCTTGCCTTCCATGCATGCACACCTTCAATACCAGCCCCTTGCTTTCATGGCGGCTGCCACTCTGGACACAGCTATTATGTAAGCCGCGGTCCTTGGGGTTATCTTCTTGCCTTTGTCATCGTATTCCTTCTTAGTTGCCATCATGTCTGCATATGATTTTGTTATTATCTTGTCAAGCTTCGAGTAAACCTCTTCGGCGCTCCAGTAGTATCCGCCTATGTTCTGCACCCATTCGAAGTATGAGCCGATTACGCCTCCGGAATTTACCAGGAAATCGGGCACGTCGAATATGTTGCGCTCGTGGAGTATCTTGTCTGCATCTGGAGTCACCGGCCCATTTGCAAGCTCGAGCACGAGCTTGGCTTTTATCTTGTCTGCGTTAGACCCTGTTATCTGGTTTTCTATCGCCGCAGGTATCAGTATGTCTACATCGCTCTCAAGAAGCTGCTCGTTCGTCATTTTTTCGCCGCCTTCGTAGCCTGTCACGCTTCCTGTTTCCTTCTTGGCTTTTTCAAGCTTTGCCAGATCCAAGCCGTTCGGGTCGTATATGGCGCCGTTGGAATCGCTTATGGCCACTACGTTTGAACCATAGAGTTTCTTTGAAAGGGTATATGCGTACATTCCGGCATTGCCGAATCCCTGCACTGCGATTTTCGCTTTTTTGAGGTCTATTCCAAGCGTTTTTGCCGCTTCCCTCATTACGAAAAGCCCGCCCATTGCAGTCGAATCGCTCCTTCCTTCGCTTCCCCAGACCTCCAGCGGCTTCCCGGTTATCGTTCCGAACTCGTTGTGCCTGACTATGTTGCTGTATTCGTCCATCATCCAGGCCATTATCTGAGGAGTTGTATAGACGTCAGGAGCTGGTATATCCACCTGCGGGCCTATGTATTTCCCTATTGCCCTTATATAGCCCCTTGACAGCGCTTCAAGCTCCCAGGGCAGCATGCTTTTAGTGTCGCAAATGACTCCGCCTTTTGCGCCGCCGAACGGCACGTTTGCGAGGGAAACCTTCCATGTCATCCACGCAGAAAGCGCCTTCACAGTATCAAGGCTCTCTTTCGGGTGAAACCTTATGCCGCCCTTTGTTGGACCTCTTGCGTCGTTGTACTGCACCCTGAAGCCCTGAAAAACTTTGACTTTGCCGTCGTGCATGCGCACTGGTATGTTTACTACAAGCGTTCGCATAGGCTCTCTTAGTATTGCGTGTGCCTGCTCATCAAGCCCCATAACTTCCGCAGCCTCGTCGAGCTGCTCTTGCGCTATCTTGAAAGGATTCAATTCTTCTGTCATTTTTCCACCTATCACAATTCAGGAGTAGTTGCTCCTCATTTATTTTTCCAGCAACTTATATAAACGTCTTTTGCATTCTGCAGTTACAGAAATAAAATGTTTTTTTGCGATGAGCACATTTACAAAAGGGATGAATTTTTCTCTTTGTAAAAGTGGCATTTGATTGGCAGATGCGAGATTCGGCGTGGAAAGAAATGTTCCAGTATTAAAGTAAGCTTTATATATATTACCACTTCAAGTATTTATTAGCACTTAAAGGTGTTAGTACATGGGAATGAAAAACCAAAAAGCGCAAAGCGCTATGGAATACCTAATGACATACGGTTGGGCAATACTGATTATTGCGATAGTGCTGGCGGCACTTTTCTCACTGGGAATCTTCAGCAGCAGCTCCTTCACAGGAACGACTTGCGTAGCAAGCTCCGGATTCTTGTGCACAAGCCCTGTTTGGACTAGCGGAAATCTTATAGTAACAGTTGGACAGAGCACAGGAGCTAGTTGGACAGGCGTGACATTCTTCTTCATGCCTAGCGGATCAGCTGCACCTTCATCTTCTAGTGCTACAGGAGCGCTAGTAGCAAACTCTGCCTGCTCAGACATAGATTTGGCAAGCGGTCAGACAGTATCCTGCACAATCCCAATGTCAACATTCAGCACAACGCCAGGAACATCGGCTTCAGGACAGTTGTGGGTTGAATACAGCGTATCTGGTGACTCTGCTGCGACAGATCTAGTATCGCAGATAGCTACGATGACCCTGAAGGAAAGCTGATTAGTTCAGCTTTTCTTTCTTTTCTTTTTCTTTTTTAATTTGATTTAGAGCATAGCGAAAGCTATCCTTTTTTTGAATTTTTGCATGCTTGAGAATAAGGAACATCAGTGCTTTTCTGCTCTCATTTCTGCGAGCTCCTTCTTCATTGAGAGAACTTGCATCAGCTCGTTTGCGCTAAGCAATGGCTTTCGCAGCCTGTCAGTATCGTCTATCGCTATGCGCGGGCACGCAGTGTTTACGAACGCGTCGAACTCCATCATGTTGTTTATTGAGTCGAAGTCGAACGTGTTGGAAACGAGTATAGCGGATTTCAATCCCGCTTCCTCTGCCTTCTTTTTTAGTATCTCTGCAAGCTTAAGGTTGTGCTGGCCGTTCTTTGTGCTTACAAGTATTGCTATGGACTTTGCTTCGAGAGAAGCTAGAACCTTGCCCCTGCTTCTCCTTTGGTAGGTATCCCTGAGGCTGTCTATGAATTCTATCTTGCTGTCGAAAGGCTCTATGACAAGAAACGGCTTCTTTGTGTTGAGGAGCGCACCCAATGGGTGGAATATGCCTCCGCCGAAATATACGTGGGCGTCCACCTTGCCGTCTACGGAAGCTGCGCTTCCTATGTCGCAGCCCAGTATCTGGCCTGGGTGCTTTGCGAAGCCATATGGCTTTCCTATGAAGACCTCTTTGCCATTTTTCTCATAGAACTGCTTTATTGCTTCAAGCTGATGAAGGTGCTGGACTGTAGTGACCAAGCTTATCTTGTTAAAATTCTTCAGATAATCCAAGGATTTCGGAAGAAGATCCAAGGGAGCGTCAATCTCGTAAGACACGTATTCAACGTTGAAATCCACCTTGTTGAATTCAGCGTGACCGTAATGTATGAGCTTGTCGACCTTCAGGTTCCTAGCCTCGTCAAGCGCCAAGTCGCAGGCGCCAAAGTTAGGAGAAGCAGATATGAATACCTCGTTGCCCTCTTTTTCAAGGCTCTGTGCATATTCAAGGGCCTTCTGCTTGAGCCCTTCAGGGAACTGTATCAGTATGCGCATTGAAACACGTATTGTAATTTAAAAAAAGTAATATTTATGCCTGCCGTATTTTGCAGGCATAAAACTTGCATCGGAAAAGGATTCAGTTCTTCGCCTGCTGGGCCTGCTCTATATTGAGCTTGTAAAGCCCGGAAAGCTTGGATGAGGCTCTCCTGAAGGCTTCCCTGACGTGGGGCACGTTCTTCGCCTTTGTCTTTACCATGAAAATAGGCTGGCCCTCCCTGAGCCTTGCAGCAACGCTGACAGGCTTTCCGAAAGCGTGGCTCATTCCCTGGGATATACGGTCTGCTCCTGCTCCTGTTGCCATCCTGTGCTCCCTTATTATCATGTGCGGGTACACTAGGACCTTGAAGTAGAAATCGCCAGGCGCCATCAGCTCCATGTGCTTGTTTATCATCTGCCTTGCGGATTCTATGGAGTTTGAGCGCAGCTGTATTGCCTGTTTTGTCGTAAGCGTAAGCACCGTGTCAAAATCCGGCTTGTCGACGCCCATGTTGAACACTAGCAGGCTCGTGTGCGGCTTTGCCCTTATGTAGTTCTTCCTGGGCTTCTTCTGCGAATATCTTGCCCACGCCTGTGAAAATATATACCTGAAAGTCCTTGCCGGTCTTAGCCTTGTCATTATAAACACTCTCAAAAAAATCTAATGCTCCCTGAGAAAAGAGATTAGCGATAATAGTTTAGCATAAAAACCTATAAAAAGATTTGGAAATCCCTGCTCAGGCATTTAGAGTTATACATTTAAACTTTAATTGAGTATATTTTGCAGGTGACACAATGGAGCTTTTGGACAACGCTTTGAACAACAATGATTTTGACGATTCGCTTTTTAAGGCCAAGATTGCAGTGTGCGGCCTCGGAGGAGGAGGCAGCAACACCATACAGAGGATGGTCAAGCAAGGCATAAAGAGCGCAAGCTTCATAGCAGTAAACACAGACTCAAAGCACCTCAACAGCCTTGACCCGTCGATAAACAGAATACTGATAGGCGGGCCGCTGACCAAGGGGCTTGGTGCAGGAGGGTTTCCAGAAATGGGAGCAAGGGCGGCAGAGTATTCGAGAGGGGATTTGAAGAAGGCACTGGACGGATACAACCTCGTATTCGTATGCGCAGGAATGGGAGGAGGAACAGGAGGCGGAGCTGCCCCGATAGCCGCTGGCATAGCCAAGGAGAACGGGGCAATAGTGATAGGCATAGTTACCTTCCCGTTCAGGCTTGAGAAGGTAAGGCTTCAGGTCGCAATGAAGAGCATACAGGAGCTCAGGAAGAATGTTGACACATTGATAGTAATAGACAACCAGAGGCTAGTCAGCCTTTATCAGAACCTTGCCCTAGAGCAGGCTTTCAGGGTTGCCGACGAAGTTGCATACAGGGCAGTAAGGGGCATTACTGAGACCGTCAATACTCCAAGCTTCATAAACCTAGATTTCGCAGAAGAAGCCCAGGA